>NZ_POUA01000040.1 GCF_003236385.1 Spongiactinospora gelatinilytica
GCCGAGTGGGGTGAGCCTAGCCGGTGGGGCCGACAGAAACGGGTCAGCAGATGACGTAGTCCCGGCGGGTGCTGTCATGGCTACAGGAGTCGAGTAGTTTGCCGGTGTTGCTGCGCAGGGTCGCGGTGTCGGCGTCGTTGTTCCACACGTACTGCTTGCGGCCCCAGTAGTGGGTGGACGTGCCGCTCCGGCCGCTTCCGGTGCGGATCGTGATCGACTCCCCGCCCTTGATCACCGTGCCCGCCGGGAACCGGTACTTGTAGCCGGTCTCATCGTGGACGATCCAGCCGCCGATCTTCCTCGTGGTCCGTGTCACGTTCTTGATGACCACGTACTCGCCGTTCAGGCTGCTGTTGGAACGGCGGTCCACGCCCGGCGAGTCGTAGTACACCTTCGCGACCTGGACCGCAGGGGCGGCGGTGGCCTGCGCGGGGGCCGCGATCAGGGGCAGGGCGACGGCGGCGGTGCCTAACACGCCGGCCGCGGCGCGGGAAAGACGCATCTGGATCTCCTGTATATCCAAGGGCTCTTGACGGAGAGAAGACGCGGCATCGCGACATGTCGTTTACGGGGAGAACGACCTGGTTGGCGGCTCGGTGAACTTTTCACCGGTTTTGCTGGATACCTCCGGTGCCGCGATCACACAGGCGAAGAGCGATTACTCACCGGGACGGCAATCGGGAAAGGGCGCTGTAAGGTGATACGGCGGCCTGACCCGCGAGCAGACGCGCACACGAAGAGCAAGGCGGATCCCCGAAAGCCGCCTTGCTCCTTTGTGCCGCTCAGCGCATTATCTGATTTACAACCGTCAGGGGGCCTTGCTACCGTAGCCGTACTCCGAGACGACGTTGTCGCCGCTGTCCTTCAGCTTGGCGGAGTCGCCCTTGTCATTCCAGATGGGGCGCTTGCTGCCGTAGACGAAGCCACCCCATTCGGGATGCACTTCGTTGGTGTAGACGCGGATGCGCTGCCCCGGTTGCAGGACCGTGCCAGGGGGGAACACGAAGTCCTGGCCGGCGTCGTCCGCGCCGAGCGTCCAGCCGGAGATGTTGCCGGCCGCCGTGCCCCGGTTGACGATTTCCACGTACTCGTCGGCCTGGGTGTACTTCACCTCGCCCTTGTTGCGGACCGTCGTGATGTGCACGTCGGGCCGCCCGGCGTGGGCGAAGATGGCCACCACGTCGGCGCTGTTGGCACCGTTCTCCGGGCTGATGAACTGCCGGACGACCTGCCCGCCCTGCTTGAATCCGCTGATGACCACGCCGTACTGCTCCCCGTCGATGGTGACGGTCTGCGGGGAGACGAACGTCGGCAGGTCCACGATGTCGTCGGGGGCCGGGCCGGTGTTCGGCGTCTCGTTGTGGTGGAAACGGAAGGTGAAGTCGGCTTCGGTGCCGTCCTCGAAGGCCACCCGTACCGCCAGGTCCACATCGAACTGCGGCTGCGGCATCGCCTGGATGGGGAAGTTCTCGTGGGTGAAGGTGCCCAGCGTGAATTCGGTGCCGTCGGTGCGCACCTGGACGCCGCCGCCCTGGAAGACGTAGCCGCTCTTGCCGCCGCCCGCGGGAATGCCCCAGGTGACGTGCGCGGTCCCCAATCCGTCGAGGTTGGGCGGGGTGGTGCTCATCGACGGCCAAGAACCGGAAGTAGTGGCGGTGCTCATCGAACCTCCTGCGCCAGTGATCAGTGGATCAGAAAAATGGAGGTGCTTGTCTTGATATTGGTTACACGATGATCAGGGTGGTTTGTCAAGTGGATGTCCGCGCCTTGACAAAAAGCATCTGGTAAGCGGATTACAAGCCGCGTCGGCATCTCGAATATATCCTGATCAGATGGAGCCCGACCGTTTCTGAATATTATTCACATGTTGCTCGCGCCCTCCGGGGAAGGCCGAACTGTCGGTCCCCTGTGACAGGCTGGGTCTGACATATGACGATCACGCGAAGGAGGGGCCGCATGGCCGGCTGGGGTGAGTTCGCCGAATCGGCGCCGGAGTTCGCCGCCCGGGCCCGGGAGTCGTTCGAGTCGCACAAGCACAAGACCATCGCGACGCTGCGGAAGGACGGCTCGCCGCGGATCAGCGGCATCGAGGCCGACATCGTCGGCGCCGACCTGTGGTTCGGGTCGATGCCCGGCGCGTTGAAGGCCCGCGATTTGCAGCGCGATCCGCGCTTCGCGCTGCACGGCCCGCCGGTGCTGCTCGACGCCGACGACCCGGCCACCACGGTGGGCGACGTGAAACTGTCCGGGCGCGCGATCGAGATCACCGACCCGGAGCGGATCGCGTCGATGTGGGCTGCGCGCGGCATCGCCCCTGACGCTTTCGAGGGGTCGCACTTCTTCACGGCCGACATTGACGAGGTGGCCGTCATCCGGATCGAGGGCGACGAGATGGTCATCGACCTCTGGCGGCCCGGCCACCCACTACACCGCGTGCGGCGGACATAGGTACGCGCCCCTGGCGACACCGCAGGAGCCGCACTTCGGCCGGGCGGCCGGGCGGCCGAGCGGTTGCGGCTGCCGCAGCCGTCGTAGGGCCAGGCCACCCGTCGGCTCCAACGGCAGGCCGGTCGATTCCCCGATGCCGCCGGCCCCGGCGGCGGCGGGTCTTACGGCTTGCGGCCGATGCCGCCCAGCACCGGTATCGGTGCCGGTGGGTCGCCGTCGTGGGGGAAGGGCGCGGAGTCGTCCGGGGTGCGCGCGGCGTCCGGGAGGATGTGGTTGATCGGCTGCACCTTCTCCACCGGGCTCGTGCCGGTGAAGAACGCGGCGAGCTGTTCATCGTCCCGGAAGACCGGCCGGGCGCCGGGGACGGCGTAGTCCTGCGACGATCTTCTCCAGCCGCGGCTGCCGCTCGACGTGCGAGATCACCAGGTACGACCCGGAGGGCAGGGCGTCCACCAGCCGCCGCACGATGTCGTGGACGCCCGTGTCGTCAGGGAAGAAATGCAGGATCGCGATCATCATGAGCGCGATGGGCCGGTCGAAGTCCAGGGTCTCGGCCGCGCGCCGCAGGATGAGGTCGGGGTCGCGCAGGTCGGCCTCCAGCATCGCGGTGCCCGGGTTGGTGGTGAGCAGGGCCCGCCCGTGGGCGATCACCACCGGGTCGCTGTCCACATAGACGACCTTGGTCTGCGGGGCGAGCGCCTGCGCCACCTCGTGCACGTTCTCCTGGGTCGGCAGGCCGCAGCCGATGTCGAGGAACTGATGGACCCGATGATGGCCCACCAGCCGCCGCACCGACCGGACCAGGAAGCGCCGGTTCTCCCACGCCAGCATCCGGACATGGGGCGCCTTGGCCATGATCGCGTCGCCCACGGCCCGATCCGCGGCGAGATTGTCCTTACCGCCGAGAACGTAGTCATAGACGCGCGCGATGTTCGCCTCGTTCGTACCGATCGTCATAACGAGCTCCGTCCAGGGGGCGGGAACGCAGGCTGCCAAGTGCCTCTAGTTTGGCGGGTCACGGCCCCGGGCGCTGGAGGAGCCGTGCCCTAGGGCTGAAGCACGTACTTTCCGCGCACCCCGCCCTTGGCGACCGCGCGGTGGGCGGAGGCGACCTCGCCGAGCGGTACGACGGCGTGCACTCGCGCCGGGAGGCGGCCCTCCGCGGCGGCGGCGAGCAGCCCGGCGAGCCGTGCGCCGTCGGGCCGCACCGACACCACGCGGACGGTCCCTGCGTGCCCTCGAACGCGACGGACTGCTCACCCGCACGGTGACGCCGACCGTCCCGGTCACGGTCACGGTCACCTACGAGCTGACCGACCTCGGACGATCCCTCTACGACGTGATGCGCCTGATCAAGGGCTGGGCGGAGACCCACATGGACGAGGTGCCGGCCAACCGGGAGGAGTGCGACGCCCGCGGCGCCTAGCCCGCCGGCAGGCCGCGCGATGCGAACGCGCCGACCCCGCCACTTTCAAGCTATAGCGCAGCGGGGGGCTTGCGGCAAGACCCCGGTCGTGCCGCAGAATCGTCGGCCGGAAGGCGACGACCTCAGGGGACGGGGCGGTTCATGTTCGATGTGATCATTGCCGGTGGCGGGCCGACCGGCCTGATGCTGGCGGCCGAGCTGCGCCTGCACGGCGTGCGCGTGGTGGTGCTGGAGAAGGACGCGGAGCCGGCCCCGTACGTCCGCTCGCTCGGCCTGCACGTACGCAGCCTTGAGGTGATGGACCAGCGCGGGATGCTGGAACGGTTCCTCGCGCACGGCACCCGGTACCCGCTCAGGGGCGGCTTCGCGGGCATCACCAAGTCCGCGCCCGGCGGGCTGGACACCGCGCACCCCTACCTCCTCGGCATCCCGCAGACCATCACCGATCGCCTGCTGGCCGAGCGGGCCGCCGAGCTGGGGGCCGAGATCCGGCGCGGCCACGAGCTGACCGGGCTGAGCCAGGATGACGACGGGGTGACCGCCGAGGTCGCCGGCGGCACGCGGTTGCGCTGCCGCTACCTGGTCGGCTGCGACGGCGGCCGGAGTACGGTGCGCAGGCTGCTCGGCATCGGCTTCCCCGGGGAGCCGACCAAGGTCGAGACGCTGCTCGGTGAGATGGAGCTGACCGAGGACCCGGAGGAGATCGCCGCCGTCGTCACGCGGGTCCGCGCCACCCAACTGCGGTTCGGGGCCATGCCGCTCGGCGACGGCGTGTACCGGGTCGGCGTGCCCGCCGAGGGGGTGGCCGAGGACCGTACGGTTCCGCCGACCATCGAGGAGTTCCGGCGCCGGCTGCTGGCGACCGCGGGCACCGACTTCGGCGCGCGCTCGCCGCGCTGGCTGTCCCGGTTCGGCGACGCCACCCGGCTGGCCGAGCGCTACCGGTCCGGGCGGGTGCTGCTGGCCGGGGACGCGGCGCACATCCACCCGCCGACCGGCGGGCAGGGGCTCAACCTCGGCGTCCAGGACGCCTTCAACCTGGGCTGGAAGCTCGCCGCCGAGATCGCCGGCTGGGCCCCCGCCGACCTGCTGGACAGCTACGCCACCGAACGCCGGCCGGTGGCCGCCGCCGTCCTGGACAACACCCGCGCCCAGATGGAACTGCTGTCCACCGAACCGGGGCCGCAGGCGGTACGCAGGCTGCTGTCCGAACTCATGGACTTCGAGGCGGTGAACCGGCACCTGATCGAGAAGATCACCGCGATCGGCCTCCGCTACGACTTCGGCGCGGCCGAGGACGATCATGACCTGGTCGGGCGGCGGCTGCGGGACGTGACGCTGAAGCGGGGCCGCCTGTACGAGCTGACCCGCACCGGCCGCGGGCTGCTCCTCGACCAGACCGGCCGCCTCTCGGTCGCGGGCTGGGCGGATCGCGTCGATCACGTCATCGACGTCAGCGAGGAACTCGACGCGCCCGCCGTACTGCTCCGCCCGGACGGCCACGTCGCCTGGACCGGCGACGCCCGGCACGACCTGCTCGCCCACCTGCCCCGCTGGTTCGGCCCCGCCACGACGGCCTGACCAGGCCGATGCGACCCGCAGGTGCTGGATCAGGGCACGCCGACGAGCGAAGGGCGCTGTGCTCGCCTCCGTCATGCCGCCGCGACCGCCCCGGCGCGCGGCCGGCGCGGTCTCGGTGGTGCCCGCTTTCGTGATCGGGTCAGTCGTCGGGCAGGCCGCTCTGGACGTGCTGCTGGTAGGTGGTGCCGTCCGGGGCGGCGGACGCCGCTTGGAGCACCGCCGCGCGGATGGCGACGTTCTCCTCGATGGCGCGGGCGGCGACCGCGGGGTCGCCGATCTGGAGGCGCCGGGCGTCCCTGTTGCCCTGCCGGGTCAGCGTCAGGAACGGCATCGCCGCGGATTCGGGGATGCCGAGCTGCTCGGACAGCTCGTCGCCGTAGGCGCTGCGGAGGATGGCGTGGACGAGCCGGGTGAGGTCGGCGGATGACATGAGCGGCTGCGGGTGGGCGGCCAGGGTCTGCACCTGGGCCTCGATCATGGCGGCGGTCAGGGCGCGGGAGTTGTCGTCCGGCGCGTGCTTGGTCACGTCGAACAGGTGCATCAGCTCCGCGGCGCCCTCGTGGCCGGTGACGTCGCGGTAGAAGCTCTCGTCTTCGAGCCCGAGCAGGTAGCCGATGTAGTGCCAATACTCGTACATGCCGTACTGCTCGGCCTCGGTCAGCTCGAAGCCGAGCGCGGCGATGGCCTGGTAGCTGATCAGGGCGAAGTCCAGCCAGGTGCGGGCCACATCGACCTGGTTGATCGGGACGCCCCACTCGGCGGTGTCCCATCCGCGCTTGAGCGCGCCGTGCCGCATCCGCGCGTGCAGCAGCCGGACCTGGGCGGTGGCCAGGTACCCGGGAGCGCCGCGCAGCAGCCCGCCGGGCATGGTGGCCTGTGCCGTCCACATGCCGGTCTCGGCCAGCCGCCGGGGGGCCATCGTCGTCAGCCTGCCCGTCTGGACCAGCAGCCTGGCGATGGCGGGCGACGAATAGGTGTGTACCAGGGCCGTGGCCATGGCCGACAGCTCGAACCACAGCAGCGGAACCGACAGCGCGGCGGTCTCGCCGCGCCGGATCATCTCGGGGTCCGCCCACGCGGGCACGGTCTCCATCTGCCGCAGGAACGCGGCGATGGCCGGGGGAGCGTCGGTCAGGCTCGCCAGGCCGTCGGCGAGGCCGGCGTTGAGCGCGCGGCGGCCCTCCTTGCCCAGCGCGTCCAGCTCGGCGATGACGGCGTCCGCGAGCGGATCGCCCACCCCGAGCAGTCGCACCATGCGGTCGGCCTTCTCGCCGTGCCGCTCGCGCGCGCGGTCCAGATCGACCACACGGCCGGGAACCTGCACGCCCTGGTCGGTTTGCGTCATGAGTCCGCTCCGTTCGTGCTCTTCGGGATGACTACCGTTTGATCATTCTCCCGAAATGAGAGTACTGTCAATATGATATGAGTCGCAGCCCAAGGGACGCTACGATGACGCCTGATCCACCCGTCCGCCCACCTGGGGAAGGAGCCGCATGGCCGCGGAGCACGCACAGGGTTCGACGCCCGCGCAGCGGCGCAGGGACCGTCAGCGCCAACTGATCATCCGCGAGGCGGCGCTGTTGTTCGAGGAGAACGGCGGCGAGGAGGGCGGCGGCTTCGAGAAGACCACCGCCGAGGCCATCGCCGAGCGCTCGGACATCTCGGTGAGCACCTTCTTCCGGTACTTCAAGACCAAGGCCGACGTCATCTACCTGGACCTGGGCAACGCCATCCCCGACCACATGGACCGGGTCGCCGCGAAGCTGGCCCAGGGGCACGGCCTGGCCGAGGCGTGGGTGGCGGGCACGCTCGACGCCCTCGACCGGTTCGCGGCCGACGAGTACAACAGGGCGCGCATCCTGCGCGCGGTCCGCTCACCCAACTTCCACACCCCCCGGGCCATGTGGACGATCCGCTGGACCGACTCGCTCACCGAACTGCTGCGCGCCCACCTGCCCGAGGGCGAAGACCGCGACTTCCGGGCGCGGACCACGGCGGCGGTGTGGCTGAACACCATGTGGACGGCCATCGAACAGTGGGCGTCGGTGGGCCTGGACCGGCCGCTGGCGCCGATCCTGCGAAACGCCCTCGCCCAGGCCGCCACCGTCGCGGCCCGAGCCCGCGACGCCGTACCGTCCGACGACTGGACGACCACCGACCGACCGATGAACGACTGATAAACGACCGCTCCGAAGGCGGGCGACACCCCGCATAAGGGTCGTTCATCGCGCGTAGGGGTCCGGTGGCACGCCGGTTGCGGCCCGACCCCTAATGCGCCCCCTCTCCGCCGCCGCCGACCTTGCCGGTCCCCTGCGGGGCCGCTTAGCGTGAGGTGCTTCCACGGAGGAGAGAAGGTAATTGGCCGTGAAAGGAATCGTCCTCGCCGGAGGTCGGGGAACGCGGCTGCACCCGATCACCGTCGCGGTTTCCAAACAACTGCTCCCGGTGAGCGACAAGCCGATGATTTACTACCCGATTTCGGTTCTCATGCTGGCCGGAATTCGGGACATCCTCCTTATTTCCTCACCCGACCAGGTGCCGAATTTCGTCCGGCTGCTCGGCGACGGCGCGCAGTTCGGCCTGAACATCACCTACGCGGCCCAGGAGTCGCCCGACGGCATCGCGCAGGCGTTCCTGCTCGGCGCGGACCACATCGGCGGCGGGCCGGCCGCGCTCATCCTCGGCGACAACATCTTCCACGGACCCTCGTTCTCCGATGTCCTGGAGGAGAACGTGCGCGACGTGTCGGGCTGCGTGCTGTTCGGCTACCCGGTCAGCGACCCGGGCCGGTACGGCGTGGGCGAGACCGACGCGAGCGGCCGGCTGATCTCCATCGAGGAGAAACCCGAAAGGCCAAGGTCCAACCGGGCCGTCACCGGCCTGTACTTCTACGACAACGACGTCATCGACATCGCCAAGAACCTCAGGCCGTCCGGCCGGGGCGAGCTGGAGATCACCGATGTGAACCTGGCCTACGTGCGGCAGGGCCGGGCCCGGCTGGTCGATCTCGGCCGCGGCTTCGCCTGGCTGGACACCGGCACCCCCGAGGCGCTGCTCCAGGCCGGACAGTACGTGCAGACCATCGAACTCCGCCAGGGCGTGCGCATCGCCTGCCTGGAGGAGGTCGCGTTGCGGATGGGCTTCATCGACGCCGAGCAGTGCCACCGGCTCGGCGCCGCGCAGGCCGGGTCCGGCTACGGCCAGTACGTGATGAACATCGCGAGCAGTTTCCGCGGATGAGGATCCTCATCACCGGCGGGGCCGGGTTCATCGGCTCGCACTACGTACGCACCCTGGCCGAGCGGGACGACTGCACGCTGACGGTCCTGGACAAGCTCACCTACGCCGGCGACCCGGCCAACCTGGACCCCGTCCGCGGCCGGTTCACGTTCGTGCGCGGCGACATCTGCGACGCCGCCCTCGTCGGCGAACTGGTGGCCGGGCACGACCAGGTGGTCCACTTCGCCGCCGAATCCCACGTAGACCGGTCGATCAGCGGGGCGGACGAGTTCCTGCGCACCAACGTGACCGGCACGCACACGCTGCTCGCCGCCGCCGTCCGGCACGGGCTGGGCACGTTCGTGCACATCTCGACCGACGAGGTGTACGGGTCCATCGCCGAGGGCTCCTGGCGGGAGGACCGGCCGCTGTCGCCGAACTCGCCGTACTCGGCGTCCAAGGCGTCCTCCGACCTGGTGGCGCTCGCCTACCACCGCACGTACGGGCTGGACGTCCGCGTGACCCGCTGCTCCAACAACTACGGGCCCTACCAGTTCCCGGAGAAGGTCATCCCGTTGTTCGTCACCCGCCTGCTCGACGGGGGCACCGTGCCGCTGTACGGCGACGGCCTGAACGTGCGCGACTGGCTGCACGTCGCCGACCACGTCGCCGGCATCGAGCTGGTACGCCAGGCCGGCCGGCCCGGCGAGGTCTACAACATCGGCGGCGGCACCGAGCTGACCAACCGCGAGCTGACCGGCCTGCTGCTGGCCGCCTGCGACGCCGGGTGGGAGCGCGTGGAGTACGTCGAGGACCGCAAGGGCCACGACCGCCGCTACTCCGTGGACCACACCAAGATCCGCACCGAGCTGGGATACCACCCCGCCGTGGACTTCGAGAAGGGCCTGGCCGAGACGGTCGAGTGGTACCGGAGCAATCGGCCCTGGTGGGAAGCGCTCAAGAACCGCCTAAGGGTGCCCTAGGGGTTGCCGCCGCCGAGCGGGGCGACCCACCATAACGCCGCAAAAGGAGGGGATCACATGCGGATTCGCGAACTCGGCATCGGTGGGGCGTACCTCATCGAACCCAAGGTCTTTCCCGACTCCAGAGGACTGTTCCTGGAAGTCTTCAGCCAGCCCGTCTTCACCGAGGCCGTCGGCCACCCGATGAACGTGGCCCAGGTCAACTGCTCGGTCTCCGCCCGCGGCACGATCCGCGGCCTGCACGCGATCCACCTGCCCGGCCAGGCCCGGTACGTGAGCTGCCCGAACGGCGCCATCCGCGACATCGTGGTGGACATCCGGGAGGGCTCGCCGACCTACGGCGAGCACGTCGCGGTCGAGCTGGGCGAGGACGATCGGCACGCGCTGTACCTGGCCGAAGGGCTCGCGCACGGCTTCGCGCCGCTCACCGAGCAGGCCACCGTCGTCTACCTGTGTTCAAATACGTGGTCGCCGCAGTCGTCGTTCGAGGTGAACCCGCTGGATCCGGACCTCGACCTGCCCTGGCCGCGCGACCACGAGCCCGTGCTCTCCGGCAAGGACCGCGCCGCGCCGTCCCTGAAGGAGGCCGCGCGGCTCGGCATCCTGCCCTCCTACGCCGACTGCCAGGCCCGATACGCCGAACTCGCCTCAGGAGCACCGCGATGATCCCGCTTTTCAAGGTCGCCATGTCGGAGTCCGCTCCCGGCGCGGTCGCCGAGGTCGTCGGCAGCGGCCAGATCGGCCAGGGCGCCAAGGTCGCCGAGTTCGAGCGGGCGCTCGCCGACCGGATCGGCAACCCGCGCGTCGCCACGGTCAACAGCGCCACCTCGGGGCTGCACCTGGCACTGCACATGGCGGCGCGGGGCCGCGACGACGACGAGGGCGAAGTGCTCTCCACGCCGCTGACCATGGAGGCCACCAACTGGGCCATCCTGGCCAACCGGCTGCACATCAAGTGGGTCGACATCGACCCCGCCACGCTCAACGTCGATCTCGACGACCTGGCCCGCAAGATCTCCCCGCGCACCCGCGCCATCATCGTCGTCCACTTCGCCGGGTATTCGGTCGATCTCCAGCGGCTCTCGGCGATCCTCGACGACGCCGAGGCGGCCTTCGGGTTCCGCCCGAAGGTGATCGAGGACTGCGCGCACGCCTGGGGGGCCACCTACCAGGACCGCCGGCTCGGCACGCACGGCAACACGGCGGTGTTCAGCTTCCAAGCGATCAAGCACCTGACCTGCGGCGACGGCGGGGCGCTGGTACTGCCGGACGACGAGACGCACGAGCGGGCCACGCTGCTGCGCTGGTTCGGCATCAGCCGCTCCGCCGACCGGCTGCGCAACCCGCCGGACGTCGCCGAGTGGGGCTACAAGTTCCACATGACCGACATCAACGCCGCCATGGGGCTGGCGAACATGGCGTGGGCCGAGGAGGTCGTGGCCCGGCACCAGGCCAACGCCGCCTACTACGACCGGGAACTCGCCGGCGTGCCGGGGCTGGAGCTGACCGAGCGGGCGCAGGACCGCCGGTCGTCGTTCTGGATCTACCCGATCAAGGTCGAGGACCGGGCCGGCTTCATGAAGCGCATGGACGAGGCCCAGATCATGGTCAGCAACGTCCACGAGCGCAACGACACCCACTCCTGCGTCCGCCGCTACTCCGCGCTGCTGCCCGGCCTGGACCGCGTGGCGCGGCGGATCGTCTGCCTGCCCGTCGGCTGGTGGGTGACCGAGGAGCAGCGCGCGCACATCGTTGCGACCGTACGCCGCGGCTGGTGACACACCGGCTCAGGCCAGCAGGTGCGCCGCGGTGATCCGGCGCAGGTGGATCAGCATGTCGTAGGAGTGCGCCAGCCGGATCAGCGGCGCCGCGACCGGGTACACCGTGCCCACCACCCCGGTCGGGCGCGGGACCTGTAACCACGCCCGCGCCCTGGCCGGCACGGTCCGCAGGTCCAGCAGGTGATCGTCATCGTCGATCTGGTCCAGGGTGTGCTCGTTGCTGTGGCTGGCCGCGGGGCCGACGGTGAAGCTGGTCATGTTGTTGGCCTCGTTCCAGGCGTTGAACGACCCGCGGTGGAAGGTGAAGCCGACGTTGACGTACCGCTGGCCGAGGTACTGCCGCAGGAACGCGCCCAGCACCCTCGGGTAGTGCTCCGGGTCGAAGCTCTCGTAGGCGACGTGCGCGTTGTGCGCCGACAGCAGCATCCGGTGCCCGGTGCGCAGCCGCCACCACACCGTGTTCTCCGCCATCGCCATGTCCCGGTGCAGCAGTCCCTGCGCGAGCTGGGCGGGGTCGTCGAGGTCGTGGGCGTACAGGGTCCAGGTCTGGGCGATCACCTTGGCGTGGCGGACCGCCCAGGCGTGCGAGCAGGCGTCAGGCCAGGGGTGGCGGCGCAGCAGGGCGAGCGCGCGGCGGGCCAGGAAGACCAGCCAGCGGCGTTCCTCCAGCGGCTTGGCCAGGTAGTGGCCGGGCCAGGCGCCGGCCCCTGGCTCGGGCCGCAACTGACGGTAGAGCGGGGCCAGCTCACGGCCGAGCCGGGGCGCGTGCCGCATCGCGAGGGTGAGCACCCGGTCGTACAGCTCCTCGCCCGCGTGACCGATGTCGGCCCCCATGAACTGCACTTTCCGCTCGTGCCGCTCGTTGTGCGCGCGCATCCACTCGATGAGGTCGAGGTGCTCCAGGGTGTTCCAGAACACGTACGACCCCTGGAACTCCTCGTCCATGATCTGCCGTGGGTCGCCCTTGCCGTGCAGCACGTAGTCGTTGAGCCGCAGCCCGGCGCTCCAGTTCGCCTCCAGCGCGAACGTGGTGAACCCCAGCTTCTCCACCAGGTACCGGAAGATCCGATGTTTCATGGTGAAGAACTCGTGGCTGTTGTGCGTCGCCTGGCCGAGCCCCACCACGCACGCGTCTGCGACCAGCTTGCCCAGCGGCTCCAGATCGCTGCGATCCGCGTACGGCTCGGTCGTACGCAATGGATATGCGCTGCGCCGGAGCGCGGTCATGACGCAGTATTGCGGCGAACCGGACATCGGATCCCTTCCTGGGCTGGAATTCGACCGTTCGCAGTCCATGATCCAAGAACGGCTGAATTGGTGCCATGCAGGACTCCCCCGTCTCCGTGGTACAGCCTGCCCCACCAACGAATAGGGGCGGGCTAGGGGTTGGGCGTCGATCACCCGGTTTCTAGCATGGCGGCAGATTTCGACGACGGAAAACGCGTGATCGTCGATTTGACGAACAATCGGGAGCGGGCGAGCGCCAATGAACAGCCAGGACACCACGCTGCAACTACCGCCACTGGAACGCGCGCTCGCGGACCTCACCGACACCGAGCTCGGGCTGCACCTGATGTCCACCCGGGCGATGCAGTGGTTCCTCGGCTCCAACGGCTCGGACGCCTACGCGATGGTGTTGCGCGGCCAGACCGACGATCCCTATCCGCTCTACGAGCGGCTTCGCGCCCTCGGCCCGCTGCACGCCAGCGCCGCCGGAAGCCAGGTCACCTGTGACCCGGTGGTGGCCGCGAGAGTGCTGGACGGCGCGGACTTCGGGCCGGTCGGCCCGGCGGGCAAGCCGGTGCCGCCGCAGGTGGTGCCCTACTTCGGCCGCGTCCCCGGGCGGGCGGACAAGGAACTGTGGCTGCCACGCTTCGGGGCGGAGGCGTGCGCCGCGCACGACGACCTCATGGCAGGCGTCTACCGGGCGGCCCTCGACCGCGCGCCGCGGCCCGGCTTCGACCTGATGAACGACGTCCTGCGTCCGGCCACGGCCGAGATCACCGCGAAGCTGATCGGTGTGCCCGAGGGCGAGTACGACCGGTTCGCCGAACTGTGCCTGCGGCTCGCGCGCATCCCTGACAGCCTGCTCGCCGCCCAGCGGCTCGACGTCGTCCGCGACCTCGACGCCGCCTTCGCCGGACTGGACGCGCTGCTCGGCGAGGTCGCGGGCGGCGCGGCCCCGGCCG
Source organism: Spongiactinospora gelatinilytica (assembly GCF_003236385.1). Lineage (GTDB taxonomy): Bacteria > Actinomycetota > Actinomycetes > Streptosporangiales > Streptosporangiaceae > Spongiactinospora > Spongiactinospora gelatinilytica. Next base: position 13,628 of record NZ_POUA01000040.1, read on the forward strand.
AGCGGGAGGCGCTGCGCGCGATCTGGCTGCTGCTGTCGGCCGAGGGCGTGGACGCCGCCGCCCGGCTGGCCGGCAACGCCGCGCTGGCCCTGCTGGACGACCACGACCAGTGGCGGGCCCTGCGCGAGCGGCCCGAACTGGCCGCCGCCGCCGTCGAGGAGTCGCTGCGCCACGACCCGCCCGTCCAGCTCCAGGCGCGCGTGGCCAGGCAGGACGTCGAACTGGCCGGTCAGAGCATCCCCGCGGGCACGCACGTCGTGGTCGTTGTCGCGGCGCTGGGCCGCGACCCGCAGACCTACCCCGAGCCGGCGCGGTTCGACCTCACCCGCGGCGTCGTGGCCCCGGCCGGCGGCGGGCTGAACGAGTTCGTCGCGCCGCTCGCCAAGCGGCAGGCGGAGGTCGCGCTGCGCGTGCTGGCCGAGAGCGGGCCGGACATCCGGCGCGACGGCCCGGTACTGCGCGGCAGGCGCACCCCGGTCACCCGCGGCCCGCTCACCCTCGCGGTGACCACCCTCTGAGAAGGAGACCTTCCGATGCGTGTCCTCATGACGACGCTCGCGCAGGCGTCCCACTACTACAGCCAGGTCCCGCTGGCCTGGGCCCTGCGCGCGGCCGGGCACGAGGTACGGGTGGCCAGCCAGCCGATGCTGACCGACGACATCCTGACCTCCGGCCTGCCCGCGGTGCCCGTCGGCACCGACCATGTGCTCCAGCAGATGCGCCAGGATCTCGCGATGGCCGGCAACGTGTCCTTCCCGAAGATGTACGAGGAACGGGACGAGCCGCCGACCTGGGCCGACGCCCTCGACTTCGAGATCTTGACGACCGCGCTCATGCTGATGGCGGCCAACAACGACACGATGGTGGACGGCCTGGTCTCCTACGCCCGGTCCTGGCGGCCCGACCTGGTGATCTCCGAGCCCTACACCTACGCGGGGGGCATCGCCGCGGCGGCCTGCGGCGCCGCGCACACCCGCCTGCTGTGGGGGCTGGACGCGCCGGGCAGCGCCCGCAAGGTGTTCAACGAGCTGCGCGACCAGCAGCCCGAGCAGCACCGCGAGGACCCGGTCGCCGAGTGGCTGACCTGGACGGCGGCCCGGTACGACGTGCCCTTCGGCGACCACCTGATCACCGGCCACTGGACGATCGACCCGCTGCCCGAGAGCCTGCGGCTGCCCGTGGGCGTGCCCACCCTGGGCATGCGCTACATCCCCTACAACGGCCGCTCGGTGATCCCGGACTGGCTGCTGGAGCCGCCGCGCAAGCCGCGCGTGTGCCTCACGCTCGGCCTGTCCGGCCGGGACTTCATGGGGGCCGACCCGTTCTCCCCGGCCGAGCTGGTCGAGGCGATGGCCGACCTGGACATCGAGCTGGTCGCCACGCTCTCCGGGGCGCAGCGCGAGGGCCTGGAGAAGGTGCCGGACAACACCAGGATCGTGGACTTCGTCCCGTTGCAGGCGCTGCTGCCGACCTGCCGGGCGACCGTCCACCACGGCGGCTTCGGCTCGGTCGGCGGGGCGCTGATCAACGGCGTGCCGCAGATCACGATCGCCGACATGTGGGACACCCCGGTCAAGGGCCGGATGATCGAGAATCAGGGCGCCGGGCTGTTCTTCCGCCCGGAGCGGATGAGCGCCCAGATCGTACGCGAGGGCGTGCAGCGGCTGCTCGACGAGCCGTCCTTCGCCGACAACGCCGCGCGGCTGCGCGGCGAACTGCTGGCCGAGCCCACCCCGGCCGCCCTCGTCGCCGAACTGGAGCGGCTGACCGACGAGCACAGGAGCTGACGGCCGGTGAGCGTGATGGCCCCGACCAGCAAGGGAACGATCCCGTTCGGGCCGTACCGGACCTGGCACCGGGTGACCGGCCGGCTACGCGCCGGTCGGCCCGCGGTGGTCGTGGTCCACGGCGGGCCCGGCAGCACCCACGACTACCTGCTCCCGCTGTGCGCGCTGGCCGAGCGGGGCTGGCCGGTCGTCCACTACGACCAGCTCGGCAGCGGCGGCTCCACCCACCTGCCGGACAAGGGCCCGGATTTCTGGACCGTCCAGCTCTTCCTCGACGAGCTGGACAACCTGCTCACCAAGCTGGGCATCGCCGATGACTACGTGCTGTTCGGTCAGTCGTGGGGCGGCATGCTGTCGGCCGCGCACGCCGCCCGCCGCCCGGCGGGGCTGCGCGGCCTGGTCATCGCCAACTCGCCGGCCTCGATGCCGACCTGGCTGAGCGAGATGGAGGTGCTGCGCGCGCAGCTCCCGCCCGACGTGCAGGAGACGCTGCGCAGGCACGAGGCGGCCGGCACGACCGACAGCGAGGAGTACTTCCGCGCCTCGCAGGTCTTCCACCAGCGGCACGTGTGCCGGCTGGACCCCTGGCCGCGCGAGTACACCGCGACCTTCCTGGAGCTGCGCGACAACCCGACGGTGTACCACATCATGAACGGGCCGAACGAGTTCCACGTCATCGGCACCCTGCGGGACTGGTCGGTGGAGGACGTGCTGCCGGACATCGCGGTGCCGACCCTGCTGATCAGCGGCCGGTACGACGAGGCCACCCTTGTCACCGTGCAGCCCTTCCACGACCGGATTCCGGACGTGCGCTGGGAGCTGTTCGAGGAGTCCAGCCATGTGCCGCACCTGGAGGAGCCGGAGCACTTCCTGAAGGTCATGACCGACTATCTGGACCGGTTGCTTTGAATGGTTTCGGGGGATTCGTTCGGCAGGCCGCGCGGCGCGGCACCCTGGTGGTCCAGCCCAGAATGGGCTTCAGCGCGCCCGAGCGGATGCGCGCCGGGCTGCTGGCCACCAGGCGGGCCCCCGCCGCCACGGTCGGCACGATCACCGTGGACAGCTACACCAGGATCGGCCACCTGGACCGGGCGCACGCCGCGCTCCGCGACGGCGAACCCCTCAACGGCTACCCGATCGCCACCCACCCCACCGAGGTCACCCGCGAGGTCCTGGCCGGGATCACCGGCCCGGACTTCCCCGTGCAGGTCCGGCACGGGTCGGCCGTCCCGCGGGACATCGTGCTCGCCTCGATCGCCGCCGGCCTGCACGCGACCGAGGGCGGCCCGGTGTCGTACTGCCTGCCGTACGGCCGGACGCCGCTGCACCAGTCCGTCCACAACTGGGCCACCGTCTGCGAGAAGCTGGCCGAGCTGCGCGAAATCGGCATCGAGCCGCACCTGGAGACCTTCGGCGGCTGCATGCTCGGCCAGCTCTGCCCGCCGAGCCAGCTCGTCGCGCTCAGCGTGTGCGAGGCGCTGTTCTTCGCCCAGCACGGCCTGCGCGACATCTCGGTCAGCTACGCCCAGCAGACCAGCCACGAGCAGGACCGCGAAGCCGTGCTCGCGCTGCGCCGGCTGTGCGCCGAACTGCTGCCGCACGTCAATTGGCATGTGGTGATCTACGCCTACATGGGCATGTACCCCACCACGGACGGCGGCGCCCGGAAGCTGCTCGGCCGGGCCGCCGCGCTGGCCGTCGAGACCGGCTCCGAGCGGCTGATCGTCAAGACCGTCGCCGAGTCGCGGCGCATCCCCACCATCGAGGAGAACGTCGCCGCGCTGGCCCACGCGGGCGAGGTCGCCGCCGGGACCCGCCGGCTCGTCCGCGTGCCCGCCGCCGACTCGCAGATCTACGCCGAGGCGCGGGCCCTGATCGAGGCCGTGCTCGACGGCGCGAGCGACCTCGGCGAGGCCCTGCTGCTCGCCTTCAAACAGGGGCACCTCGACATCCCCTACTGCGTGCATCCGGACAACCAGGGGCGGACCAGGAGCTTCATCGACGACACCGGCCGGCTCCGCTGGGCCGACACCGGCTCGCTGCCGCTCGGCGGGCTGGTCACCACCGGGTCGGCGCGGCCGGTCACCTCCAGCGATCTGCTCGCCGCACTGTCGTACGTGCAGCGGACCTACGACGACGAGGAACACCATGAAACACTCACGCCCGCTGCTCGCGGCCGGGATCTCGCTGACGGGCCTGCTGGCCTCGGCGGTCGCGCCGGCGTCACCGGCGTCGGCGGCTGACACGCGGGCCGTACCCGGGCTGCGCGCCCCCGTCCAGCAGATCACCGACCGCTGGGGCGTGCCGCACCTGTACGCGCGCAACACCGACGACCTGTTCTTCGCCCAGGGCCACACCGCGGCCAGGGACCGGCTCTTCCAGATCGACCTGTGGCGCAGGCGCGGCCTCGGACTGCTCTCCGAAGTACTCGGCCCCGCCTACCTGGCCCAGGACCGCGCCACCCGGCTGTTCCTGTACCGGGGCGACATGCGCGGGGAATGGGACTCCTACGGGCCGGAGGCGCGGCAGGCCGCCACCCGCTTCACCGAGGGCATCAACGCCTACATCGACGCCCTGGACCCGGCCGCCCTGCCCCCCGAGTTCGGCAGGCTGGGGTACGCGCCCGCCCGCTGGCGGCCGGAGGACGTCGTCAGGATCCGCAGCAACGCGCTGTCGCTGAACGTCGCCAGCGAGGTCATCCGGGCCATGGTCGTCTGCGCGGGCGGCATCGACGCGGCCGAGAACCTGGGCAGGCACCAGCCCGAGTGGACCACCACGCTGCCCGACGGCCTGGACCCGTGCGCGGTGACCCCCGACATCCTGACCCCGTACATGCTGGCCATCAGCGGCGTGACCGTGCAGAACGGCCAGGTGCGCACGGTACCGCCGCAGGCCCCGGCCGCCGAGGGCAGCAACGCGTGGGCGGTCGCGCCGCATCGCACGTCCACCGGCCGTCCCATCCTGGCGGCCGATCCGCACCGCTCGGTGACCGCGCCCGCCCTGCGGTACTTCACCCACCTTTCGGCCCCTGGCCTGGACGTGATCGGCGCGGGCGAGCCCGCGTTGCCCGGCGTGGCCATGGGCCACAACGGCACGGTGGCGTTCGGGCTGACGGTGTTCGGCGTGGACCAGGAGGACCTGTACGTCTACCGGCTCGACCCCGCCGACCCCGGCCGGTACCGGTACGGCGACCGCTGGGAGCGCTTCACCACCGTCAAGGAGACCGTGCCGGTCGCCGGCGAGGCCCCGCGCGAGGTCGAGCTGACCTTCACCCGGCACGGCCCGGTCATGAAGGTGGACACCGCCCGCAACCTCGCCTACGCCGTGCGCACCACCTGGCTGGAACCCGGCACCTCCCCCTACCTCGGCAGCCTGCGCCTGATGCGGGCGCGCGACTTCCGTGACTTCGCCGAGGTCATGCGCACCTGGGGCGGCCCGCCGGAGAACCAGGTGTACGCCGACACCTCCGGCGCGATCGGCTGGGTGCCCGGCGGGCTGGCGCCGCTGCGCACCGGCTACGACGGGCTGCTGCCGGTCCCGGGCGACGGCCGCTATGAGTGGCGCGGCTTCCTCGACGGGGCCCGGCTGCCCCGCGTCCGCGACCCCCGCGCGGGGTTCATCAGCTCGGCCAACGAGTTCAACCTGCCGCCCACGCCGCGCGTCGGCTTCGAGTGGGAGCCCCCGTACCGCAAGCAGCGCATCGACCAGGTGCTCGCCGCCGACCGGCGGCACTCCCTGGCCGACTCGATGCGGTTGCAGGGCGACCAGGTCTCGCCGCCCGCCCGGCGGGTGCTGGCCGTGCTCCGGCGGCTCACCGGCGATGACCCGGCCACCCGGCGGGCGCTCGCGCTGTTGCGCCGCTACGACGGCACGGTGAGCGCCGGCTCGGCGGGCGCGGCGCTGTTCGAGCCGTGGTTCACCCGGCACCTGACGCCGGCGTTCCTGGCCAAGGTGCTGCCGCCGCACATCGCCGCGATCCTGCCGCGCTCGGACGTGACGCTGCTCATCGAGGCCATCGAGCACCCCACGCGGTGGTTCGGCCCGGACGGCGCGAAGGTCAGGGACGCGATGCTGCTCGACACGCTCAAGGCCGCCTACGCCGAGGTGGCCGGTCGGCTCGGCGACGACCCGGCCACCTGGCGGTGGGGCGCGCTGCACCACACGATGTTCACCAACCCGCTCGGCGCGCACCTCGGGCCGTTCCCGCGCGGCGGCTCGCCGTACACAGTGGACACCTCGCAGTACCAGCCGGGCACGTACACCTCGCACACGGCGGCGGCGCTGAAGATGGTGCTGGACGTCGGCGACTGGGACGCCTCGCGGTTCACCAGCGCGCCCGGCCAGTCGGGCGACCCCCGCTCCCCGCACTACGACGACCTCATCGAGGGCTACGCGCCGCTGCTCTACAGCCGCGCCGCCGTGGAGCGCAACGCCGAGAGCAGGCTCACGCTCATCCCCGCAGCAGAGTAGCCGCCAGGCCGCGCAGCTCGCCCTTGTCGACCTTGCGGTTGTGGTTCAGCGGCAGGTCCTCCAGGTGGCGGAACCGCCGCGGGATCATCCCGGCGGGCAGCACCCTGCCGAGCTGTTCGGCCAGCTTCGCGGTCGAGGATGCCGTACCGGTGTAGAACGCGACCAGCTCGACGCCGCCGTCGGTGGTGACACCGACGGTGACGGCGTCGGTCACGCCCGCGCAGCCGCGCAGCGCGTGGTCGATCTCGGCCAGCTCGATGCGCAGCCCGTGTACCTGGACCTGCCCGTCCAGCCGGCCCAGGTACAGAAGCGTGCAGCCGGGCAGCTCGCGCACCCGGTCGCCGGTCCGGTACCAGCGGCGGCCGTCGCGGGAAAGGAAACGGCCCTCGTCGTCGGCCGGATCGACGTAGCCGGGGGTCATCTGCGGACCGGCCACGCACAGTTCGCCGTCCACGATCAGGTGGTCGTGTCCGTCGTGGATCGTCCCGATCGGCACGACGCCGTTGACGCCCAGCCGCGCGGACTCCTCGCCCGCCCAGCGGTAGGCGCTGATCGTGACGGTCAGCTCGGTCGGGCCGTACAGGTTCTCCAGCGTCGAGTGCGCCGCCGCCGCCTGCCAGTCGGCGGCGTCGGCGCAGGTCAGCGCCTCGCCCGCGAAGAAGCTCCAGCGCAGCGCGGGCATCGAGCCGGGGGCGAGGCCCCCGGTCCTGCGCACCAGCGCGATGGCGCTCGGCGTGGAGAACCACACCGTCATCCCGTGCCCGGCCACGAACTCCGGCATCCTGCGGTACGCCTGCGGTGGCACCGCCACGACCGACCCGCCCGCGCCCCACGCGCAGAACACGTCGAACATGGCGCAGTCGAAGTTCAGGTCGAAGGTCTGGGAGAAGACGTCGCCGGGGGTGAAGTCGTAGCGGTCGTCGAGCAGGCCGAAGTAGTGGGCGGTGCCCGCGTGCGTGATCGGCACGCCCTTCGGCCGGCCGGTGGAGCCCGAGGTGAACAGGATGTAGGCCACGTCGGAGGGGTCGGCGCCGCGCGGCCCGGCGAGCGGGCGTTCCGGCGCGGGTGCGTACACCTGCGGGGCCAGCGCTTTGAGGGCGGGTAGCACGGCCGCCCCGGCCTCGTCGGTGACCAGCGCGGACACGCCGCTCTGCGCCACCATCCCGGCCAGCCGGGCCACCGGGAACCCGGCGTGCAGCGGGACGACCGTGGCCCCCGCGTACAGCGCCGCCAGGATGCCGGCGTAGGCGTCGACGGACTTGGCCGCCAGCACGCCGACGGTCGTGGCGGGCAGCGCCCCGGCCCGCAGCAGCGCGCGGGCGTGCAGCTCGCGGTAGGTGATCGCGTCGGGGCCCACCCGCACCGCGACCCGATCGGGGGCCAGGGCCAGGCCGCGCAGGAAGCGTTCGTGCAGCGCGTTCATGTGATGGTCCTCAAACCGTGGCTTTGGCGGCGGCCGGGCGCATCGCGAGTTTCGGGGTGGCCGCCAGCACCTCGAAGTTCCGGGTGGTCCGCCGGACCCGGCCGAACAGGCCGTCCGGGCCCGCCACGCACACCTGGGTCACGCCGAGTTCCTGCAGTGCGTCCACCACGCCGGGCCAGCGCATCGCCCGCACGAACCCGTCGAGCAGCAGCGACCGCACCCCGGCCCCCGTGGCGATCAGCGAGCCGTCGTGGTCGGAGACCACCGGCAAGGTCGGATCGGCGAACTCCAGCGGGCCGATGACCTCCTCCTCGGCGCGGGCGCGCAGCGGCGCGAACAGGGCCGAGTGCATGGGCGGGCGCATGGTGTAGAGCGGCAGCGCGCCCATGGCCCGCAACCGTCCCTCGAACCATTCCAGGACGTCGGCGCGCAGCGACACCATGAAGAAGTCGTCGTCCACATGGCAGGCCAGGTCGTGCCAGTCGCCGCGCCCGTCCAGCTCGGCCAGCAGCTCCTCCAGCCGTTCGCGCGGGGCGCGGGCGAAGGAGTGCGTCACAAGGTCGGCGTGCTCGGTGGCGAAGTACTCCTCCATCAGCCGCGCCAGCCCGGCCGTCATCAGCACGGCATCCCGGAACGGCAGGCAGCCCGCGTACGCCGCCGCCGTCTTGCCGCCGAAGCTCGGGCCGGCGCAGGCCACCGGCGCGAGCTCGAAGCGCTCCTCGGCCCACCGCGCCAGCGCCAGGCAGTTGATCAGGAAGGCGACCTGGGCGTACTCGGAGTAGTCGCCCTCGGTCTTGCTGTACCGGTCGAGGAGGGGGTAGCCGAGCACGTCATCGGCCTCGGCGACCAGTTCTCCGGCGATCGGGTCGCGCAGCATGAACCGGCCGACGTCGGAGAAGGGCATCGGGCCCATGCCGGGGAAGACGACCGCGGCTACGTTGTCCATAGTTCAGAAACGTACGAGCCGCCCTCACCCGGCATAACCCCTAACGTGGCCCCCTATGACGATGTGGTGGTCGGCGAGGCCGCGCTCTGCGCGTCCGCCGAGGCGGTGTCCGGCATCCGCATCTTGCGGAGCAGGATGACGACCAGGATCGCCATGAGCACCAGCAGGCCGGTGCTCAGGTACGCCGCGAAGTGGAACCCCTGGGTGAACGACTCGAACGCGCTCTCCAGGAGCGTTCGCTTGACGCCGGGGGGAGCCTGCTCGGCCACCGCCACCGCGCCGCCGAGCGTCGCGCCGGCGGCATCGGCCGCCTCCCCGGTCAGCTGCTCCGGGATCTTCGCGGACATCTGGTCGCGGTAGACCGCGATGGCCACGCTGCCCAGCGTCGCGATGCCGAGCGCCCCGCCGAACTCCGACGCGGTCTCCGACAGCGCCGCCGCCGCCCCGGCCCGCTCCGGCGGCGCGGCGGCCACGATGAGGTCGGTGGCCAGCGCGATGACCAGCCCGAGGCCCAGTGTCACGATGATGTAGCCGGTCAGCAGCGCCACCACCGAGGAGCCGACCTGGATCTGCGAGACCAGGGCGAACCCGGCCGCGCCGATCACCAGGCCGAGGCCGATGACGAGGCCCGGCCTGATCCGCTTGGCCAGCACGCTCGCCAGGGTGACACCGACGATCGTGCCGACGATGGTGGGCAGCATCCACAGCGCGGCCCGGAACGGGCTGATCCCGAGCACCACCTGGAGGTACTGGACGGCCAGGATGCCCAGCCCGGCCGCGGCGAAGGTGACCATCGTGTTGGCGAGGATGGACCCGGTGAAGGCCCCGCGTCGGAACAGCGACGGATCGATCAGCGGGTGGGTCATCCGGACCTGCCGGATGACGAAGATCAGCCCGATGACCAGCCCGGCCCCGATCGCGATGAGCGAGGTGTCGGTCACGCCGTCCTCGGCGATCTGCTTCACACCGTAGATGACCGCGAGCACGCCCGCCATCGACAGCACGGCGCTGAGCAGGTCGAACCTGCCCGGATTGGGATCCTTGAACTCCGGCAGCAGGAACGCGCCGAGCACCAGGAGCAGCACCATCACCGGCACGTTGATCAGGAACACCGAGCCCCACCAGAAGAACTCCAGCAGTGCCCCGGCGATGATCGGGCCGATCGCGAGCCCGCCGGAGAAGGCGCCGGTCCACACGCCGATGGCGGTACGCCGCTGGGCGTCGTCGTGGAACATGTTGCGCAGCAGCGACAACGTGGACGGCGCCAGCGTGGCCCCGCCCAGCCCGAGCAGGGCGCGGGCGGCGATCAGCATCTCCGCGCTGGTGGAGTAGGCGGCGACCACGGACGCGCCGCCGAAGGCCAGCGCACCCAGCATGAGCAGGCGCTTCCTGCCGATCCGGTCACCTAGGCTGCCCATGGTGATCAGCAGACCGGCGAGAAAGAAGCCGTAGATGTCGACGATCCACAGCAGTTGCGAACCGGTGGGGGTCAGGTCCTGGCTGAGCATGGGCAACGCGAAGAACAGGACCGAAAGGTCCATCGAGACGAGCAGCACGGGGAGGACCAGCACGGCCAGTCCCACCCACTCCTTCCAGCCTGCCTTGGCTGTGGTGGTGGTCATGGAGGCGACTATACAAGTGTTTTAATCATTTGTATAGGACGGATGTATGTATAGATCGTATGTATGTATAGTGTGTTCGTGGGACATCGCGAAGACCTGCTGGAAGGCGCCAAGCGGTGCCTGTACGAGAGGGGCTACGCGCACACGACGACGCGTGACATCGTGGCCGCCTCCGGTACCAACCTCGCTTCCATCGGCTACCACTTCGGTTCCAAGGAAGCCCTGCTCACCCAGGCGCTGATCGAGATACTCAGCGACTGGAGCGACAACATCGAGGGCATCGAGCTGCCCGAGCAGACGGCCGGCGACCCCATCGACCAGTTCCAGGAGATCTGGGAGCGCGTCACGGGGGTCTTCGCCGTGGGCGCGATGGAGTGGAACGGCAGCTTCGAGGCGTTCGTCCAGATGAAACGCTCACCGGAGGTGCTCGCGTCGATCGCGCGCAAGTACGAGGAGGGGCGGCTCGGCCTGCCCAAGGTCTTCGAAGGCGTCGTGGACGCCGACGGCGAGCGCGCCAACCGGGCGTTCGGCGGGCTGCTGCTGTCGCTGCTCATCGGGCAGGCGGTGCAGCGCGAGGTCGACCCGGAACACGCCCCGACGGCCCGCGACCTCGCCGAGGCCATCCGGCTGTTCGCCACCGCCGCCGCCAACGCGAAACGCGACGACTGACCACCCGCTTGGAGGTGGTGCGGGGTGCTGGGGAGGGCACCCCTGCTTTGGGTGGACAGGAGTCCTGGGCGGACCCCTGTCCGGGGGTGCGCCACCCCTGGCCGCCGCCGCTCGCCGTCAGGCGAGGCTCAGGTACCCGGAGATATTTTCCAGGATCGCGGCCTGGTGCTGGGCCAGGAAGAAGTGCCCGCCCCGGAAGACGTTCAGCTCGAAAGCGCCGGTGGTGTGCGCGGACCAGGCGCGTGCCTCCTCGACCGTCACCTTCGGGTCATCGTCGCCGGTGAACGCGGTGATCGGGCAGGAGAGCGGCGGGCCCGGGCGGTAGACGTACGTCTCGGCGGCCCGGTAGTCGGCGCGGATCGCGGGCAGCGCCATCCGCAGCAGCTCCTCATCGCCCAGGATGCGCGGATCGGCACCGCCGAGGCGGCGTACGTCGGCCAGCAGCCCCGCGTCGTTGAGCAGGTGAACGCGCTCGTCGCGCGGCATCGACGGCGCCTTGCGCCCCGAGACGAACAGATGCGCGGGCTTTACCCCCGCCTCCGCCTCCATGAGCCGCGCCAGCTCGAACCCCAGGCTCGCGCCCATGCTGTGCCCGAACAGCGCCACCGGCGGCCCGTCCCACGGCCCCAGCGCCTCGAACACCCCCCGGGCCAGCTCCACCAGGTCGGTGACGCACGGCTCGTGCCTGCGGTCCTGCCGCCCCGGGTACTGCACGGACACCACATCGAAACGCGCGGACAACTTCTGGGACACCGGCAGGAAGAAAGGCGCCGAGCCACCCGCGTGCGGCAGGCAGATCAACCTGCTCGCACCGCCCGGCGCCGGGTGGAAACGCCTTCCCCAAAGAGCCTGTTCGGTCGTCGTCATTTTCACGCTTTCGGTCGCTCGACATTCGTTAGGGGCAGCATGCCCTCTCGACGTTAGGCGGCACGTCGGAGCACGGCCAACCCCTAGAGGTTTAGGGGTTGGCCGCTGCTGTGGGCGCTCCGTAGCGTTGGGCCGATCTCATTCGCGCTCGCGCAGGAGTGGGTTTTCAGTGAACAATGAAGCAAAACTTGTCGAATATCTGAAAAGAGCGACTGCCGACCTGAGAGAGGCCAGGCGCCGCCTGCGCGAAGCCGAATTGAGGGAACACGAGCCCATCGCCATTGTCGGTATGTCGTGCCGGTATCCGGGCGCGGTCGACTCGCCGGAAGGGCTGTGGCGGCTCGTCGCCGATCAGGTGGACGCCATTTCCGGGTTCCCGGCCGACCGTGGCTGGGACATCGACGGCGTCTACGACCCGGAGCCGGGCCGGCCCGGCAAGTCGTACGTGCGCGACGGCGGTTTCCTGTACGACGCGGCGGAGTTCGATTCGGCGTTCTTCGGGATCAGTCCGCGTGAGGCGGTGGCCATGGACCCGCAGCAGCGGTTGCTGCTGGAGGTGTCCTGGGAGGCGCTGGAACGGGCCGGCCTCGACCCCCACGCGTTGCGCGGCAGCCGGACCGGCGTGTTCGCCGGGGTGATGTACGACGACTACGGCAGCCGTCCCGGAAAGGTCCCCGAGGACATCGCCGGGTACGTCGGCAACGGCAGTGCCCCCAGCGTCGTGTCCGGGCGGGTCTCCTACCTCTTCGGCCTCGAAGGGCCCGCGGTGACGGTGGACACGGCGTGTTCGTCGTCGCTGGTCGCCTTGCACCTGGCCACGCGGTCGCTGCGGCAGGAGGAGTGCTCGCTGGCGCTGGTCGGCGGCGTGACGGTGATGTCCACTCCGTCGATGTTCGTCGACTTCAGCCGGCAGCGCGGGCTGGCCCCCGACGGGCGCAGCAAGTCCTTCGCCGCCGCCGCGGACGGGGCGAGCTGGTCCGAGGGCGTGGGCGTGCTGGTGCTGGAGCGGCTGTCGGACGCTCAGCGTAACGGGCACCAGGTCTTGGCGGTGGTCCGCGGGTCCGCGGTCAATCAGGACGGGGCCTCCAGCGGGCTGACCGCGCCGAACGGGCCTTCGCAGGAGCGGGTGATCCGCCAGGCGCTGGCCAATGCGCGGTTGTCCACAGCGGATGTGGACGTGGTGGAGGCGCACGGTACGGGGACCACGCTGGGGGACCCGATCGAGGCGCAGGCGTTGCTCGCCACTTATGGGCAGGGGCGGTCGGAGCCGCTGCGGCTCGGGTCGATCAAGTCGAACATCGGGCACAGCCAGGCGGCGGCGGGTGTGGCCGGTGTGATCAAGATGATCATGGCGATGCGGCACGGGGTATTGCCGCGTACGTTGCACGTCGATGAGCCGACTCCGCATGTGGACTGGTCGGCGGGGGCGGTGGAACTGCTCACCGAGGCCCGGGAGTGGCCCGAGGGAGATCGGCCGCGCCGGGCGGGGGTGTCGTCGTTCGGGATCAGCGGCACCAACGCGCACGTCATCATCGAGGAGGCCCCGGAGGCGGAGGCTGTTGAGGTTCGGCCGTCCGGTGTGGTGCCGGTGGTGGTCTCGGCGCGGAGCGAGGCGGGGTTGCGTGAGCAGGCCGGGCGGTTGGCCGAGCATCTGCGTGCGAATCCTGAGTTGGAACCGTCCGATGTGGCGGTTTCGCTGACCGCTCGGGCGGCGTTGGAACGGCGTGCGGTGGTGGTCGCCGGGGACCGTGAGGCGTTGCTCGATGGCCTGGACGGACTGGTTCCGGGCGCGGGGGTGGTTGCCGGGCGGACCGGTCTTGTGTTCTCGGGGCAGGGTTCGCAGCGTCTTGGGATGGGCCGGGAGCTGTACGAGAGTTTCCCGGTGTTCGCCGGGGTGGTGGACGAGGTCTGCGCGGTCGTCGATCGGGTGTCGGATCGTCCGCTGCGTGAGGTGATGTGGGGCTCGGATGCCGCTGCCCTGGAGCAGACGGCGTATGCGCAGGCCGGGTTGTTCGCTCTCCAGGTCGGCTTGTACCGGCTGGTGGAGTCGTGGGGTGTGGTGCCGGATGCGGTGATGGGCCACTCGATCGGTGAGCTGGCCGCCGCCCATGTGGCGGGGGTGTTCTCCCTTCAGGACGGCGCGGCGCTGGTCGCGGCTCGTGGGCGGTTGATGCGGGCGCTGCCGGAGGGTGGGGGGATGCTCGCGGTCGTCGCCGCCGAAGCCGATGTCGCTCAGGCGATAGAAGGACTTGATCTGTCGATCGCCGCGGTGAACGGCCCCAACGCGGTGGTGCTGTCCGGGGCTCGGGAGGTTTTGGAGGAGTTCGCGGCCGGGGTGGAGTGGCGGTCCCGGTGGTTGCGGGTGTCGCACGCGTTCCACTCGTCGCTCATGGACCCGATGCTTGGGGACTTCGCCGAGGCCGCCTCCCGGATCCGCTTCACGCAGCCGCGCCTGCCGCTGGTGTCGAACGTGTCCGGGACCTGGGCGGGCCAGGAGGTGTGCTCGCCGGAGTACTGGGTCCAGCACGTCCGCCGGACGGTCCGCTTCGAGGAGGGCGTGGCGGCGATGGCCGCCGATGGCGTGACCCGGTTCGTGGAGATCGGCCCCGATGGTGTGCTGACCGCTCTGAACGAGGAGCGGCTGTTCGTGCCGCTGCTGCGTAAGGACCGGCCGGAGGTCGAATCCCTGTGGTCGGGGCTGGGCCGGGCGTGGGCGTCGGGTCTGGCGGTGGATTGGCAGGCCGTGCTGGCGGGCCAGGGCACCCGGGTGGACCTGCCGACGTACGCCTTCCAGCGCGAGCGCTACTGGCTGGAGCCGGCGCACGATCCCGGCGATGTGACCCGCGTGGGGCAGCGCCCCGCCGATCACCCGCTGCTGGGTGCGGTGGTCACGCTGCCCGCCACCGGCGGGGTGGTGCTGACCGGGCGGTTGTCCATCAGCGACCAGCCGTGGCTGGCCGACCACGCCGTACTCGGGCAGGTCATCCTGCCGGGGACGGCGTTCGTGGAACTGGCGTTGCAGGCCGCCGGCCAGGTGGACTGCCGGCGGATCGAGGAACTGACCCTGCACGCGCCGTTGCCGGTGCCGGATGACGGCGGGGTCGCCATCCAGGTGGTCGTCGAGGGCGCGGACGAGGCCGGGCGTCGCGCGGTCGCGATCTACAGCGGCCCCTCCTCCGCCACGACGCTGCATGCCTCGGGGACGGTGACACCCGGTGAGGTCCCCAGTGGCTGGGAGGCGACGGCCTGGCCCCCGGAGGGGGCCGAGGTCGTGGACATCGCGGGTGCCTACGAGGAGCTGGCCGAGGCCGGTTATGGCTATGGGCCTGCGTTCCAGGGGTTGCGTGCGGTGTGGCGGCGTGGTGGGGAGGTGTTCGCCGAGGTCGGGTTGCCCGATGCGGCGGGTGGTCGTGATTTCGGGGTGCATCCGGCGTTGCTGGACGCGGTGTTGCACGCCGCGCTGGTGGGCGATACGGCGGAGGGGCCGTCGATTCCGTTCGTGTGGAACGGGGTGTCGCTGTTCGCGGCGGGTGTTTCGGCGGTACGGGTCCGCATTGCCGCATCCGGCCTGGATGGGGTGTCCGTTGAGTTGGCGGATGAGTCCGGGTTGCCGGTGGCGTCGGTGGGGTCGTTGGTGTCTCGGCCGGTGTCGGCTGAGCGGCTGGCGGCTGCTCTGGTGTCCCAAGGTGGTTTCCGGGAGTCGTTGTATCGGCTGGAGTGGGCTGAGGTTGGGGCTGCTGCGGGTGGGTTCGATGGGGTGGTCGTCCCGGATCTGGCGGGGCTGAACGAGGTCCCGCACACCGTGGCACTGGTTCATGAGCCTGCTGCCGACGATTCAGCGGAGGCGGTACACGAGGCTGCGGCGTGGGCGTTGGCCGTGGTTCAGGACTGGCTCGCCGATGAGCGGTTCGCCGGGTCGCGCCTGGTGATCGTTACTCGTGGCGCGGTGGCGGCTTCTGCTGCGGAGACCGTGGCGGACCTGGCCGGTGCGGCGGTCTGGGGTCTCGTGCGATCCGCACAGGCCGAACATCCAGGGCGGTTCGTGCTGGTGGACACCGATGGTCCGCTGTCTTCGCTGGTGGACGGTGAGTCGGAGTACGCGGTCCGTGAGGGGCGGGTGTTCCTGCCCCGGCTGGCCCGGGTGCGCGCGGTGGCCGGGGAGGCCCCGGCCATGCCCGGCCAGGTACTGATCACGGGGGGCACCGGTGGCCTGGGCGCGCTGGTGGCCCGGCACCTGGTGACCGTGCATGGGGTACGCGAGCTGCTGCTGGTCGGGCGGCGCGGCTTGGACGCGCCGGGTGCGGTGGGGTTGCGTGATGAGCTGGCCGGGCTGGGTGCATCGGTGGAGGTCGCCGCGTGTGATGTGGCCGATCGGGGCGCACTGGCGGGGCTGCTCGCTGGGCGCGAGCTGGGCGCGGTGGTGCATGCGGCCGGTGTGCTGGATGACGGTGTGGTGGAGGCGCTGACGCCGGAGCGGTTGAGCGCGGTGTTGCGGCCGAAGGTGGACGCGGCCTGGCATCTGCACGAGCTGTTGCCGGATGTGTCGGCGTTCGTGCTGTTCTCGTCGCTGTCCGGGGTGCTGGGCGCGGCCGGGCAGGCGAACTACGCGGCGGGCAACGCGTTCCTGGACGCGCTGGCACAGCGACGCGGTGGCCTGTCGCTGGCCTGGGGCCTGTGGGAGCAGGCCGGCGGCATGGGCGGCTCGCTGGCCGAGGTGGACCGGTCGCGGATGAGCCGCGAAGGCGTACGGGCGCTGACCGCAGACGAAGGGCTGGCCCTGCTGGACGCGACGCTGGGAATCGAGGCTGCGGCCTTGGCACCGGTGAAACTGGACCTGGCCGCGCTGCGTGCGCAGGGCGAGTCCCTGCCCACTGCCCTGCGCGGCCTGGCGCAGGTCAAGCGGCAGCGGGCCGCCGAGACCACGCCGGACGGGCTGGCCGGCCGGTTGGCCGGACTGACCGAGACCGAACGTGAGCGTGTGGTCATCGACCTGGTCCGGGCCCAGGTGGCCTCGGTACTGGGGCACGGATCGGCCGAGGCCGTGGAGCCGGAGCGGGCGTTCTCGGACCTCGGGTTCGACTCGCTCACAGCGGTGGAACTGCGTAACCGGCTGGGTACCGTCACCGGCCTGCGGCTTCCCGCGACGCTGGTCTTCGACTATCCGTCTCCGCGGGTGCTGGCGGAGTACCTGCTGGACGAGGTCGTGGGTACCGGCGTGGTGGAGGCCCCCGTACCGGCCGCGACGGTCGCCGTTGATGTCCACGATCCGGTGGTGATCGTGGGGATGTCCTGCCGGTACCCGGGCGGGGTGGACTCGCCCGAGGGGCTGTGGCGGCTGGTCGCGGACCAGGTGGACGCCATCTCCGGCTTCCCCGCCGACCGTGGCTGGGACATCGACGGCGTCTACGACCCGGAACCAGAGCAGCCCGGGAAGTCGTATGTGCGCGATGGCGGGTTCCTGCATCACGCGGCGGAGTTCGATCCGGGGTTCTTCGGGATCAGTCCGCGTGAGGCGCTGGCGATGGACCCGCAGCAGCGGTTGTTGCTTGAGGTCTCGTGGGAGGCGTTGGAGCGGGCCGGGATCGACCCGCAGGGGCTGCGCGGCAGCCGGACCGGGGTCTTCGCCGGGGTGATGTACCACGACTACGCCGACTCCGGCGCCGGCGGCAGTGTGGTGTCGGGGCGGGTGTCGTACACCTTCGGGCTGGAAGGTCCGGCGATCAGCGTCGATACGGCGTGCTCGTCGTCGCTGGTCGCGCTGCATCTGGCGGCGCAGTCGCTGCGGCAGGGGGAGTGCTCGCTGGCACTCGTCGGCGGGGTGACGGTGATGGCCACGCCGGATTCGTTCGTCGAGTTCTCCCGGCAGCGGGGTCTCGCGCCGGACGGACGCAGCAAGTCGTTCGCGGCGGCGGCCGATGGCGTGGCCTGGGGTGAGGGCACCGGTGTGCTGGTGGTCGAGCGGCTGTCCGATGCCCGGCGGAACGGGCACGAGGTGCTGGCGGTTCTGCGTGGGTCGGCGGTGAACCAGGACGGGGCCTCGAACGGGCTGACCGCGCCGAACGGGCCTTCGCAGGAGCGGGTGATCCGGCAGGCGTTGGCCAACGCCCAACTATCGGCCGCCGACGTCGATGCGGTCGAGGCCCATGGCACCGGGACGACGCTGGGCGACCCGATCGAGGCTCAGGCGTTGCTGGCGACCTATGGCCGGGACCGGCAGGAGCC
>NZ_POUA01000410.1 GCF_003236385.1 Spongiactinospora gelatinilytica
GGCGTGTTCGGGGCGCAGGCCGATGCCGATGAGGTAGGCGGGCACGAAGGACGCCTTCGGGAAGCGTCGCATCAGCCGCACGATCGGCTCGGGCGGGCCGGAGCGCTCCCCCTTGACGATCGGGTAGATCACCATGCGGTGCAGGGTGCGCTGCAAGGTCTGGACCGCGATGGTCGGCAGCAGCCGCCGCGTACGGACCCGGGCCAGCAGGGCCGGCGGCACCCCGCCGCCCCGGCGCAGCGGCCCGGCCAGCAGCGTGGCGGCGGCCACCGCGTCCTGGACGGCCAGGTTGATGCCGACCCCGCCGATCGGCGACATGGCGTGCGCCGCGTCGCCGATGCACAGCAGCCCCGGGCGGTGCCAGTGGCGCAGCCGGTTGAGCCGGACGTCCAGGTGCTTGACGTCGTCCATCGACTCGATCTCGTGCACCCGGTCGTCGAGCCATGGCATGGCCTCGACCAGTTCGGCGCGGAAGCGTTCGATGCCACGCGCCCTGATCTGCCGGTCGATGCCCTTCTTGGCGATGTAGGCCATCTGCAGGTGGGTCTCGCGCGGGATGACGATGATGAACCGTCCCTTGTCGGTGACGGGCGTCAGTGCCCCGGCGCGGTCCTGTGGGCTGCGCGGCAGCCGCAGCCACCAGGCGTCCAGCGGGACCGGGAACTCCTTGGGCGTCAGTCTGGCCTGCTCGCGGGCGATCGACCAGCGTCCGTCGCAGGCCACGGTCAGGTCGGCGCGAAGCTCCCCGGCCTGGCCGTCCGCGGTCCGGTACCGGACGCCGGCCACCCGCCCGGACTCCCGGATCAGCTCGGTCACCTCCGTGTTCATCCGGAGGCTGAAGCTGGACTCCTCCTTGGCGGCGTCGGCCAGCAGGGACAGGAAGTCCCACTGCGGGACCATCGCGATGTAGGGGTGGCGCACCTTGAGCCGGCTCAGGTCGCCGATGGTCAGCAGGTCGTCCCGGCCGATGGGGAAGCCGATCCGGCTGAACCGGCTATGCGGCAGCGCGGCGAACCGCTCGCCGAGGCCGAGCTCGTCGAGCAGTTGCAGGGTCGAGGGGTGTACCGTGTCGCCTCTGAAGTCGCGCAGGAAGTCGCCGTGCTTCTCCAGCACGGTCACCTCGACGCCCGCCCGGGCGAGCAGCAGGCCCAGTACCATCCCGGCCGGGCCGCCACCGATGATTGCGCAGGTCACGTGCTCGGACATGACCACCATCCGATTTCATCGACTGTTGAATAATTCGACTATCCGCCCTCTGACCCCTGTTCGTCAAGGTGGCGCTGGTCACATTCGGGCACGCCGAAAACAGCGCGCCGGTCCGGGCGCGCTGTCGGGGGTTATCAGGCGATCAGGCGATCAGGCGATCAGGACGCGACGACCGCCACGACCACGAGTACGGCGGCGGCCAGGCAGACCGCCCCGGCCAGCGCCGACCAGGTGGTGCGGATCGGCTGCGCCTCCGCGGCGGGAGACGGGTCGGCGTGCGCGGCCTTGAGCCTGGCCTTCCCCGCGCGTTCGGTGAGCTGGTCGGCGACGTAGTCGGCGTGCGTACGGCCCGCCATCGCGTCCACCGCCGACTGCTCCGCGGTGGTCGGCTTGGGCGTGATCGGCATCCCGCGCGAGCCCCGCGTGGAGGTGGGCCGGCCCGGCTCGGACCGGCGCAGCGCCGAGACCCGCTCACGGGCCGAGGACTGCGGCGTCCAGCAGCGGACGGTCTGCCCGTCGGCGTCGATTTGGATGGCGTGCGACACCTTGACCCCCGCGACGGACGCCCAGGGCACGAAGGTGTCCCGGAACGGGTTGCGGACCAGTACGCCGTCCTCGGTGAGCACGGTGGCCGGGCGCAGCGAGGTCACCACGATCATGGCGGTCAGCACGCCGAGCACCGCGGCGGCGACGAGCGACGGCGCCCCGTTGAACCGGACCACCAGATCGACGGCCATGACGGCGGCGAACACCACCCACACCCAGCCGAGCACCTGGGCCAGCCGGGACCGGTAGACCTGCTTCACTGTGCCTCTCCCGCCCACTTGAGCTTGGCGAACCCGGGTTTGATCTGCCCGTTGATGAGCGCCAGCCGTTCATCGAAGGGAATGAATGCCGACTTCATCGCGTTGACCGCGAACCACTGCAGATCATCCCAGTCGTATCCGAACGTCTCCACCAGCTTGACGAACTCCTGCGACGGCATGGTGTCGCTCATCAGCCGGTTGTCGGTGTTGACCGTGACCCGGAAGTGCAGCCTGCGCAACAGCCCGATCGGGTGCTCGGCGATCGACTTGGCGGCCCCGGTCTGGATGTTGGAGGTCGGGCACATCTCCAGCGGGATGCGCTTGTCGCGGACGTAGGCGGCGAGCCTGCCGAGCTTCGGCTCCCCGTCCGGCGACACCTCGATGTCGTCGATGATCCGCACCCCGTGGCCGAGCCGGTCGGCGCCGCACCACTGGATCGCCTGCCAGATCGAGGGCAGCCCGAACGCCTCCCCCGCGTGGATGGTGAAGTGCGCGTTCTCCCGTTGCAGGTACTCGAAGGCGTCCAGGTGGCGGGTGGGCGGGTAACCGGCCTCCGCCCCCGCGATGTCGAACCCGACGACGCCCACGTCGCGGTAGCGGACGGCCAGCTCGGCGATCTCCCGCGACCTGGCCTGCGTGCGCATCGCGGTGAGCAGCGACCTGACCTTGATCGGCCGCCCGGCCGAACCCTGCTCGAAGCCCTCGATCACCGCCTGGACGACCTCGTCGAGCGTCAGCCCGGCGGTGGTGTGCAGCTCGGGCGCGTAGCGGACCTCCGCGTAGACGACCCCGTCATCGGCGAGGTCTTCGGCGCACTCGGCGGCCACCCTGATCAGCGCCTCGCGGGACTGCATCACGCCGACCGTGTGGGAGAAGGTCTCCAGGTAGCGCTCCAGCGAGCCCGAGGCGCTGGCCTCGGCGAACCACGACCGCAGGTTGCCGGGGCCGGTCGTGGGCAGCCCGGCGTAGCCGGAGTCGCGGGCCAGGTCGACGATGGTCTCGGGGCGCAGGCCGCCGTCGAGGTGATCGTGCAAGAGGACCTTCGGAGCCTTGCGGATCGCGGCCGGGCTGGGCTGGTTCATCTCGCCATCTTAGGGTTCCGCCGCCGCCTGGCGCCCGGCGTGTCGTGTCCGGTACGTCGGACCGTGTCCGGGTCAGTGCGCCACGTCCACGACCAGCCGGGCCGGCTGTTTCTGCTCGAACACGCGGAACCCCGCCCGGTGATCGAGCACGATCCCCACCCCGACCACGCCCTCGAAATCGCCGGTCCTGACGACGTCGGTGACGTTGGCGAGCCCCGCGCGGAACACCGGGCCGCCCGTCCAGGTCAGGTCGCCGGAATCGGTGTGGGCGTTCGCCGGGCGCAGGCTGACCTGGAGATACGCGCCGCCCTTGACCGGGATCGGGTCGCCGCTGCCGTCCTGGACCAGGGATTTGGCCCACCGCACGGAGTAGCCGGGCACCGCGCCGGAAAGGTCGATGACCACCCGGTCGAAGCCGGGGTGCCCGGCGTACCGGACCCGCCTGACCAGCGCCGGGTCCATGCTCTGGCGGTCCACCTGGACCTCCTGGGTGGACGTCGGCGGGCTTGGGCCGGGTGTTTTGGACGTCACCGGCCCGGTGGACTGGGTGGTTTGAGGGGCTTCAGGGGATTTTGTGGGCTTTGGTGGGGTTTCGGGCCGGCTGGGCGCCACGGATGCGGAGGGCGAGGAGGAACCCTCGGCGTCCCCGCCCTGGCCGCAGGCCGTGAGCAGCATGAGCGCTATGAAGGGAATTGCGACTCGCGTGCCGTCCATAAGGCAGCCTCCTACGGTTCAGATACCCGCCTTCGGCCGCCATGGCACGGCTCCCGCGTTCCCTCTTCGGGGAGCACGGGAGCCGGCTGTCCCCCTCAGACGGTTTCGAGTACCTTCGCGTCGCCCTCCCCCTCCGAGACGACGGCCGGGCGGCGGGAGCGCAGGCCGGTGACCGCGATGAGCAGGCCGACCACGGCCAGCACGGCCGACACCACGATGGCCGCGCGGATGCCGGGGATGGACACGCCCGTCCCGCTGGACGTCATGACCGCGGTGACCACGGCCAGCACGATCGCCCCGCCGACCTGGCCGGAGGTGTTGAGCAGCCCGGAGGCCAGGCCCTGTTCGTCGTCCACCACGCCGTTGGTGGCCTGGATGTTCAGCGACGGGAACGACAGCCCGAACGCGATGCCGAGCAGCGTCATCCCGGGCAGGATCATGCCGCCCAGGCTGGGCGACGCGTCCACGCCGAGGAAGATCGCGTAACCTCCGGCCAGCGCGACCGCGCCGATCGCGATCAGCCGCTGGGTGCCGAACCGGTCGGCGAGGTCGCCCATCTTGGTGGAGGTGACCGCCACGATCAGGCCGGCGGGCAGGAAGGCCAGCGCGGTCTCCAGGGCCGACCAGTGGAGCAGGTTCTGGAAGTACTGCATGGCGACGAACTGGAATCCGACGTAGGAGCCGAAGAGGATCACCAGCCCCAGGTTGGCCCGGACGAGCGGCGCGGAGCGCAGGATGCCCAGCCGCACCAGAGGGTGCTTGATCCGGCGCTCCACCAGGACGAACGCGGCCAGCAGCAGGACCGCGACCCCCAGGGTCGCGATGGTACGCGGCGCGGCCCAGCCCACCTCCGGGGCCTCGACGACGCCGAAGACCAGCAGCAACATGGAGATCGAGATCAGGCCGGCGCCGAGCAGGTCGTAGCCGCCGGTGGCGCGCTCCTCGCCGGAATGGCGAGGCAGCAGCTTCAGCCCGGCGATCAGCGCGATGATCGCGACGGGGACCGGCATCAGGAAGGTCCACCGCCAGCCCAGCTCGGTCAGCAGGCCGGAGAGCACGAGTCCGAGCGAGAAACCGCTGGCGCCGCAGGCGGTGAAGATGCTGAGTGCCCGGTTGCGGGCGGGCCCCTCGTGGAAGGTCGTGGTGATGATGGACAGTGCGGCCGGAGCGGTGAACGCCGCGCTGATGCCCTTGACGAACCGGGCGACGATCAGCAGGGCGCCGTCGTCCACGATGCCCCCGAGCAGCGAGGCGACGGCGAACACGGCCAGGGCCACGAGGAACACCCTGCGGCGCCCGAGCAGGTCGGCGGTCCGGCCCCCGAGCAGCAGCAGACCGCCGTACCCCAGCACGTAACCACTGACCACCCATTGCAGGGACGAAGTGGTCATGCCCAGGTCGGCCTGGATCGAGGGCAGAGCGACTCCGACCATCGAGACATCAAGGGCGTCAAGGAAGATGACACCGCAGAGCACCGCGAGCGCGCCCCAAAGACGCGCATCCCAGCGCTCGCCAGTAGACGAGGGATGCATGCGGTCGAGATTACATGCAATCGCATCTAATGCAACAGCATTTAATGAGAGTGCATCTTATGTTCGCGCCTGGTACACTCCGGCGTGTGAGCGAGGAAGCGATCGTCGCCGCATGGCGGCAGTTGCTCGCGCAGCACGCCAGCACCTGGTGCGCACTGGAGCGCGAGCTAGGCGAAAAGCACGGCCTCGGGCCGAGCGAGTTCGAGGTCCTGGACCGCATGGTAGAGAGCGGCCACGACAAATTCCGGGTGCAGGAGCTGGCCGACGCGGTTCATCTCAGCCAGAGCGCGCTGTCCCGGCTCATCGCCAGACTCGAACGCGCCGGCCTGGTCGGCCGCAACATCTGCGAGGCCGACCGGCGCGGCATCTTCGTCTGCATCACACCGGAGGGCCGCGCACGCCATGCCGCCGCCCTGCCGACCCACCGGGCGGTCTTGGCGGCCACACTGACCCCGAGCACCCCCGCACTGGTCGAATGACCAGCGACGACCTACCGGACGCCCTTTAGAACGGTGGTCTAGAACGGTGGTCATCCGCGGCACGGTCAGGGCGGTAGGCCGCGCCGAGCCGTCAGACCATGAGCAGCGACTTACCGAGCGTGGCCCGCTCGGCGAGTGAACGGTGGGCGTCGGCGGCGCGTTCCAGGGGGTACGTCGCTCCGATCACCGGCGTGATCCGACCCTCCGCGGCCAGTGCCAGAGCCCGCGCGAGGGTGTCGCGGACCACGTCCGGCGGCGGTGGCCCGTCCATCAGTGCGTTGATCGCGCGTATCTGACGTTGTTCCGCGGCCTGCTGGTCGATCTGGGCGAATCCGCCGTTGGACGTCCCGTACGTGACGAACCTGCCACCCTTGGCCACCGTGCCGAACGCCACTCCCCCGAGTTCGCCGCCCGCGCCGTCGAAGGCCAGATCGACGCCCTCGCCGCCGGCCGCCTCGCGTACGCGCGCGTCCCATCCCTCCTCGGAGTAGTCCACCGCGACCTCCGCGCCCAACTCACGGGCCAGCCGTAGCTTGCGCTCACCGCGCGCCGCCGCGATCACCCGAGCCCCGGCGTCGCGGGCGAGCTGCACCAGCAGCGACCCCGCGCCTCCCGTCGCGGCGGTCACCAGCACCTGCTCCCCCTTGGCGATCTCGCCCTTGCCGACGAGCATGAGCGCCGTGGCGCCGTCGTGCAGTACGGCGGCGGCCTGCGGGAACGCCAGGCCGTCCGGCACCTCCACCACCTCCTCGACGGAGGCGGTCATCCGCTCGGCGTAGCCGCTCTGCCCCCTGGCCACGACGCGCTTGCCGACCCAGCCCGGGTCCACCCCCTCGCCCACCG
>NZ_POUA01000411.1 GCF_003236385.1 Spongiactinospora gelatinilytica
GGCCCCGCCGGACGAGGGGCCATAGACAGGACCGCCCGCCCTCATCCGACGGGCCCGGACTTCTTCAGACCGGCCGGGGGCGGGCGGTCCTGTCTATGGCCCCTCGTCCGGCGGGGCCTGGGTCCGGCTTGCGGCCGGGGCTTATCTGGATGGGCACGCCCCGCGTCCGGCCGGGCCTGCCTGCGAGCGAGGGTCACCGACAAGCCCCGACCCTCAGGCCAGGCCCTACCTCCGCCCGGCCCCGACCATAGGGGAGCGCCGCTCACCCCGACGAGGTCCCGGTCACCGACAAAGCCCGCCCTCACCCGCAAGACGTACCCTGCGGCAAGGTACAACCTCTGCCCGGACATCCCTCCGCAAGCTGGACCACCCACCGCAAGGCCCTGCCCGCACACGGGAACCATCTTCACCCACAGCCGAAACCCTGATCCGCCGCGGGACATAAGCCTCCGTGAAGCTCTCGCCGCGGCCGGGTCCTATGCTCACCTGGATGCCCGGCCGGCAAGCAGGATCGGCGAGAACCCGCCTCCTCACGAAAACTTGGACCGGGGCGGGGTCATTCCGGGGAGAGGCCGGAGCGGAGTTGGGCGTAGGCCAGTTCGGCCGCTTCGACGGCGGCCGGGTAGGCGGCGTCGGCCGATTCGCCGGCGATCAGGCGACGCCAGTTGTCGCCTGCCAGGACGCGCTGGACGGCGAGGATCTGGGCGGCGGCGAGCCTGGCGGCCAGCCGGGCCGGGGTGCGTCCGCCGTCGAGTTCGGTGGCCAGGGCGTCCTCGTCGTTGGCCGACTGCCGCATCAGCCGGGCGGCCAGGCTCGGCGTCTGGAACACCATGCCGTGGTAGGCCAGCACCTCCGGCGTGTCGTTGAACCCGGTCACCGGGTCGCGCCGGGCCAAGCCGTCCAGGAAGGCGCGGCGCAGGGCGGCGAGCGGCTCCTCCCCCGACTCGCGCCCGCGGACGATCCGTGCCGCCTCCCCCATGTGGTCGGCGATCCGGTGCAGGGCCAGATCTTCCTTGGTCGCGAAGTACTTGAACAGCGTCGGCTTGGAGACCTCCGCCGCCGCGGCCACCTCCGCGACCGACACCTCGTCGAAACCGCGTTCCAGGAACAGGGTGATCGCCGCCGCCGAGATGGCGTCGTGGATCCGCCGCTTCTTCAGCTCCCGCAGTCCTGTCATGCGGCCACCTTAGCAAAGGGCAACTCGATTAAACTCTTAACCGAGTTAAGATAAGGAGGCCACATGAACGAGCTCGACGCCGAACGCGCCTACGTCGAACGATGCCGCGAGGCCGTACGCCGTATGCTCGACGGCGCCCGGCACAACGTCATCGTCGGCGAGACCGTGGCCGGCGACCGTTACAGCGCCGAACGCCTAGGGCGTCATCTCAAAAGCCTGGCCAAGGAGCTGAGCGAGGAACCCGACGGCCCGCCGTTCTTCGGCCGGCTGGACTACGGTCCGGACGCCGGCGACCACGCCGCCCGCAAGTACTACATCGGCAGGCGCCACCTCAGCGGCGACACCGGCGAGCCCCCCGTGGTGATCGACTGGCGCGCCCCCGTCGCCCGGGCCTTCTACCGCGCCAGCGCCCGCGAGCCCGGCGGCGTCGCGGTACGCCGCCGCTTCGGCTGGTCCAACGACTCGGCCGAGCTCACCGGCTACGAAGACGAGCGTCTCGACCTCGGCGAGGAGCGCGACGCCGCGGCCAGCCGCATCGTCACCGCCGAGATCGAGCGTCCCCGCGTGGGCCCGATGCGCGACATCGTCGCCACCATCCAGCCCGAGCAGGACGAGCTGGTCCGCGCCCCGATCTCCGGCTCGATCTGCGTCCAGGGCGCGCCCGGCACCGGCAAGACCGCCGTCGGCCTGCACCGCGCGGCCTACCTGCTGTACGCGCACCGGCAGCGGCTGCGCAACGGCGGCGTGCTGGTGCTGGGCCCGAACCAGGCGTTCCTCGGCTACATCTCCCAGGTCCTGCCCGCGCTCGGGGAGGTGGACGTCGAACAGACCACCGTGGGACGGCTGCTGCGGCACCGGGGCGAGATGCGCGCCCACGACGGCGAGGACGCGGCGGTCGTCAAGCACGACGCCCGGATGGCGAAGGTGCTGCGCCGGGCGCTGTACGCCAGGGTGCGCAAGCCGTCCGGCACCCTCGCCGTGCCCGACGGTTCCTACCGGTGGCGGATCGACGAGTACGACCTGCGGCGCGTGGTGGACGACACCCGCCGCGAAGCGGTGCCGTACCTGGTGGGGCGCGAAAGGGTGATCTCCCGCCTGGTGTCGCTGTTGCAGCAGCGGGCCGAATCGCGGGGGCAGACGCCGAACGCCGCGTGGGTCAAGCGGATGCGCCGCTCGATCACCGGGTTCACCGACGAGGTCTGGCCCACCGTGCGCGCCGAGGAGGTGGTCGCCGAAGTGCTCACCGACGCGGACGCACTGGCCAGGGCGGCCGGCGGCACGCTGACCCCCGCCGAGCAGAAGGCGATCTTGTGGACCCGCCCGCCGCGCAGCCACAGGAGCGCCCGCTGGTCGGAGGCCGACATCGTCCTGCTCGACGAGGTGGCCGGCCTGCTGGAACGCGAGCAGGGCTACGGGCACGTGATCGTGGACGAGGCACAGGATTTGTCGCAGATGCAGTGCCGGGCCATCGCCAGGCGCAGCGAGCACGGCTCGATCACCGTGCTCGGCGACCTCGCGCAGGCCACCACGCCGTGGGCGGCGGTGCGCTGGCCCGACGCGTTGACCCACCTCGGCAAGCCGGACACCGCCGTGATCGCCCTGACCACCGGGTTCCGCGTGCCCGCCGCCGTGGTGGCGCTGGCCAACCGGCTGCTTTCCACCCTGGACGCCGACGTGCCGCAGACCAGGTCGTTGCGCTCGGACGGCATGTTGCGCGTACGCCGGGTGCCGGACCTCGCGACCGCGGTCGTGGCGGCGGTGCGCGACGCGCTGCGCCACGAGGGCTCCATCGGCGTGATCGCCGCCGACGTCGGACCGCTGGCGGAGCGGCTGCGGGCCGAGGGCATCGTGGTCGCCGGCCTGGACGGCGCGGACGCCACCGCCGGTACGACCGGCGCCCAGGTCACCGCCGTCCCCGCGACCCTGGTCAAGGGCTTGGAGTACGACCACGTGATCCTCGCCGAGCCCGCCGCCATCACCGAGGCCGAGACCCGCGGTGCCAACCGCCTCTACGTCGCCCTCACGCGCGCGGTGTCCCGGCTGGACGTGCTGCACACCCGGTCGCTCCCGGCCGCCCTGGACGACCACGGCTCCCCGATGTGAAAGCACGGCGGGCGGGTCGGTCGGCGTGGGGGCGAGGCCCCGATTCCCGTCCATCTCCTCTGCTGGAACGCCACATTCGACTGTTCGCAGGAATGCGAGGATAAGTTGGGCGATCACGCGACCGGAGAGGGATGTATGCCAGCCTACGTGCGGTTTCCGACGATTTTTCGTGATGCGGTGGTCTTCGCCGCGGAGGACGATCTGTGGATGGTATCGGCAGAGGGAGGGCGCGCCTTCCGGCTGACCGCCGGGGTCGCCGAGGCCGGCTATCCGAGGTTCTCCCCCGATGGCGAACGGCTGGCGTTCGTCGGCCGTGAGGAGGGCCCGGAAGAGGTCTACGTGATGCCGGCCGAAGGCGGTGACGCCACCCGCGTCACGTTCCACGGATCCCGTTCGACGGTCACCGGCTGGCAGGACGACGCGATCGTCTACGCCAGCGACGCGGGGCAGCCGTTCGGCCGGTTGAAGTGGCTGCACGCCGTGGTCCCCGGGGCCGAGGGGCCGCCGCGGCGGCTGCCGTACGGGCCGGCGAACACGATCACGTACGGTCCCGGCGGCGTGACCGTGCTCGGCCGCAACACCGCCGACCCGGCCCGCTGGAAGCGCTACCGCGGCGGCACGGTCGGCGACCTGTGGATCGACCGGGCGGGCGAGGGGGAGTTCGCCAGGCTCATCGCGCTGGCAGGCAACCTCGCCTCGCCCTGCTGGGCGGGCGATCGGGTCTATTTCCTGTCCGACCACGAGGGCGTCGGCAACGTCTACTCCTGCACCCCCTCCGGTGACGACCTGCGCCGCCACACCGACCACGCCGACTATTACGCGCGCAACCTGTCCGGTGACGGCACCCGGCTGGTCTACCACGCGGGCGGTGAGCTGTACCTGCTCGACCCGGCCGAGGGCGAGTCCCAGCGGGTGGAGGTACGGCTGGGCAGCTCGCGGACGCAGCGCAACCGCAGGTTCGTGGCCGCCGAGACCTACCTGGACAGCGCCACGCTCAGCCCCGACGGCAGCGGCCTCGCCGTCACCACCCGAGGCAAGGCGTTCTCCTTCGCCAACTGGGAGGGCCCGGTCCGCCAGCACGGCGCTCCCGACGGGGTCCGCTATCGGCTGCTGACCTGGCTCAACGATGGCGAACGACTGATCGCGGCGGCCAGCGATGACGGCGACCGCGAAGTGCTGGTGCTGCTCACCGCCGACGGCCGTGAGGAGCCGGTGCGGCTGGACGCGCTCGACACCGGCCGGGCCATCGAGCTGGAGATCTCTCCCAAGCACGACCGGGTGGCGCTCACCAACCACCGCAACGAGCTGCTGCTGATCGACCTGACCGGCGAGGAGCCCGCGCTGACCACCGTCGAGCGCAACGCCTTCGACCGGATCGAGGACCCGGCCTGGTCGGCCGACGGGCGCTGGCTGGCCTACTCCTGCCCGGCCGGCCCGCAGACCAGCGCCATCAGGCTGTACGACACGCGAAGCGGGCAGTCGTTCGCCGCCACCCGGCCGGTGCTCTACGACACCAGCCCGTCCTTCGACCCCGAGGGGCGCTACCTCTACTTCATCGGCTATCGGGTGTTCAACCCGGTACGCGACTCGCTCCACTTCGACCTGGGGTTCCCGCTCGGCCGCCGGCCGTACGCGATCGCGCTGCGCTCCGACGTGGGCTCACCGTTCGTGCCCGAACCGCGCCCACTCGGCAAGGGCGACAGCGGCAAGGACGAAGCCAAGGAGGAGAGCAAGCCCGAGGCCGAGCCCGCGAAGGACGAAGCGAAGGGCGAGACGACGGCCGACGCGAAGGACGAGACCGAGGAGACGCTGAACATCGAGACCGACGGCCTGGACCGCCGGATCGTCGCCTTCCCCGTGCCCGAGGCCCGGTACACCCAGATCGCCGGTATCAACGGCAAAGCGATCTTCGCGTCGTTCCCCGTCGAGGGCCGCCGCGGCGACGAGTTCGCCGAGTCCACGTCCGGCACCCTGCACGTCTACGACTTCGAGAAGCAGACGTGCGAGGTCCTCACCAAGGACCTCAGCGGTTTCCGGCTGGGCCGGGACAACACCACCCTGCTCTACCGGGCGGGCCGCCGGTTGCGCGTGGTCAAGGCCGGCGAGGAGCCCTCCGGCGGAGAGGGCACGACCCGCTCGGCGGGCTGGATCGACATGTCCCGCGTCAAGGTCTCGATCCGCCCGGGGGCCGAGTGGCGGCAGATGTTCCGCGAGGCATGGCGGCTGCAACGCGAGCACTTCTGGACCGAGGACATGGCGGGGGTCGACTGGGACGGCGTCTATGACCGTTATCTGCCGCTGGTGGACCGGATCGGTACCCGCGGGGAGTTCTCCGACCTGCTGTGGGAACTGCTCGGCGAGCTGGGCACCTCGCACGCCTATGAGATGGGCGGCGAGTACCGCAGCCGCCCCCACTACTGGCAGGGCAAGCTCGGCGTGGACTGGGCCTACGACGACGGCGTCTACCGCATCGCCGCGATCGTGGACGGCGACCCGTGGGACGCCGAGGCCACCTCGCCGCTCAACCGGCCGGGGATCAACCTGCGCCCGGGCGATGCCGTGCTGGCGGTCAACGGCCAGCCGGTGGGCCGTAGCGCCACCCCGGCCGAGCGGCTGGTCAACCAGGCGGGCGAGGAGGTGCAGCTCACCGTCCGCCGCGGCGAGGAAGCTCCGCGCACGGTCACCGTCAAGGCGCTGTCGTATGAGCAGCCCGGCCGCTACCGCGACTGGGTGACCGCCAACCGGGCCCGCACCCACGAGCGCACCGGCGGCCGGATCGGCTACCTGCACATCCCGGACATGAGCGCCGACGGGTACGCCGAGTTCCACCGCGGGTTCCTGGCCGAGTACGACCGCGAGGGCCTGATCGTGGACGTGCGCTTCAACGGCGGTGGCAACGTCTCGGCGCTGCTGCTGGAGAAGCTGGCCCGCCGCCGGATCGGCTACGACTATCCGCGCTGGGGGGTGCCCGAGCCCTATCCGCGCGAGTCCCCGCGGGGCGTGCTGGTCGCGGTCACCAACGAGTGGGCCGGATCGGACGGCGACATCTTCAGCCACACCTTCAAGCTGCTCGGCCTCGGCCCGCTGATCGGCAAGCGGACCTGGGGCGGGGTCATCGGGATCTGGCCGCGCCACTGGCTGGCCGACGGCACGGTGACCACCCAGCCGGAGTTCTCCTTCGCCTTCGACGACGTGGGCTGGCGGGTGGAGAACTACGGGACCGACCCCGACATCGAGATCGACATCACCCCGCAGGACTACGCCCGGGGCGTGGACACCCAGCTCGGCAAGGCGATCGAGGTCGCGCTGGAGCGCCTTGCGAGCCATCCCCCGCACACCCCCGACC
>NZ_POUA01000412.1 GCF_003236385.1 Spongiactinospora gelatinilytica
GATCAGTTCCCACTGGGCGTCGGTCAGGTCGGAGGGGTAGCGAGCGGGGGGCATTGAGCCACTTTGGCGGTATCGGCATGTCTCGTCACGCCGCCACGCCGGACATGAACGATCTTCTCAAACACGCACTAAGTTGAGTGAGAGCAAGCGCGCCGACGTCAGGCGGTGGCTACTACCGGACGTCTTCGAGCACTGCGGCATCCAGGACCCGACCGCCGCCCACCGCCATCCGAACTGCATAAGCCTGGTTACCCAGAACCGGTTCGGCCCCACCGTGATGACCCTGGCCAACGCCTTGGCCTACGACGGCACCCTGCTCGCCGGGCCCTCGGTCAAACCGCGCGACTCCAGCGATCCGGAGATCGTGCTCATCGACACCGACGGCCTGAACGAACTCGCGGACCCGCGGCTCACCGGCCGTTCCAGTGGCTGGTGGCCCGCCGGTGTCCTGCTGTCGCGTGCCCTGGCCGAGCTGCACGTCGCGGACGGCGATGAGGTCGGAGTCGTCACGCCGTATCGAAGCCAGGCGGAGGCCACGCTGGAAGCGCTGCGCGACATCGAGGGTGAGGGGTCACCGCTGGCCGAGGTGGGCACCGCGCACCGATTCCAAGGGCGGGAGTTTCCGATCGTGGTCTTCGACACCGTCGAAGGACGGTTCGGCAACGGGATGTGGATGGCTCATGCCAGCCGGGCTCCGGACGCCACGTCCTGGCAGCGGATAGGGCTGCGTCTGTGCAATGTGGCAGTCACCCGCGTACGCACCCGCCTGTACGTCGTCGCCAGCCGCGAGCGGGTGTCTCTGGCACAATCCGGCACGGCGCTGTCGTATGTCCGTGGCCTGCTCCAGGCGGGGCAGGTCCGTCCGGTAAAGGCCGCCGCGCTAGTGACCCCGCCCGCCACCGCAGCGGCCGAATCATATCTCGGGGTTTTCGGCAACCAGCTCAAAGAAGTACTGGCCCGTCACGTCGAGGTGACCGACGTTCACGACGAGCTGCACTTCTACACCGCCTTCGCCGCCGCCATCCGCGACGCGAAACACTCCCTCTGGATCTGGACGCCCTGGGTGGCCTCACGTGTGCTGAAACTGCTTCCCGGCCTGGCGGGGGCGGCGGCGCGCGGCGTCCGAATCACCGTTTTCCTCCGCGACCCTTCCGACCAGCTCCAGGACAGACACCTCGACCTGATCAACCAAGTACGCGCTGTAGCGCACACCGTCGTGTCCGTGAATCACATGCACCAGAAGATCGTGGTCATCGACGAGCGGACCGTCATGCTCGGCAGCCTGAACGCTCTGTCGCAGAGCAGGACCCGAGAGATCATGCTGACGATGCGCGGCGCCCATTTCGCCAGAAGGATCCTCGAACACGAACACGCCGCCGAATTCTCCTCCCCACCTGCGTGCGGGCGGTGTGGTGGCAGCGATATCGACCTTCGGCGCAGAAAGAACGGCGAGTGGTACTGGCGCTGCTACGCCCGGACCTGTCAGGTGGGTTCCGGAGGTCGGGCATGGCACGCGCCTGTCAACTTCAGCACCCGGAGAGGGCCCTCCCACAAGCCCAGACCGTAGCATTCCGGCCCCGTGCCGGCGGCGGCCAACGCCGGCCCCCGTCTGATCCGGCCCTACCGCTACATTCGAGCGGGGTGCGAAGACACGTCAGGCCAGGCGGATCCGATGTGCACGTATAATGGCGGGCCATGTGCGTCCGGTGGGGCTCAGTCCTCGGACACCAACCTTTCGCACACGTGAGGGTTTGGCGTTACCTGCGCCTCCACGAGCCGCTTCTGGGGGCGGTAGGTCAACCGCAGCCCGATCTGCGCGTACAGCTCCGCCTTGTCGGCCGGGTCGGCCTGCTGTAGGACCTGTACCAGGTCACCGATGGCGGCCATCACCGCGTGGATCTCTTCCACGGTCATCCGCCGCCTTGCGCCGACCTTCCTGAGCTGCGCCTGAGCCGCCGCCCGCTGAGTCTGGACCTCGGTGATCCACCCGGTGACCAGAGCGGGGTCGGCCCCGGCCTCCAGCGCAGCGCGGTGGGCGGCCAGCTTGCGGTCACATTCGGCGATCCGCCCGCGCAGCGCCTCATCGGCGGTACCGGCTGTACGGTCCTGGCCGGAGGCGGCCAGTTCCTGGGCGGTCTGCGTGATTCTTTCCTCGCCGAATGCGGTGGCGAGCCAGGCGTCCAGCGGGGGCAGCACGTCGGCCTCGCGCAGATACACGGTCTTGGGGTGATCGACATCGTTGGCCAGGGCGTACTCGGCCGGGTAGCGGCACCGGTAGTAGCACTCCCCGTGGTTGTAGTTGCCCTGCATCCGCCGCTCGCAGTACCCGCAGAACAACACCCCGCGCAGCAGGTACGGCCGGCGGGTGCGATGCGGCTTGTGCGCGGTCGGGCCCCGGCCTCGGCCGGCGAGGATGGCCTGGGCCAGCAGGCCCAACACCCCGTCAGATCGGCATCCCAGCCACCGCGACCATCCTTCCGATCGTGGACGTCCGCCAAGGTCCCGGGCCCAGGACAGATCGCGCTTGACGACCTGGCCCAGATTCCAGATAAAGGGCGGCAGGTCGGTGGGCAGGTACCGCCACGGGCATCCCGATCGCACGACGTACAGGATGGCGTTGACGATCTCCCGACGTGGGTGCTTTTCCGGTCGCCCTCCGGTGTTCGGCTCGGGTAGCTGGGGCTCGATCAGTTGCCACTGAGCGTCGGTGAGGTCGGAGGGGTAGCGATCAGGGGGCACCGGGCCAGCTTGGCGGTCTCGCGTCCGATGATCACGTCGCCACGCCGGACATAAATGATCTTCTCAAACACGCTCTGAGTGGCCGGGCGGCTGGACGACTTCTACTACCACCCCTAAGCTGAACGCGCGAGTCAATGACCCGGAAACCCGGGCTTCCACCTTCGAAGTTGCCGTGGAGCACGATCCGGATAACTCCTCCGAAGGCCTTATCTGGTCGGGGAGCATCGCTGGAGTGGAGTCAGGGCACTTCGGAACCATTCAGGTTCCCGCCGGCAAGCTCGTCGATGGGCAGTGGATCCGTTGGCGTGCCCGGGCAATGGCGGGGGGAGCAGCAGGACCGTGGTCGGACTGGGAAATCGTCCAGATAGACAGCGGATCGTCATCTAGTTCCCCCAAACCGGAAACTCACTTCCAGGCTGTGGCAGCCAGCAGGTTCCCCTACAACCGGGCGAAGCCTGAAGACTGCGCTAGTCGCGTGGGAGAACCGAACAGACCTGATGTCGCGGGCTCGCTTCACAAACGGGGATGGTGGTCAAAGAACTCTTTCAATATGTGCTATGCCGTTTGGATTGGAGAGAGAGGAAGACGGTAGTGTAGACCGACGCACTCCGCTCTTCAGTACCGCGCAATGGTACGCACGCATGACTATCTTACTCCACACCCATGTGGGTATGGCTGCCAAGAATGGCGTACCGAACACTCAGGCTCGTGGAGCACCCACGGGAGTAAACAGCCGCCAAATTAAAGCGTCGATTCGCATAGACAATGTCAGGATAATCGACGACGACTGGCTTGACAGGACATTCACGGTTGCGTTAGGCGAGAAGGGCAAGAACTGTAAGGCTACCTATGTCGACTCCAGTGGAAGGACAAAGCCGTTGGGCTACGGTCGTGTACAATCCAAACGCAACTGATCCGAATTTCCATCCAAGAAGATCCCCGGAAGATTCGACTGGAATAACGTCGGATGCGAGCTGGTGCAAAACCAAGCGTCACCTTGCTTGCATCGAACAAGAGATGCTACCACAATTGAGAACAATCGGAAAAAATCCATCGCACAGTGTCGGAAACTTAAGCCGGGGTACAAGAAGCCTGACAGCTGTGATGAGTTCCCCTTCGCCAGCACTCGAGAAGGGGCGGCCAGTACGGTTAGCAACTACTCGGTGAAAATCATCAAGGATAGAGACAACTGCTCTTCCGGAGCGCGAACTTCAGTTTTCTATCAGCGTAATCGCATCCTGGACAGATACCCATTCTGGGTGGACGTCATTCGGAAAGGTACGCGACACCCCGTCAGCGGGGCACCGGGCGTCATCTTAATAGACCCTCTTCCGGACGAGGTGGTCGATCTTGATGGTTGCAGTATCGATGGCGTCGACTGAGGTCTTTCATCATGGCTAGGTTGCCGTAGCCCGTGTAGGGTGGGGGTAGTTTAAGCTACTCCCACCCTGAACTTTCCATAAATCCTCCTTCGCGTTAGGTCCCCCCTTGAGCACACTGTTCAGTCTTTACTTAAATATTCGAGCAATACTACCGGAGCACGGGTGTTTCACGTGGGTGAGAAACAGCGATCTCAACGAAGTTGTCCGCCTTTTGGCGGGTAACCCGGATAGTGATTCAGAGCAGACCTGGAGTGAGGCGGTCACGCTCGCATACGAGTTGTACCCCGAGGGTACTGGTGTCACCCTGGTCGAACAGCAGAGTATGTGGACAGTCGTCATGGAACCGTTATCCTGTCGTGGAAGCAGTGAGGCGATCCTTAAGCAGATGGCGGTCAAGAGTGAGGCATACAGTGTCTACTGGACGGTCAATCAGGACGTCGGTGTAACCTACGTCGTCAGCGGACGAATCATTGCTGCCTTTGATCCTTTCAATTTGCCGACAGTATCTCCGCGATCGGGGCAGCGGTGGCTGGCGCGTAGATCGGTGACCGAAACGCAGTGGCGTGAGAACTGGCAAGCTGCAGCTTTCGCACTGGGCGAGGAACTCTCAGGGATTCATATTGACGAAGCCTGGCTGAATAGCCTTCACATGAGCATAAGGCTGCATCCTAGAGCTGCCAGCGCCGTTGACGCTCCATCCATCATGCTAGATGAAGATATGGAAGAGATCGTAAGAGGTAATCCCCTTCTCGCGACTATCGTAGCCGATCCCAGGCCCGACAAACTGCCGAATATCATTCGGATTGCTGCACAATTGGCGGTCTCCACTAGTAGACTTGAAGGATCTCTAGTTGATGAGGCTATGCGGCTCATAATCAATGGCAATCGGGGCGAACGTGTCCGTATCACGCATCGACGCCTACTTGGTTTGCGTGACCAATATGATGCCCAGTCTCTGGAGGCCTTCGCCGCTCACCCGGCTGCCGACCGGGAAGAGGTGTTGAATCCAGGGCACCACACCAATTACGGTCGTCTACAGCTGAAGAGGCGAGCTGTTGAGGCATTGTGTAGCGCATTGGACCCCGATATCGATCTCGCTAAAGCGGCCAAGTATACTGTATATGCTGCCGGGCTGACACACCTAGATTTGCAGAACGGTGATAACGAGATGCAGCGTGTACTCGCCGTCATTGCAGATTACATCTGGATGCAAGAATAGAAAGCCATGCCCTATTGAGGATAATCCTCAATTGGAGATGTGTTCCCCATCTCATAGACCGGAGTTGCTCAGCCAAAGTGCATCTCTACAAAGTTTCGTCCGTAATCCTAGTGCGCCCGGGGCCGCATGGTCAACCACAAGCGCGTTGCGCGGGTGATGCGCCGTTTCGGGATTGTCGGGCTGCATCTGCGAAAGAAGGTCCGCACCACGGTGCCGGAGCCGTCCGCTCAGAAGGTGCCCGATCTGATCCGGCGGGACTTCACCGCCGAGGCGCCGAACCGCCGCTATGTGGGCGATATCACCTACCTGCCCATCGGAGATGGCCGGTTTCTCTACTTGGCCACGGTGCTGGACCTGGGCTCACGGCGGCTGGCGGGCTGGTCGATCGCCGATCACATGCGCACCGCTCTGGTGAGCGACGCGTTGCGGGCCGCCGCCGCGACGCGGGGCGATCTGAGCGGGGCGATCTTCCACGCCGATCACGGAGCGCAGTACACCTCGGCCGAGTTCGCCGGGGTATGCGCCGAGCTCGGTGTGCGCCTGTCCATGGGCGCGGTGGGCACCAGCGCCGACAACGCCGCCGCGGAGGCGTTCAACGCCAGCCTCAAACGCGAGACGCTGCAGGGGGCCAGACGCTGGTCCTCGGCGCGTGAAGCCCGCCTGGCGGTCTTCAAGTGGATCACCCGTTACAACACTCGAAGGAGGCACTCCGCCCTCGGCTACCTGAGCCCGATCGACTACGAGCAGCAGACCATCGATAGGGTGCTGCTCGCCGCATAACTACGGTGTCCACACTTCGGGGTGAGCCCCCTCCCTCCAGGGATGATCGGTGACGCGGTATCGGAAACGTCGGCCTGCATGTAGACCATGTTGCGATCCCTCCAGGGATGATCGGTGACACGCCGGTATCCCCGGCACGAACGGCCAGGTGGTGTTGCGATCCCTCCAGGGATGATCGGTGACGAGTGCACCCGCTGCCACAAGACCAAGACCCGCATCGTTGCGATCCCTCCAGGGATGATCGGTGACTAGACGGCTCCCCGCGTGGATTAGTACTACAGTCATGTTTCGTGATCTAGAGTTGGATCTCGTTGTGGCGTAGCCATCGTTTCCAGTAGTGGCTGCTGCGGGCGCGGGCCTGATGGGCGCGGCGGTGGTGTGACCATGCCAGCGCGTG
>NZ_POUA01000413.1 GCF_003236385.1 Spongiactinospora gelatinilytica
TCCCCAAGGAAGGGCCGCCGTCCGCCCCCTGGCTCCCCGCCAGACGGCAGCCGGCGAAAGGAGATCCATGACCTGTTAGCGAAGTCACGAACCCGTGCCCCCGGCGCTCAGCAAAGAAGCATGAGACCACTTCCCAGGCCGGGGGCACACCGCCTGAATATCCACTACATACCAGAAAGTAGGCCAGTGACTCCCGACCTATACGCCCTCCCCGCCGCCAATGCCACGCTTATCCGGCTGTGCGGCGGAAACAACAACGAGGACGGAGAAGGAGAAGCCTGCATGCTGATCGGCCGAATCCCCGAAACGTCCGACGCCTACCTCATCGCCGACAGTAAGAACCCGGCCGCCTCCCCTCTGCGGTCCACCGAAGCCGAACTGCGGGCCACCGGTGATCCTCCGCACCACCGACACCGTGGACGAGGCGGTCACCTGGCTCGCGGAGCGCTTCGACGAACTCGCCCCCGCGTTCGCCTCTCGCGAGGCGATGGGCCCACTGGCGGAGCGCGAGTACCTGCTCGCCGCCGCCACCGGACATCCTCCGGAGGCCGACAGCGTGTGCTGGGGCTTCTGGCTGACGGCAGAACGCTACGGCACCGTCGCCGTCGTCCACTGCCCCGATTTCCACGCCCCCGGCTACCCGTGCCCGGCGGGCAGGAAAGAAGAAGAACGATTGAGAGTGGATTGACGGGCGGGGCCGGAGATGCCTCCACCATTAGCCACAATCGCGACATTTACCGCATTCAATCCAGTAATGCGCAGCACGGTTGTCTGATCGACGGCTATTCCGACACCATACGGAGGATGGGCCGACGCTCAGCACAACGCGCCGCACTCGCCGCGCTGGCCATCACTTCGCTGGCGGCCACAGTGATCATAGTGGCGCGCGCGGTGGAACCAGGCGCGAGGGTCACGGTGAACGATCTCGTCATCCTCACCGTGGCCATAATTCCGTGGACAGTGGCGATAATCGCCTGGGCCAGGCGACCAGCCACCGCCCCCGCCGATGTGAGTGCCGCCGCCGACGCGCTCGCCGCCTTGGTGAAGGAACAATGGCAGGCCGAGGCGCGGCATCGCAGGCTCAGCGACCCCAAGCCGATTCCGGTCCCATGGGAGGTGGCCAGAGATCAGGAAAGAATGAGCCGATCCCATCTGATCGGCCGGAACCTCTCCGCATTCTCCGGACGCAGCGACGATGTACCGGGACTCATCGCCTTCTTCCGTCATCTCGGTCAGCGACGGCTGATCATCACCGGCGAACCGGGCACCGGAAAGACCACGCTGGCCGTGCAGATGCTCCTCGGACTCCTGGACGCCCGCGCCGAGAACAAGCGGTCGGCCTCCGGTGAAATCGTCCCGGTGCCCGTGCTGATCCCGGTCAGCGGGTGGGACACGAAGGTCCATCGCCGCCTGCACGACTGGCTCGCCGTACGACTGACCCAGGACTACCCGGCGCTCGCCGCCACCGAGCATGGCAACAGTGTGGCCGCCCGGCTGGCCGGCGGCGGGCACATCCTCCCCGTGCTGGACGGCCTCGACGAGATGGAGCCGCCCGCCCGCGCGGAGGTGATCAGGCTGCTCAACGCCTCCCTGGGCGAGCACGACCAACTGATCCTCACCAGCCGTCGCGCGGAGCTGGCCGATGCGATCACCTCCGCCGGACGTCCGCTGAACGCGGCGGCGATCATCTCCCCGCTGACGGTGTCCCAGTCCGCCGGTGCGGACTACCTGGGCGACTGCCTGGCCGCCTCGCCCTCGCGGGCGTGGCAGCGCGTACTGAACGCGCTGGGCGACCACATCGCCCCGCGCATGACCGCGCTGGATCTGTGGCTCATCCGCGCCGTCTACGTGGACACCGGCAAAGACCCCGCGCCGCTGACCGAACTGCTGGACGGGCCGCACGCCGAGCTTCGCGCCCATCTCCTGGACGCACTCATCCCCTCACTCATCGAGACCCGGTTGCCCAGCGCCGATCCGGCGGACCATTTCCGCCCCTCCCGCCGACTGGACCCATCCGCCACCCGCCGCTATCTAACCTTCCTGGCCGAACGCTTCCCACCGTCCGGCAACAGTGACATCGCCTGGTGGCGCCTGGCCGGCACGTCGCGCGGCTTTCCGCTGAAGGTGGGAGTGGCGACGTTCCTGTGCTGTGTACCGGCGTTCAGCGTCACCCTCGGAATCGTCGCCGCGCTGGCGCAGATCATGATGGCGGGTGGGCCGACCGTCCTGTTCTCGTTGCTGGCGGGCCTGTCAACGGGCGTACTGCTCGGCGCGCCGTTCGGCATGGCGTTCGGTGCGGCGGCGGCCATCGCGGCCATGGGCCGCGCTCCTGACCGGACATCCGTGAGCCGTGCGCGCGCCTGGGCGCGCAACATGGCGCGCGGGCTGTTCCCCGGGGCCGCCGCCGGTTGCACGGTGGGATTGTGGGCGTGGGCGGCCATGGGGCCGCCTGCCGGGATCTTGTTCGGCCTCGTCAGCGGTTTCGCCACCGGGATGGTCGCGACGGGCTCGTGGGCCGACGAACTGCCCGGCTACGCCGGTCTGCGCCTACGCCGGCGCCCCAAGGCGCGTTCGCTGCCCCGGGACCTGCTGCGCGGGATGGCGTTCGGAGCGGTGTTCGGTCCACTGTGCGGGCTGGTGTTCGGGGTGCTGGGCGGGGTGGCCACCGGAGTACAGTTCACGCTCATCGGCGGGATCATGTTCGGCGGGGCGTTCGGGCCGGTGATCGGACTGATCAGATGGGCGGAGTGGCCGCTGGCCGACGAGGTCGGCACGCCGCTGTCCAGCCATCGCGCCGACCGTGACCTCACCCTGTTGCGGGCGACCGCGAGCGCCACGTTCTTCGCGCTCGCCATCGGCGCGACACTCGGCGTGCTGATGTCCCGCTCCCCCACTCCTGAACTGGCCGGACAGGCGTTCATGGTCGGGCTTTCGATCGGATTCGGCTTCGGCTGGGTGTTCGGGCTGGTCGCCGGAAGGCATCATGCCTGGCTCGCGCTGACGTTCACCGTCGTGCCGCTGGCGCTGATCGGGAAACTGCCCTGGCGGTTCATGGGGTTCCTGGACGACGCCCATCGGCTCGGACTGCTACGCGCGGTCGGTCCGGTGTACCAGTTCCGCCATGCGGCGCTGCACGACCATCTCGCCAAGGCCCATGCTCCCCAGCGGGCCGAACGGCCCCTCAGCCCGGCGGTCGGCTCGCCAGGCGCCGGGGGCCCGTGACCAGGTCCATCGCCTGACGCATCGCGTCGCGTACGGCCTCGGGCGAGTCGCCGCGCTGGAGGCTGGCCATCGTCGCCGCGCTCACCGCGCCGATCGCCGCGCCCACCAGCGCGGCGGCGGCGACCTCGTCGACCTCGGCCGGATATGCCTGGTGCAGCGCGCGGGCCAGCTCGGTCTGCGCGGCCATGTAGCGCTGGAGCAGGCGGGCCTGCAACACCGGTGCCGACCCGGCGAGACGGGCCCGCAGGGCGGCGAGGCCGCTGGTCAGGTCACTCTCCCAGGTGTCGGCGATCATGCGCTCCATCGCCCTGACCAGGACATCCGCCAACCGATTCGTGCTACCGCGCTCGGCGACCGCTTTCAGCGCGAGGTCGATGCGCACGTCGGCGTTGGCGAAGAGCACGTCCTCCTTGGCCGGGAAGTGGAGGAAGAAAGTGCGGGTGGACACGTCGGCGGCCTCGGCGATCTCGGCCACGGTGACCGCTTCGTACCCCTTCTCGGCGAACAGGCGTACCGCCGCCTCCACCAGCGCCTGCCGCGTGCGCTGCTTCTTCCGCTCTCGCAGCCCTGTGCTCTCCGTCGTCATCGCCACATCCTATTGCATCTGGTGCAGCACTTCATGCAGTGTAGTGTTTCATTGAATGAAGTGAGTGGCCGAGCGAGGAGGGGCACATGGGAAGCCTGGACGGACGCGTCGTACTCATCACCGGCGCCGGGCGCGGCATCGGGCGCGAGGAGGCGCTGTACTGCGCCGGGGAAGGCGCGAAGGTCGTCGTCAACGACCCGGGAGTGGCCATCGACGGCACGGGCGGCGACGCGGGTGTCGCGGCGGCGGTGGTCGAGGAGATCACCGCGCGCGGCGGGCAGGCGGTCGCCAACACCGACAGCGTCTCGGACTGGGACGGCGCCCGGCGGATGGTCGAAACGGCGGTGGAGGCGTTCGGCGACCTGCACGTACTCATCAACAACGCCACCATCGAGCGCAACCGGGGGATGGCCGACCTGGGCGAGGAGGACTTCGATGTGGTGGTCGCGGTCAAGCTGAAGGGCACGTTCGCGGTCACCCGGTGGGCGGCCCGGTACTGGCGCGAGCGGTACGCGGCCGGTGAGCGGGTGGACCGCGCGGTCATCAACACCTCATCGGGCTCGGGCCTGCTCAACCCGCTGCCCGCCCAGGCGTCGTACGCGGCGGCGAACGCGGGCGTCGCGGCGATGACCACGGTGGGGGCGCTGGAGCTGGGGCGGTACGGGGTGCGGGTCAACTGCATCTCGCCTTCGATGGCGCGTACCAGGCTCACGCTGGAGGTTCCTGGAATGAGCGAGAAGCCGGCTGGGGGGTTCGATCCGCTGGACCCGGCTACGAGCGCGCCTGTGGCGGCTTATCTGGCCTCGGCGGGGTGCCCGCTGACGGGGCAGGTGCTGTCAATCCGTGGGGGGTCGGTGGCGGTGAACCATGCGTGGTCGCGTGGGGAGCGGGTGGAGAAGGACGGGATGTGGACGGTGGAGGAGCTGGCTGAGGCGATGAAGGGGGTTTCGATGGACGACCCCTTCGACAAGCTGGCTCAGGCACTGGGCGGGGCTTTGGGGGCCACCGGGCACGCGCAGATCCAGGAGATGATCAACACTCTGCTGGATGGCGCGTCCTCGGAGGAGTGACCTGGGGCGCCCTGGTGTCGTGGGCGCGGCGGCCGGTACGGCGAGCGCCCACGGCACCAGGGCATACTCCGGCTCCGGGATATCCCCGCGTGTGCGGGGGGTGTACTTCGTGAGCTGGCATGATGCAGGAGATCTTGCTATTGAGTGTCGGGGTTTGTCGGTGATTCCCACAGGGGCGCAGGGGCGGGCTTACCCCCGATACGGAGGTTCGCGTACTGGCTATTGCGGCGGGTTCAGCATGGTCGGTACTGCTTTGCCCGCGTTGATCGGGACGCAGGGCGCGGTGAGGGCATAGTTTGGGCCTTTGGTCACGGGATGGGAGAGCACATGTCATTCACCGAAGAAGAGATCGAGTACCTGCGCTCGCAGTCGCTCGGGCGACTGGCGACCGTCGGCGGTGATGGGCAGCCGGATGTCGTTCCGGTCGCCGTTGAGTACGACGGGACCTTTCTGTGGGTCGGTGGGGGTGCCACCGTCACTCGGACGCGGAAGTTCCGCAACGTCGGGGCCGGGAGCGACAAAGCGGCTCTTGTCATCGATGACATGGTTTCCGTAGACCCGCTCATCGCCCGTGGGATACGGATCTACGGCCTCGCTGAGCAACCGTTCGAGCGAGTCGGCATGGTCGGCCCCGGCACCTATATCCGCATCACACCGACGGTGTCATGGAGTTGGAATCTCTCCGGCGAACCCGCTGGGGACGACTGGTACGACATGCGGAAGGCCGTTCATTCCCCTCCTCGGCAGTAGAGCGGGGAAGAAGGCACCTTCTCTGTCATTGGTGTGCATCGGCGTCCATCGGTCTGCCGATGGCCCGGTGAGTTACTGGGGGCGCAAGCGTCGGGCGAGGCCCGCTTCGCGTAAAGCGCGGCACATGGGGCCGTACGACCAGCGCCCTCATGCCGAGGCGGTCACGCTGAGCCAGCGGTCCACCGGCCCGGCCGTGAGCAGGCCGCTGCCCGCGCCCGCGAGCTGGCCCGCGGCCGGGCTTCCCGCAGACCCACCTGATGTGGCGGCACGTCGCCGCCGATCTCGCGGCCGACCACACGGTCATCTGTCCTGATCTGCGCGGGTACGGCGCCAGCGACAAACCCGCTGGTCCCGATGTCGATCTCTACGCCAAGCGCACGATGGCCGCCGACGTGGTCGCACTGGCCCGCGCGCTCGGCCACGAACGCTTCGCCCTGGCCGGCCACGACCGTGGCGCCCTGGTCGCCTTCCGCGCCGGACTCGACCACCCTGACGTCGTGACCCAGCTGGCCTGCCTGGACGTACTCCCGACCCTGGACATGTGGCAGGTGCCGCGGGGCACGAGCGCGGCGGTGGGGTTCCACCTCTACCTGATGGCCCATCCGCCGGGGCTGCCGGAGAAGATGATCGGGGCCGCCCCGGACACCTTCTTCGGCCACTTCCTCGACATCTGGGGCGGGCGGCCCGACCCCATGCCTGCCGAGATCCGGGCCGCGTACTTGGCCGCCTGCCGGGGTGCGGTGCCCTCGATCGTGGCCGATTACCGCGCCTCGGCGACCGTTGACGTCGAGCACGACCAGGTGGACAGGGAGGCGGGGGCGCGGCTGGGGATGCCGGTCACCGTGATCCAGCAGGACTGGGG
>NZ_POUA01000414.1 GCF_003236385.1 Spongiactinospora gelatinilytica
ACTCGACTAGTCGTCGGCAGCGTCAGATGGGTATAAGAGACAGCTCCAGGACGCCGAGAAGAAGTACATCTTCGATCCGTTCAGCAAGGAGACCGGGATCGAGGTCGCCATCGCCGGGCCGCCCACCGGGGCCAAGATCAAGGCCATGGTGGACACCGGGAACATCGAGTGGGACCTGATCGCCGGCGGCCCGTCCATCGTGCTGCCGCTCGGCCGCGACTACTTCGAGCCGCTGCCCGACAGACTGCTGAACATCCCGGGCATCGACCCGTCGTACGTGGACAAGAACTGGCTGACGTACTACCTGTTCTCCATCGTCATGGCCTGGAACACCGAGGCGATGAAGGGCGCCAAGCCCGAGGGCTGGGCCGACTTCTGGGACGTCCGGAAGTTCCCCGGCAAGCGCACGCTGCGCGG
This sequence comes from Spongiactinospora gelatinilytica, assembly GCF_003236385.1. Lineage (GTDB taxonomy): Bacteria > Actinomycetota > Actinomycetes > Streptosporangiales > Streptosporangiaceae > Spongiactinospora > Spongiactinospora gelatinilytica. Next base: position 418 of record NZ_POUA01000414.1, read on the forward strand.
CGCGGACCAGGGCGTGCCGCCGGACCTGGAGTTCGCCCTGCTCAGCGCGGGCGTCGCGCCCGACAAGCTGTATCCCGTGGACGTCGAGAAGGCGTTCGCCCAACTGGGCGCGCTCAAGCCGAACGTGCCGCAGTGGTGGACCTCCGGCGCGCAGCCCGGCCAGATGCTGGTCAGCGGGCAGGTCTCCGCCTCCAGCATCTTCGCCGGCCGGCTGGACGCGCTGAAGAAGCAGGGCGCGCCGCTCGACTTCACCTGGAACGGCGGCATGCTCCAGCTCGGCGCGTGGTCGGTGCCGAAGGGCGCGCGCAACAAGGAGGCGGCGTTCAAGCTCATCGAGTACTCGGTCCGGCCGGACGTCCAGGCCGCCGTGTGGAGCAAGTACAACAACGGACCGGCCAACTCCAAGGCCATGGAACTCATGGACAAGGAGTGGGCGCGCACCCTGCCCTCCCACCCGGCCAACGCCGAGTTGCAGTTCCTGTACGGCGCCGACTGGTGGAGCAAGAACCGCAACGAGGTGCTGAAGCGGTTCCAGACGTTCGCCTCCACCTGATCCTCATCCACAACCACTACCGGGGAGCAACGTTGGAATCATTGACAGGCCGCGCCTATCTGGTCACCGGCGGCGGTACCGGCATCGGCGCGGCCGTCGCGCTCCGGCTGGCCGAACTGGGCGCGTCGGTCACGGTGCTCGGCAGGCGCAAGGAGCCGCTGGACGAGGTGGTCGCCAAGGTCGAGAGCGCGGGCGGGGCGGCGCTGGCGTACTCGGCCGACGTACGCGACCCCGCGGCCGTCGAGGCGGCGGTGGAGGCCGCCGAGGCCCGGTTCGGCCGGGTGGACGGCCTGGTCAACAATGCCGCGGGCAACTTCGTCGCCCCCGCGGAGGAACTGTCCGCGAACGGCTGGCGGGCGGTGGTGGACATCGTGCTGAACGGTGCCTGGCACTGCACGTCGGCCGTGGCCAGGCGGCTGATCAGGGACGGACGGCCGGGCGCGGTGGTCAACGTGGTGGCCACCTACGCCTGGACCGGCCACCCCGGCACCGTGCACAGCGCCGCCGCCAAGGCCGGGGTCGTCTCGATGACCAAGACGCTGGCGGTCGAGTGGGCCAGGTACGGCATCCGGCTGAACTGCATCGCGCCCGGCCCCACCGAGACCGACGGGGCGGGCGCGGCGCTGTGGGCCTCGCCCGAGGAACGCGAGCGGGTGCTGTCCTCGGTGCCGATGCGGCGCTTCGCGAGCCCGGAGGAGGTCGCCGGACTGACCGCGTTGCTGCTCAGCGACCGCACCTCCTATGTGACCGGCACGGTGCTGACCGCCGACGGCGGGCAGTCCCTCGGCGGGCAGATCTACGGGACCCCGGTCGAGGAGCTGGCCAAGGCCCGCCGCTGACCGCTCAGGACGCGGGCCGCTCCGGGAAACCGGGGCGGTCCGGGTCCAGCGGCACGCCGGCCGAGTTGAGCGTGACGGCGACCGTCCAGTACCGGCCGATCACCGCGATCAGGTCGATGAGCTGCGCGGTGTCGTAGGTTTCCGCCAGGACCGCCCAGGTCGGGCCGGACACGCGCGCGTCGGCGCGCAGTTCGTCCACCGCGCGCAGCAGCGCGGCCTCGAACGGCGTCCAGCCGGGGGCGTCCGGGCCCTCGGTGACCCGGCGGATCTCCTGGGCCGACAGCCCGGCCCGCGCGCCGAACAGGGTGTGCTGGCCGAAGGCGTACGCAGAGCCGCACAGCCACGTCACCCGCAGGATGGCCAGCTCGCGATCCCTGGGCGGCAGCGTGGAACCCCCCAGCAGGTACTCCTGCAACGGGCGCTGCGCCTTCATCAGGCCCGGATTGTGCGCCCACATGCGCGACACGCCCGCCGTGCCCGCGCGGGCCTCGTCGCCGAAAAGCTCGCGTTCCAGCCGGTGGTAGTCCTCCACCGGCACCGGCTCGATGCGCGGTTCTTCCGCTCCCATCGCGCTAGCCCGCCTGGTCCTCGTCGCGGCGCACGGTCGCCCGCACCCCGCCGCCGGAGTCGCGGGACACCCCGACCACGGTCAGGATCGGGAAGTGCGGCGCGAGCAGCGTCGCGTTCCGCTCGGCCGCCAGGGCGGCGACCATCTCGCGGCTCTCCACCGACCGGGGCGGGTCGTGGTCGATCACCGGCAGCCAGCCCGGGTGCTCCAGGTGGGTCGGGTGATGGGCGAGGTCGCCGACGATGACCGCCGCCGCGCCGCCGTCGGCCACCAGCACGACGACGTGTCCCGGCGTGTGCCCGTGCGCGGGCAGCACGGTGACCGCGTCCGACAGCGGCAGCTCGCCGCCAAAGGCGCGCAGCAGGCCCGCCGCCGACACGGCCTCGATCCTCTTCCGCACCGCCGGGACCATCGAGTGGTTCGCCGGGATCGCGGCGACCTCCTCGCCGGTCCAGTAGGCGATCTCGCGCTCGTGTACGTAGACCTCGGCCCGGGGGAAGGTGGGCGTGCCCGCGTCGTCCTTGATCAGCCAGCCGCAGTGGTCGGCGTGCAGGTGGGTCTGGACGATCCGGTCCACGTCGCCGGGCCGGACGCCCAGGTCGGCGAGCCGGTCCAGCATCTCGCCCGCGCCCGCGAGCCCGGCGACCTCGTGCGCGCGGTGTCCCCACCCGGCGTCCACGAGCGTCACCGATCCGTCGCCGGTCACGAGGAACGCGCCGAAGTTCACCCGGAACGGGTGGTCCGGGTCGGTCACGCCGGTGGCGGGCATCCACTCCTCCGGCGGCACGCCGTTGAACCACGTACGCCGCGGCGCCTCCACCACACCATCGCTGACCTGTGAGATCCGCATCCGGCCGACCTTGATGGTGGCTGATGTCCGAAACCGCACGTGTGCTCCCCTACTTCGTGATCCGGTCGTACTTGACGCGCCAACTGACGGTCCGGCCCTCCCACGCGGGCGGGCCGGGCGTCAGCGAAACCGTGCCCGGCGCGGGCACCGGCGGCGCGGCCTCGGCCTCGTACAGGGCCAGGTACGCCGGGCAGCCCGGCTCGGGGTGCCGGAATTCCCACCACCGCTCGAACCGCGAGCCCCGGTCGTAGCCGAACGCCGCGATGATCTCCGGGAGATGGACGCGGGTGTAGAAGTCGTCGAAGTCCGCGATCTCCCGTTCGCCCGACTCCGCCGCCGGGTCGATGCCGATCAGCGCCACCCGCCCGGCGGAGACGTCCCGGCCCGTCCAGGCGGTACGCTGCCAGATCAGCCGCCACACCGGCTCCATCCGCCGCCACGGCGACGGCCCCGGCGGATACACCGGCCGCTCCTCCGGCGGCCCGGTCACCCGCTCGGCGAACCGCCGCGCGGCCTCCTCGCCGTCCAGGCCGTACACGGCCAGCCAGCGCGGCCACGGCCCCGGCGGCGGATCGACCTGCGCCAGCTCGTACCGCTCCGCGCACACGAACCCGGGATTGCGGGCCATGACATCACCCAGATGGGCGTCATAGAACTCGTTGAAGGCGGCCATCTGATGGGGCGGCTCGTCCGGGGGCGTGTTGATCCCGACGGCGTACACGAACGGGCAACTCCACGGCGAAAGCGTCATGGCGCGGCCGCCACCCCCATCCACGAGGCACATCTATCAAAAAGCACCATACATTTCGGACCGTTGCCGCGCACCCCCACCCCCTCCCGGTAACCGCCCGAGTCTGTCGCCGCGCGGCCTGGGCCGGCGAGGCGAACCAGATGAACCGCTCGGGCTCGGCGAGCCCGGCTTCGCGGTAGGCGGCCCGGACGCCCTCTTCGGCGGCGGGCCGATCTGCCGGGCCGGTGGCGTAGGCGACGGTGGTCCACGCGGTCGCCGCGTCGGCGACGGACGCGGCCCGCGCGGGGGAGAGGGCTGGGGTGCTCATGGGTTTCCTCGGCTGTCGGCTGTCGGCTGTCGGCTGTCGGCTGTCGGCTGTCGGCTGTGGGCTGTCGTGGGGAGTGAAGGAGACGGGTCGGCCGGGTCAGTCGGCGACGTAGCGGGCGTAGCTGCCCGGTACGTACTCGCGCTGCCGTACGACCCGGAACCACCCCTTGGGCAGGGAGATGGCGGCGTGCTCCTCGTACACGAGCCGCCCGCCCTCGGGCAGATGCAGGAACTCCGGCATGTCGGAGCCGCGGCGCACGAGCAGCGTGCCCGCCCCCGGCACGGCGTGCGCGTGGCCGGTCGCCTCGCCGAGCGCCGGCACCAGCCGGCCCCGCTCATCGCGAGGCGCGGCCACCAGCCGCTCGGGCACGGCCTCGGCGGCGACCGGCATGAGCAGGATGTCTCCTTGACGGAACACTGGAATTTCCGCGCCTTTCTGGCCTCGCTCAAAGCCTCGGTGAAAAGCCTCGATGAAAAGTAGAAGACGCGACCGACAATTCCGCCGAGGGCGGCTCAGCCCCAGTTCAGCCCCAGCTCAGCCCCGTTCAGCCCCCGGGCAGGAGCAGGAGCAGGGCGCTGAGCGCGAGGGTGAGCGCCACGAAACCCGGAGTCCTCGGGTCGCGCGCCGCCTCCCGGCGCGCGGAGATCACCAGCGTGACGCCCAGGGCCAGGGCCGTCACCAGGTGCAGGCCGTACCACAGCACGACGGGAACCCGGCCCAGCACGGTGCCGGAGAGCAGGTCGTCGGCGGACCCGAAGCCGGCGAGCGCGCCGACCAGGCACAGCCCGAGGCCGAGCAGCGCCGGCGCGTACCGCAGACGGCCCAGCGGCGCCCAGACCACCGTGCCCAGCGCGAGCAGGACGATGGCGTTGAAGTGCAGGCGCCGGACGAACAGGCCGCCGGGCACGTCGAAGCCGAGGCTCAGGATCGACGCGTACGCGCCGCTCATCTCAACGCCCCGCAGCGGCTCATATTCGCCCGTGTAGACCACCGTCCCGCCGCCGGGGGAGTAGTGGAATGCGAGGAAGGCGCCGCTGAGCAGAAGCACCACGAGGAAATAGACGAGCATTTCGCCGACTAATTGCCTCGCACGCTCCATGCCGGATATCTCACCATGAATGATCATCCGGTCGGAACGTAAGCGCCAGCCGCCAATCGCCGCCTACGTCGCGCAGAACTCGTTGCCCTCGGGGTCGAGCATGATCCACCAGTGCCCGGCGGGCCCCTGGTCGACCTCGCGGACGCGGGTCGCCCCCAGCTCCTCCAGCCGGTTCACCAGCTTGTCGAGCCCACCGGGCTCGCCGTGGACGTCGATGTGCAGCCGGTTCTTGCCGGACTTGCCCTCGGGCACCTCCTGGAAGAGCAGCCGCCGCCCCCGGCCGATGCCGCTGACCGCGTCGAACGGGTCATCGGGATGGCGGACCGCGGCGTAACCGCGGAAGATCTTGCGGCCACGATGCTCGACGATCGCCTCCTCGCCGATCCGGCCCGCGCCCTGCAACTGCTCGATGAGCGCGCTGGGGTCCTCCACCTCGTACTCCAGCGCCGCCGCCCAGAAGTCGGCGAGCGTGGCCGCATCCCTGCTGTCGATCACAAGTTTCCAGCTCAGTGCCATGTAACCAGTTATAGAGGTTACGGAGCCCAGCCCGCAACCACTCGCCTACTCTGTACCCACTCATCCCCTAAAATGGGTATTACACACTCTTTGCCATGCCTTGGGGTGATTGTCTTGTTGGCCGCCATGCGCGGGCGTACCGTCCGCGATGTGAACCCTGCACAACCCGGCGACGATCCCGATCGCCACTCCCTCCTCGACGAACTCGAACAACCCTGTGCCACCTGCGGAGGCACCGGAAGCCGCGTCGATCCCGCCTGGGAGCCCTGGCGAACCCGCCTCCAGGAGCTCGCCGACGCCGCCCGCCGCGCCCGGCAGAAGGCGGGGCTTCCCCCCGACACCCCGGTCACCGGCCTGGGCCAGGTGATCGGCATCCACGGCGAACCAGGTCAGCACCCTCCCATCGACATTCCGCCGGCGGTGGTGGAGGCCGAACGGGCGATCGACGATCACATGGACGCCCGCCCGCTCAGCTACCAGCAGGAGATCTGCGCCCTGTGCCGGGGAGCGGGGCAGGTTCTCACCGACACCGGCAACCAGTTCATCGACCTGCTGGAACGGTACGGTTTCGTCCGCACGCACCCGCCC
>NZ_POUA01000415.1 GCF_003236385.1 Spongiactinospora gelatinilytica
CCCGCCCGAACAGCGCCCCGCCCAGCCGAAGCCGGTACCCGACCACCACGTCGGCCCGTTCCCGCCCGGCCTCTCGGATGATCTCCGGCAGCCGGTGCGCGCCGAACCGGGCGTCCGGGTCGATCAGGAAGATCCGCTCCGCGTGGGTGCATTCCAAGGCGAAGGCGACCCCTGTCCGCACGGCCGACCCGCGTTCCGCGCCGGGGGTCTGGTAGGCGACCCGCACCCGGCCGGGGAACCGGGCGGCCAGCCGTTCCGCCATCCGGCCCCCACCCCGCTCACCGCCTGAGCCGTCGCCCGGCTCGTCGCGCGGGCCGGGGCCGGTGTGGTCGGCGACGATGATCACACAGTGCTCCGCGTCCTCCATCGTGGCGAGGAAGTCCTCGACGGTGGCCGCGAGGCCGGCTTCGTCGAGGCATGCGGGCATCACAATGGCCACGCTCACGCGAAACCCCCCAAATCACAAAAGCCCCAGTTACTTCACGACTCCCCGAAGAGCCGCCACACATATCCGACGTGTAGCAAGCCGGCGGATACCGGCCGACAGTATGCATGGGACAGGACCGCACCTCACCGAACACGCCGGACAACAGACCCTGTTGGCGGAAGGGGCGGCATTTCCGGGATTTCATGCCTGCTGGATGGGCTGGCGGATAACGTTTCCCGGGCGGGGGAGATCGTTCACCGGGTACGAAGAGATCCGCACGTCAGCCCCACGACCCCGGCCGTGGCGGCCCCTCTCCACCCGCCTGCCCGGGGTCGTATCTGAGTCTTGCAGGCCGTCGCGCATTCCGGATGAAAGACGGTTCATTCGCAAGTCGCAAATAACGTCATCTGGTACTGTTTAGCCGGATTATTACATCAGAAACGTAATCGTGCTGTGACATGTCCACTTTATTCTTCCTGAGAGATCCGCAGCGGCTCACAGGTGGAAAGGGAGTCGTGCGCCTGGCGGCCGGGCGGGTGACGCGTGTCCAGCGAAAGTGCTCGCCCCGGAAAACGGGCCGGGCCCGCCATAACGGGTGCGGTAGGGGGAGCGATGACGTTCGTGCAGATGGTCGTGCTGCTGGCGGTACTCGGTTCAAGTGCTCTGGCCGTCTACCTCGCCGGGCGCTGGACCGTTCCAGAAGGACATGTGGGCGTGGTCCGCCAGATCCGGGGCCCCGCGCACGGCGATCCGCGTTTCCGCCGGGTCACCCCCTACCGGGCCCGGGGGATCCACGCCGCCACCCTGCCCGCCGGACGGACCACCTGGCTCATGCCCGGCTTCTGCACGGTCGAGTTCGTGCCCTGGGTACGCGTCCCGGAAGGCAGGATCGGCCTGGTCACCGCGCTCGAAGGGAGCAGGCGACCGGCCGAGCGGCCGTTCGGCATGCCGGTCGAGTGCGACGACTTCCAGGACGGCGTGGCCTTCCTGTGCGGCGGTGGCGAGCAGGGTAGGCAGGTCGCGACGCTGCCGGGCGGCGCGTCGTACCGGATCAACACGCTGCTGTTCGAGATCGAGACCGTGCCGCGCACCTACGTACCGCCCGGTACGGTCGGGCTCGTCCTGGCCGGCGCGGGCCTGCCCCTCCCGCCGGGCAGGCCGTTCGCGCGGTACGTGGCGTGCGACGACTTCCAGGACGGCGCGGCCTTCCTGCGCGGCGGCGGCGAACGCGGCAGGCAGCCGGCGATCCTCCCTGGAGGGGCTCATTACGACATCAACCGGGCGCTGTTCGAGGTGATCACCACCGAGGACGCCGACATGCGCAACGACGAGACCGCCGCCCGGCAACTACGGGAGATCGCGATCCCGCCACGGCACGCCGGAGTGGTGATCACCTCGGCGGGCGTCGAGCCGGGGGAGGGGGAGCCGGTCGGGCCCCGGATCGAGGGGCATGACGGCTACCGCCTGCCGTGGGTGTTCCTGGAACGCGGCGGGCGGCGCGGGGTGCAGCGGGAGACCCTTCCTGAGGACTCGGTTCACCCGCTCAACCCGTGGTTCGCGGCGGTGATGCCGATCCCGGTACGCCCGCTGACCGTGCGGTGGGGCCATGGCGCCTGTGACCTGGAACTCCCGCCCATCGAACTCGTGGTGGAGGGCGGCGCGCCGCTGCGGCCCAGGCTGGCGCAGACCCTGCGCGTCCCGCCGGAGGCCGCGCCCGGGCTGGTGGCGGAGTTCGGCGGCCTGCGCGAGGCCGACCGCGACTGCCTGGGCGGCCTGCTGGAGGACCGGCTGACCATCAGGCGTTTCGCGGCGGACGTGCTCGGCCCCATCGTGGCGGCCTGCTTCGCCGAGTTCGCTGCGGGGGCCGCCGTCCCCGGACCGGCGACGGGCACGGCAGGCGTTCGTGCCCGGCTGGAGAGCCGGATCGGCGAGGCCCTGCGGGTCTGGGGAGTCGAGGCGATCCGCATGGATTTCGCCGGTTTCGAGGCCGTCCGGTACGGCGCGGCGGTCCCGGCCGGTTCGTTCGCCTCATTCGGACAGGGTCTTGGCCTCCCGGCCGTGGACGATGATCGCGTACAGGACCAGTACGTCGACCGCGATGATGACCAGTGACCACCACGGGTTCACCGCGAGCCAGATGAGCTGGGTGATCGCGTTGATCACCACCAGCACGGTCGCGACCGCCCGCGCCCAGGTCTCGCCGATCGACAGCGCGATGCCGGTGGCCAGCAGCAGCACGCCGAAGATCAGGTGGATCCAACCCCAGCCGGCGAGGTTGAACAGCAGCAGGCGGGACGGGGTCTGCACGTAGAGGTCGCTGTTCACGATGGCGTAGAGGCCGCTGACGATGTTGAAGATGCCCACCATGATCAAGATGATCCCGGCGAACCACACCCAGCCGACCCAGCCTGTGATGGCCTGCCTTGGATGTCCGGATTGATAGGTCATCGCGTTTCCCCCTCGAACCTGCTCCACACCGCGTCGGGGGTCGCGCGGTGCCGGTGAATGGTGATACTTTCTATATCGGCGACCTTAGCAACGCGTGCCGGACTCGACCGGAGGCGCGGACAAAGGTACGGATGTGTTTGCCCAATGCCGGATTTACCGGCACGCCGCGGGCGACTTTGCCGAAACCTGGTGCGGTCCTAGGCGGCGGCGTAGCGTGGTTGCCATGGCCAAGGTTCGGCTCTCCGGTGCGCAGGCCACGATGCTGGCCACCCTCTACGGCAGAGCGGTGGACGCGCGATCCTCTCGTTCGGTCCTGCACGACACGGCGGCCCTTGATGCGGTCGAGCGGCTGGAGTTCGACTTCGCCACGACCGGGATGCGGCGCGGCGACGAGGTCAGCGTCGCGCTCCGCGCCGGTCACCTGGACGCCTGGACCCGCGAATACCTGGCCGCCCACCCCCAGGCCACCGTGCTGCACCTCGCGTGCGGCCTCGACAGCCGGGTGCGGCGGGTCGATCCCGGGCCGGGCGTCCGCTGGTACGACGTCGACCTCCCCGACGTGATCGACCTGCGCCGCCAGGTCTTCCCCGAGCCGCCGGGCGGCCGGTACGAGCTGATCGCCTCCTCGGTGACCGACCCAGCCTGGCTCGCGGACGTACCCGCCGACCTGCCGGTCCTGGTGGTCGCCGAGGGCCTGACGATGTACCTCAAACCGGACGAGGGCGCGGCGCTGCTGCGCCGGATCGTGGACCACTTCCCTTCGGGGCAGTTCGTGTTCGACGCCTTCAGCAGGCGGGGCATCAAGTTGCAGAAGCTGAACGGGCCGGTGCAGGCCGCCGGGGCGACCCTCTACTGGGGCGTCGACGACCCGGCCGAGCTGGAGGCGGTCTACCTGGGGCGGCTGCGTTGTGTGACGGAGATGAGCGCGTTCGATCTCGATGGGTACGACCGGGTGCCGGCCCGGTTGCGGGTGGTGGCGGCGATCGGCAGGTGGGTGCCGCTGATGCGGGACATGTCGCTCTTCTACCGGTTGGAATTCTGATCCGGTTTCGGGTGCCCGGCGCGGGCCGGGCCCGGTTTGGAACGAAACACTCAGCAAACCCGGAGGCTGGAGCGCTGGTACGGTGTCGCTCGGCGACGTAGCGTGGTCGAGGTCTGACCGATAGGCGGCCTGTGCGGCCGCCCGAGCGTGGAAGGGGACGGATGGCCTCCCAACCGAGCAAAGCGGGAGGTCGAGGAGGTCGGGTGCGCTGGCTCGTCATCATCGCCGCTGCCGTGGTGGTGGCCGTGGTCGCCACCGTGATCGTCGTCCGCTCCCAGCAGTCCGGCGGGCCGGGTGGCCAGAGTGCTCAGGGGCCGCGTCTGACGCCGCCGTCCGGCGCGTGGTGGGGCATGTACGTGCCGCCGCCTCAGGAGGGCACGCTGCTGTCGGCGATCACCGGCATGGAGCAGACCATCGGCCGCCGACTGGACATCGTGTTCACCTATCACGACATGTCGGCCACGGGCAACGGCATGCTGCTGAAGGCCGACGAGCCGCAGATCGGCCAGGACCGCATCCTCCTGCTGAGCTGGGAGGCCAAGATCTGGTCGGAGAACCGCGACATCCCCTGGCGGCAGATCGCCGACGGCACGCTCGACGCCACGGTCATCGACCCGCAGGCCCGGCGGGTCAAGCAGTACGGCAAGCCGGTCATGATCGGCTTCGACGGCGAGATGGAACGCAAGACCGGCAGCGGCGAGCCCGCCGACTACGTCGCCGCCTACCGGCACATCCACGACCGCTTCAAGGCGCTGGGCGTGACGAACGTGGACTGGGTGTGGGCGGTCACCGGGTACCAGGAGTACCGCTCCACTTGGAAGTCGTTCTATCCCGGGCACGAGTACGCCGACTGGATCAGCTACGACCCCTACAACTTCGGGCCCTGCCGGGACGCGCCCTGGAAGAGCTTCGAGGAGACCTTGAAGCCCACGTACGACTGGTTCCAGGAGAACGGGTTCTCGGAGAAGCCGATCGTGATCGGCGAGTACGGCACGGAGGCCGACCCGGACCGTCCCGACGCCAAGGCCGAGTGGTATCGCGGCATTCCGGATGCGCTGGTCAAGATGCCCAACATCAAGGCGTTGTTGCAGTGGAACGCGGTCCTTGAAGACCAGCGCGGGTGCGACTTCCGCCTTCAGGGGCCGGGCGTGGTGGAGGCGTTCGGGGCGGCGGGCAAGCACGCTCACGTCAACCAGCCGTTGCCGTAGGTCGTTCTGGGGGCGGCTGGACAGGTAGGAAATTTCCTACCTATAGTGGGTCGCATGAACATCACCCATGCACAGTTCGTGACCCTGCCCGTCGCCGACCAGGACCGCGCCAAGGACTTCTACGTCGGCACCCTCGGCTTCGACGTGGTCGCCGACCAGCGGATGGGGCCGGTCCGCTGGCTCCAGGTCGCGCCCAAGGGCGCGCAGACCGCCTTCACGCTGGCCGCCGCCGAGCAGGGCTTCACGCCGGGCAGCTCCCGGGGCATCATGCTGCAGACCACCGACCTGGACGCCGACTGCGCCCGCCTCGCCGAGGCCGGGGCGGCGGTGGAGGGCCCGGCCGACCAGCCGTGGGGACGCCAGGCGACCGTCACCGACCCCGACGGCAACGCGTTCATCCTCACCGCCGCCGGCGCCTGATTCGCGATGGCCCACGCCGATGTGATCGGGGCGGCCGAAGACCGGGTGTTCGCGGCCCTGGCCAGTCCCGTGCGCCGCGAAGTACTGCGGATGCTGCGCGACCAGGGGCCGCAGCCGGTCGCGGAGATGGCCGGGCACTTCGACATGGCCAGGCCCAGCTTCTCCGAGCACCTGCGGGTGCTGCGCGAGGCCGGGCTGGTCAGCGAGCGCAAGGTGGGCCGCCGGCGGTACTACCGGCTGGAGGCGGTGCCATTGCACGAGGTGCAGGAATGGCTCAACCCGTTCGAGCGGTACTGGCGGGAACGGCTCGCCGGGCTGCGCGACGTACTCGACTCGCTGCCTGACGACCCGGAAGGGGCTTCTTCCTGATGAACGATACGGACATGCCGATCACGATGGACGCCGACGACCTGACCACCGTACGCGTCGATCAGTTCCTGGCCCATCCGCCGGGGAAGGTGTGGCGGGCGCTGACCGAGCCGGAACTGCTCGCGCGCTGGCTGATGCCGGGGGATTTCCGGTTGGAGGTCGGGCATCGGTACACGATGGAGGCGGCGGCGGTGCCGGTGACGGGGTTCTCCGGCACTGTGCTGGCCGAGGTACTGGGGTTCGAGGCCGGGCGGATGCTGCGGATCGGCTGGCGGGACGCGGATCCGGCGGGCGGGATCGAGGTGGACTGGACGATCACCTGGACCCTCGAATCGGAGGGCACCGGCACCCGCCTGTTCCTGGTCCACGAGGGGTTCGACCCAGACCACCCGCTCCAGCAGAAGGCCCGCGCCATCATGGGCGGCGGCTGGCGCACCGGCGTGATGCGCAGCCTCCGCACCATCTTGGATGCCATGTAGCCCTGTTTCGACGGCAAGGCGGGGGAGCGGGCCCGTATGTGCGGGGGC
>NZ_POUA01000416.1 GCF_003236385.1 Spongiactinospora gelatinilytica
GCCTCGGCCAGCGCCGCGTCCTGTAGCGCGAGGGCTCCGGCGATCGACTCCCGGGCGGGCGCGGGAGCGCCGCCCGGCATGCCGGACGCGTACACACCCGCCAGCACGCTGCCCAGGACGGCGACGCTCAGCGCCATGCCCACCTGCTGCACGGTGTCGTTCATCGCCGAGCCCACACCCGCGCGCTCCGGCGGCACCGCGCCCATCAGCGTGGCGTACGCGGCCGGACCCGCGAGCCCGGAGCCCAGGCCCATCACGATCAGGGCGGTGATCATCGTGCCGTAGCCGTCCACCGGGCCGGTGAAGGACAGCACCGCGAAGCCGCCCGCCATCACGGTCAGCCCCGCGACGATCAGCAGCCGGTTGCTCACCCGCTGCCCGAGCCCCGCGCCGACGGCGTTGAAGACCGCGCCCGCCACCGCGTACGGCACCAGCGCCACACCCGCCTGCATCGGCCCGTAGCCCAGCACGAACTGCAGATACTGGGTGAGCATCAGCAACAGTGCCCCGGTGCCGAACGAGAGCAGCACGATGGAGAACGACGACCCGCTGAAGTTCCTGTCCCGGAACAGTTCGAGCGGCAACATCGGATGCCGGCTACGCGCCTCCCAGACCACGAACCCGCCCAGCGCGACCACGGCCACGGCGGTCGCGGCCAGCGAGGCCGGAGTCGTCCAGCCCGCGTGCGGTCCGGAGATCACGACATAGACCAGCGCGGTCATCCCGGCGGTGGACAGCAGTACGCCCAGCGGGTCGATCGGCCGCGCCGGGCCGCGCGTCTCGGGCATCAGCGCCACCGCGGCGATCACCGCGAGGACGGCCACCGGCACGTTGATCAGGAAGACCGAGCCCCACCAGTAGTTCTCCAGCAGGAAACCGCCCAGGGTCGGTCCGGCGATGACGCCGATCATGGCCACGGCACTCCAGGCGGCGATGGCCTTGCGGCGCTCGTCGGCGTCGAAGACGGTGATGAGGATCGACAGGGTGCTCGGCATCAGGATGGAGCCGCCCACGCCCATCAGCGCACGGGCGGCGATCAGGTGCCAGGGCTCGGCCGCGAGCGTGGCGACCATGGACGCGCCGCCGAAGACGACCAGGCCGATGATCAGAAAGCGGCGCCTGCCGTACCGGTCGGACAGGCTGCCGGAGGTGAGCAGGAGGCCCGCGAAGACCAGCACATATGCGTCGATGATCCACTGGATGTCCCCGTTGGTCGCCCCGAGGTCGCGCATCAGCGCGGGGATCGCGAGGTTGAGCACGGTGTTGTCGACCACGAGCACCAGCAGGCTCAGGCAGAGCACTCCGAGGATCAACCAGCGGCGGGGGTCGCGTTGCGGCGCCTCGCCGGGCGCGTCTCGTACAGTGTGCGATTTCACTCGCACAGCGTACGACAACTCTCGAACGCTGTGCGAGCGGGTTTAGAATACCCACCGGGGAAGGAGGGCCCGGTGACCGCGAAACCGCAGTACATCTCGGTCTGGGTACGCGAGGCGGCAGAGCGGGCACGGCCCGCCGCGGAGAAGCCGGGGCGCGGTCAGCCGAGCCGCGCCCAGATCGTCCGCGCCGCCATCGAGATCCTCGACACGGAGGGCCTGGACGCGCTCAGCATGCGCCGCCTCGGCGCCAAGCTCGGCATGGGCGCGACCTCCATCTACTGGTACGTCGCCAACAAGACCGACCTGCTGGACCTGGCGATCGACGAGGCGTTCGGCGAGATCGCCGTCCCGGTCGGCGGCGGGATCGACTGGCGCGAGGCCACCGCCGTGTTCGCGCACAGCCTGCGCCGCGCCCTGATGCGCCACCCCTGGCTGGCCCGCCTGCTCGGCGGGCGGCCCAACATCGGTCCCAACGCGCTGCGCATGTCCGACCGGATGGCGACCATCTTCGACGACGCCGGCCTCGACCACGAGGACATCGACTTCACCGTCACCACCGTGATCGCCTACGTCATCGGCATCTCCGGGGCCGACGCCACCTGGCGGGACACGGTGAACACCTCTGGACTCACCTACGACGAGTGGACCGAGCAGCACGAGCCCGCGCTCCGGGCGGGCATGGCCGACCTGCCCCGGCTGCGCGCGATCTACGAAAAGCGGCGGCTCCCACCGGACACGGGCAGCGCCCTGGAGGCGCGGTTCGACTTCGGCCTGCGCTGCGTGCTGGACGGCATCGCCGGTCGCATGCCCTGACTGCCGGTTTCCTGTCGCTTCGCCCCCACCATGTAAGCCGTACACCATCCGGATTTACAGCCTGATCAGATAGTGTCGGGCGCGTGCTCCCTACCATCGCCGACATCCTGGCCTTGGAACCGGTGCGCCGCGGCAACCCCCAAGTCGTGGCCGGCGCGGATCGGCTGGACACCCGGGTCCGCTGGGTGCATGTGGGCGAGGTGACCGACATCGCGCAGTTGCTGCGCGGCGGCGAACTCGTCCTCACCACCGGGGTGGCGCTGCCCGAAGATCCGCGCAGGCTGATCGACTACGTGGGCGCGCTGGCCGAGGTGGGCGCGTCCGGGCTGATCGTCGAGCTGGGCCGCAGGTTCATCGGCGAACTGCCCGCCATGGTGGTCGCGGCCGCGGAGGAGCACGGCCTGCCGCTGGTCACGCTCGCGCGCGAGACGCCGTTCGTGCAGATCACCGAGTCGGTGCACGCCCGGATCATCGACATCCAGTTGGAGGAGCTGCGCGCCTCCGAGCACCTGCACGAGGTGTTCACCGAGCTGTCGGTGGAGGGCGCGTCGCCCGCCGAGGTACTCGGCCAGGTCGCGCGGATCTCCGGCAAGCCGGCGCTGCTGGAGAACCTCGCCCACCAGGTCCTCGCCTGCGAGAGCGCCGGCCGCGACACCGGCACGCTGCTCGCGACCTGGGAGACCCGCTCGCGGGCCGTGGCCCCCGCCGAGCGCACCGCCTACGACGCCACCTCGGGCTGGCTCGTGGCCATGGTGGGCGCGCGCGGCCAGGACTGGGGCCGGCTCATCCTGTTCTGCGACGAACGTCCGGGCCCGCGTGACATCGTGCTCGCCGAGCGCGCCGCCACCACGCTGGCCCTCGGCCGCCTGCTGGAACGCCACCAGCGCAGCCTGGAGCGCCAGGCGCACGGCTCGATCATCACCGGCATCCTCACGCACGCCTATGCCGACCCCGAGGAGGCCGCCGCCCGCGCCCGGGCGGTGGGCGTGCCGCTCACCGGCCGCAAGCTGGTCAGCGTGGTGCTGCGGCTCACCGAGCCCGGCGGCACCACCCTGGACGGTCAGGCACAGCTCGGCGACCTCGCCGAGGCCGCCGCGGGCGCGTGCCGCGACGTCCGCCTGCCCGCCCTGGTGGGCACCCTGGACGACGACAGGGTCGCGGTACTGCTCCCGCTGCCCCCGCGCGGCGTCGCCGAGGCCGCGCTCACCGCACTCGCCGAACGCCTGCGCATCGCCTTCAACCCGGCCTTCGTGCTGGCCGCAGGCTCCACCGTCGAGTCGATCAAAGACGTCCGGCGCAGCTTCCTGGAGGCCGACCAGGTGGCCGACGTCGCGGTACGGCGGCCGGACGGCCGGGTCTTCTACCGCCTGACCGACCTGCGCCTGCGCGGCCTGCTCCACCTGCTGCGCGACGACGCCCGGCTGCAGACCTTCGCCGAACGCGAGCTGGCCGCGCTGCTCGCCCACGACGCCCAGCGCGGCGGCGACCTCACCCGCATCCTGCGCGTCTACCTCGAAGCGGGCCGCAACAAGGCGGTCGCGGCGCAGCGCGCGCACCTTTCCCGGCCCGCCTTCTACGACCGGCTGCGCCGCCTGGAACGCATCCTCGACACCGACCTCGACGACGTGGACTCCTGCCTGTCACTGCACGTGGCGCTGCTGGCACTCGAATCCTTCCGGCGGCAGCTCCGCTGACCTGAAACCCCGTGGGTGTAGGCGAATTGCCATACCTTTCTCGGCGTTTTTGGCGTGTTTCGCTGACGTTCCGGGTCAAAGATCGGCACCATGGTTGACCGACGATCAACACCCTCAGCCCGACCTGTGCCGGAGACAACACAATGACGCGTCGCATCCTCATCGGCCTGTCGGCCGCCACCGTTCTCGTGGTCGCCGCCGTACCGGCCGCATCGGCGGCGCCGGCGTCCGTGGGCTTCCCCACGGCCAAGTTCCCTCTCGGGCTGCGCGGCGTACCGGCCCGCGCGCACAGCGCAGTGGCACCGGGGATCGACCTGTTCCGGGTCAGCCACGGCAAGGCCACCGAAGGCTGGACGGTCACCGTCCTGATGCCCAACGGCCGCGACCACGGCTCCCAGGACGATGCCGACGCCAAGGCCGCCGAGGTCCAGGCGGTCGGCGAGACTCCGATCGTGACGCGGTTCATACGCCCCGGCGTGGCCGACGACCCCGAGCGGGAGTACTTCTCGGTCCGGATCGGCCGCTGGACCCTCAAAGAGCGCGCCAAGGCCGACAAGCTGGTCGCCAAGCTGAAGAAGGACGACATCCGCGCCAAGACCGACTACCTCGGCGACGACGGCTTCGACACCACCGGCCCGTGGAGCATGCAGGTCCTGATGGTGGACGGCCGCCGCTTCCGCGGCTCCTACGTGGCGAGCGTCGGCAAGAGCGTGGCCAAGCGGGAGACCACCTCGTCGATGTCCCGACAGGTGAACGCGATCGCCGGGGTCAACGGCGGGTTCTTCAACATCCACACGCCGAAGCGGCTTCAGGGCGACCCCGTGGGCATCTCCGTGGTCGGCGGCAGGCTGCTCAGCGAGGCGGTGGCCGGGCGCAGCGCACTGATCCTCAAGGGCGGCACGGCGCGCATCACCGAGCTGAAGACCCAGATCAGCGTCTCGGGCGGAGAGGGCGGCGGCTCCGCAGTTCAGGGGATCAACCGGGCGGCGGCGGCCGACGAGCTGGTCGTCTACACCGAGGAGTTCGGGGAGAAGACGGCCGCGGACGGCGGCGCGGAGGCGGTCGTGGAGGCCGCCACCGGCAAGGTCGTCAAGGTACGCGCGGCGGGCGGCACCGTGCCACGCGGCACGTGGGTGCTGCACGGCCGCGGCACCACCGCCGACTGGATCAACCAGCACGCCTGGACCGACTGGACGCTCACCCGCAACACCAAGGTCATCGACCAGCGCACCGGCAAGGCCGTGCCGCTCACGCCGGACACCCACATCATCGGGGGCGCGGTCGGGCTGGTCCGCAACGGCAAGGTCAAGATCACCGCCAAGGCGGACGGCCACGCGTCGGTCAACATGATCCTCCGCCGCCACCCGCGCACCCTCGCGGGCATCACCCGCACCGGCGGGCTCATCCTGGCCACCATCGACGGCCGCAAGCCGGGTGAGGCGGTGGGCGCGTCGATGGTGGAGGCGGCCAAGCTGATGCGCTGGCTCGGCGCCAAGCAGGCCATCAACCTGGACGGCGGCGGCTCCACGGCCATGGTCGTCAGGCACAAGGTCGTCAACCGCCCCTCCGACGGCCGCGAACGCACCATCGGCGACGCCCTGTTCATCACCGCTCGCTAAGGCGGACCACCCCAAAAGGGCATGGACCCCACCCCGGGTTCATGCCCTTTCCCTGTACTTCTCGCCGAACAACGCGATCGCACCCGCCGCCTCGGCCTCGGCCCGGCTCGCGTACCAGACCCGCACCTCCGGGTCGTCCAGGATGTGCTCGTTGACCAGCTCCTCCACCTGGTTCAGCAGCTCCGGCCCGACCGCGGAGAAGTGCGCGAAGTCGAAATCTCGAAGAACGTGGCATGCCGGGTGGTCCGGCCGACGTTCTCGATGTCGCTGGTACGCACGCACTTCTGCACCGACGTCGCCCTGTTGTACTCCGGCTCCGCCGTACCGAGGTAGTAGGGCTGGAACTGGTTCATTCCGGCGTTGGTGGGTTCGGAGGGGATCAGCGAGCTGGACGGCACGAGCCGATGTTCGCGCGCGGTGAAGTAGTCCAGGAATGTGTCCCGGATCTGCGGTAAACGCATGGAACGGCCTCAATGGGTGGAGCCGGACGAACACCGGAATCTCCTCGCCACCTGACCGGTGACGTTCGTCCGAAAGGATCGGTGGGCGGGCACACGCCGAGCCGGCCGAGGGGATCAGGCGAGGACGTGGTCCTCGGAATGCCCCAGCTCGGCGCGACTAGCTCGCCGCCCCACCATGCGCGTCCTTCCGTAGGTCGATGAGTCCAGTGTAGACGGTGGTGAGGGTGGGGTAGTAGGACATAAAAAAAGTGAGAGGTCCCTGGTCGAAGCGCGCCCCGCAAAGGACACACCCCGACCAAAGACCTCTCACCCCATTCAAAAATTGTGCGGCAGCGACCTACTCTCCCACACCGTCCCCAGTGCAGTACCATCAGCGCAGGCAGGCTTAACTTCCGGGTTCGGAATGTAACCGGGTGTCTCCCCACCGCCATAACCACCGCAACCCCAC
>NZ_POUA01000417.1 GCF_003236385.1 Spongiactinospora gelatinilytica
GCGGTGAGGTGACCTGCGGCGGGGTGGTGATGAGTGCGGCTGTTTGTTCGGCGGCTGCGGCTGCGACCTCGGGGTAGACGCTGGTGTAGGTGTCGCGGGTGAAGGTCGAGGAGACGTGGCCGAGTGTCTCTTGGACGATCTTCAGTTCGACTCCGGCGGCGAGCATCATGGAGGCCGCTCCGTGACGAAGGTCGTGGAGGCGGATCGGTGGCAGTCCCGCCTCATAGGCGAGCCAATAGAACTGATCGGTGGGGTGCTGGGGGTGCAGCGGGCGTCCGAGTTCGTCGGTGAACACGAACCCGCTGTCAGCCCAGTCCTGGCCTGCGGCGAGTTGTTCCTTTGCCTGCTGGGTGCGGTGGCGGCGCAGAGCGGCCATCGTTTCAGTGTCCACGGCGATGACGCGGTCGCTGGCGTCGGTCTTCGGTTTGCCTTGGACGGGTTGCCAGCCGAGTTGGGTGATCTGCCAGTTGATCCCGATTGTTTCGGCCGCGTGGTTGACCTCGCGCCAGCGCAGACCGGCCGCCTCACCCCGGCGGAGTCCGCGGAGGGCGATCAGGCGGTACAGGGCGTACAGCCGGTGAAGCCGGGCGTGGGTAAGGAAGACCGAGGTCTGCTGCGGCGTCCATACCATCACGGGGGAGGGCCGATCCGCGGCCAGGTAGACGCCGATCACATCGACGCCGCCCATCACCCGGCCGTGTTTGGCGGCGGCGAACCGCCGGTCGTGATCGGTTTGCCAGTGGGCGACGCGTTCGGCGGTCCACACGGCCGGTTTTGGCCGGGTCACGGCCGGTAGTTCGACCACGGCGGCCGGGTTGAAGTCCAGCAGCCGATCCTGCTTGATCGCGATGTTCAGGGCGTGGCGCAGGGTGGCGCGGATGCGGTGCATGGACGAGGCGCCGACAGGACGGCGGTATTTCACCTTGGCGGCCTGTTCGGGGTCGCCGCTTGCGCGGGCTTGGGCGATGGTGTCGTTGAACTCCTCGATGGCGTCGAACATGCCCGCCACGTCGGAGACGCGGAGCCGGTCCAGGCGGATGTGGCCGAGGTAGGGGGCCAGGTAGAGGCGGATGTCGGTGGCGTAGCCACGGCGGGTGGTGGCATCGATGCGGCGCTTACGGGCGAGGAATTCCTCCAGCCATTCGGCGACGGTGAGGTGCCGGTTGAGGTCTTGCCGGGTGCGGACCTTCCGGCGTACCTCTTCCATCGGCGGAAGATGCTTGGCCTCTTTGAGCGTGGTGAGGATGAGTTCGGTGATCTGCCGCCGCACGTGCGGGTCATCATCAAGAGCGAGCAGCCCGCGGGCGTGATCGAGTTCGGCTTCGGCGTCCTCCAGCGTCGTGAAGCCGCTGCGGCGTAGCGGGTTGCGGCGTCGCCCGTCGGCGTGGGCGGGGAGTTCGAGCTGGTAGGCCCAGCGTCCGTGGGTACTGCTCCAGCGCTGACCGCCCCCGCCGGTTCGGCGGAGTTTGGGGCAGGAGGCGCCGAGTCTACGGCCGGTGGCCGTATCGCGGCAGGAGCAGGTTTTGTAGGTGGATCCGTTGGCCACCGTGGTGTCATCCTTTCCAGTGTTCGCGGCACTCGTGGGTGTCGCGGTATCCCAGCAGCGCGCGCACCCCGCGTACCGGCACCGCGTACCGGCTGCCGATCCGCAGGACCGGGCAGGGGAACCGCTCGGTCTTGGCCAGCCGGTATGCCTTGGTCCGGCCCATTCCGAGCAGTTTCCCGGCGGCGACCACGCCGATCACGGCGGGATACTCCGCCTCCGCCATGTGATGCCGGTCCTTGCCATCGGGGGCGGGTTCGTCCGGCTCGCTGTCGGTTGGTCGTGCGGTCATCAGGTCACCTCCATGGGGCGGGTTCGGGCGTCGGTGGCGGGATGGTGTGTGTTGCGCTGGCCCGGCCCATTGGCGGGTGGGCCGTGGCCAGCGGTATCGACGCCCACCTTGGTCCGCGCCGTCAAGCGAAATCCGCTGGTCCATCGGCTGACGACGCTGTTTCCGGTGCTGAGGGGCATTGCGCCGGGTGGCCGGGGACGATGTGTACCGGGTGCATTGCTGGTAGGTGATCGCCTGATGGTCTACGGAAGATGAGGAGGTCTTCGTGTGCGATGGCGTGGATCGGCCGCCCCTGCGCCCATCCCCGGCGGGCCTCGTGGAGCTGGAAGAACGAGGCCCGGTTCAGCAGCGTGCCGTCACCGAGGCCGCACAACAGGCAGACGATCCGGTCGGCGAACTCCAGTCCCGCCCGGCGGCCGAGGGTGATGATCTGCCCGGGGAGGTCGATGAGTTCGCCGTGGTGACGGTAGGGGCGGGCGGTGACCGCGACCACGCCGCCAGGGCGCAGCAGCCGGATACTGCCAGCGAGGATGCGAGAGAAGCCGTCCAGCAGGGCCGGGAGGCGCCGGTACGCCAGGTTGGCCCGGTCGGCACGGTCGGTGTAGTGGTGGTTCCATTTGCGGACCCCAAGTTCTCCGCTGTCGCGGGTGGAGCGGACGTGGCCGTGGGTGGCCAGCCCGTAGGGAGGAGAGGTCAGCACCAAGCCCGCCTTGCCGCGCAGGTCGGGTAGGAGCTGCGCGATGTGCCGGGCGTCTGCGGTGACGACCCGGCCGAACCCGGCCGCTCCAACGCGGCGGGCATGGGCGAGGTTGGCCACGGCAAGGTGGGCCCAGCGCTGTTCCAGTTCCACCCCGGCGGCGTGCCGGTCCTGGTAAAGGGCCTCGACCAGTGTGGTGCCGATGCCGCACATTGGGTCGATGACGAGATCGCCCGGGCGGGTGTAGGTGGCGATGACCTGGGCGGCGATCGCGGGGAGCATCTTGGCGGGATGCTTCATCGAACCGGGCAGATAGCGCCCGCGCCTTTGAACCCGGGAGGGCTGTTGCCCGGTCGCCCATACCGACATGGTCACCTCGATCACGAGGGGTCACCTCCTGCGTTCTCAGTGGGGAGATCGGCCACCCGTGGTGATCGCCGGGGCTTGGTGAAGATCAGCACATCGGTGTGCAGCCGGGTGCTGATCGGCAGCCCGGCACACCCTGCCGTAGCCGGGTCTGGTGCGGGTACCCGCCAGGTAGGGGGTGGTTCGAGGCGCCCGCCGCGGACCGGGACGTGAAGGGCGATGATGTGCTGGAGGTAGGTCAGTTCTGCGTGCCGGGCGTTGTGGATGATGTCCGGGGCGGGGTCATGGACGTGCCCGCCTGCGCGATGCAGGCCGGTGATGACGGCCAGATGACCTCCCGGCTTCACCAGGGCCGCTAGGTGGGACAGCTCCACCTGCTCGCTTTGGCGGCAATGGCGTTTGGCGATGACGAGATCGGCGGTGCCGAGCAGATCGGTGAGCGTCTGATGGGTAGCGTCTGCGGGGGTGAGGCGCAGGTCGGCGACCTCCAGGTCGTGGCGGGGATGCAAGCGCTTCAGCGCCTGCCAGGAGTGGTGTGCCCGGGCGGGGTCGCTGAAGGTGGCGACGGCCCGGCAGCCGGTGGTCAAGGCGCTGGAGACGACGGCATGGTCGGCTGCGTCGATGTCGATGACCAGGCCGCCGAGCCGTGTGCAGGTGGTGATCAGGTGCCGGGCGAGGAGTGTGCTGACCGGCCGGCAGCAGCCATTGCGGCATGAGGGTTCCGGTTCGGTGTCGGTGGCGGCGAGCCAGACGCTCAATGGCAGGTGACGCTGTGCGCCACTGTCCGGGTCGCTTCGGTGAGGAGCGTGAGTGTGGTGGTGAGGTGGGTTCAACGATGGTGTGGCCCGATCACACGAGCCTGGTCCCTGTCACCATCGGAAATACCTGCCGCGAGAAGCGAGATGGGACAACCGGGCAGATCGGCGGTCGTGTTGAACTGTGGTGATCGCGCTTCCCGGCCGGGCCGTATGCGCTGTTCGTTGTTCATGCAGGTCAGGGCGCTGCCGTACCGGTTTCGGGCATCCTTGCTACAAGACTCGCGGCGCCCATCGTCTCCAGCAGCCTTCGGCTGGATCAAGGGTCGATCTCGGGAGGCGATCGCGGTGGCCGGGCACGACGAGCTCGTCGAGCGCCCGTTCGGCAAGAAGGTCGATCGCCTCAAGGCTTTGATGGAAGCGTCACTGCGGCCGGCCTACCGTGGCTACTACGGTCAACTGGTGCCGACTGATCAACAAGTCGGCGAGATGGCTCAGGCACGCCGGGCGGCGGGGCGAACCCTGGGCTGGAAGACCGTCACCCATATCGCCGCCGAGGGGCGGCTGGTCATTGTGGATGATCGAGATCCACCTGGATGTTCAGGCGCTGACTCAGCGTCTCGCCGCTGAAGCGGTAGCCAATTACCTTAACCAGTACAGGTAACGGTCGGCTGCGAGCCGTCGCCGAATCGCTCCTAGTTCCTCAAAGGGGCTTTCTCCGCCAATCGCGGAAACCGGGGCAAACACGACCGAGGCCACGCAGGCATCAGCTTTGGTGGAAGTTTGACCTCACCCCTCATGGTGGCGCCCATCATCACAGGTGAGGGCCATTAGTGGGCAGTCACCGGACATCCGGGCCACTCGGCAGTGAAGGCGCGACCGGGCACCTTCATCAATAGCGTTCGGCCATTCCAGAAGGCGCTTGGGAGCTTTGAGTTGAGCCTGCCAAGAACATTACCCACAGCGACGTCTGTCCGGAAAGTGACCGATTCTTGTACGTGACATATGGCGGCATGAGCAACGTCCGGATCCACGCTTCATTCGGGAGTTGTCATGTCCCAGCCCACATCGCACGCCCCTCGTGCCGCCTCATCCTTCCCTCACGTTCGCGGGCCGCTGGATGCGGCCGAAGACGCGTTCCGCCTGCTGATGCAGGGACCGCAGCCGCTCGGCATCGACGGAGCCCAGCTCGGAGCCGGTCTTCCGGCCAGAGACATCACGCTGGGGGAGCTGCGGGCGATCCTGCTCCACCCCTCCTGCGGGCGGGTGACCCGTGATGAGGTGTGGCGGCATCTGATCGGCCAGGCCCGGGTACGGCGGGGCGCGTGGATGGTGGCCGCCGTGGCGCTGGCCATGCCGATGCTGCGCCGCCTCGCCACATCGATCTGCCGGTCGGCGGACGTGGAGCGCGACGATGTCGAGGCCGAGGTGCTGACCGGCTTCATGGACGCACTGTCCAAGGTCAATCTGCAATGGACCCACCCATTGCTGCGGCTGTCCCGTCTGACCCGCCAGTCTGTGGCACGAAGCGGCGTACTGCAGCGGCCGTGCCTGCTCAACGACGCAGAAGCGGCCGAGGGGCGCACCCTGACCTATCCGCCGGGGCATGCCGACCTGCTTCTCGCGAAAGCGGTCGCGCACGGGATCATCAGCGCCGAAGCCGCGGAGATCATCGCGGTAACGCGGCTGGAGAACGTTCCGCTCAGCGACTACTGCCGTCGCCGTGGCCTGCTGTACTGCACCGTTCTCAAGCGGCGCCAGCGTGCCGAGGCGCGACTGCGTCAGGTGCTCGTCAATGGTGACCTGACCGGCGGCGATCTGTAGCACACCGTCGATGGTGAGCACGCGCGATAGCTGCTCGCCAGTCAGCGAAAAGCAAATTCGGCACCGGCCGATGTCCGAGATCGGCTCGATGGCCAAGTCTTTTCCCAGGTGAAGAGGAAGTGCGGAGGCCCGGCCTTGGCTGTGGCCGCACACGGTCACCGGTCCCTGTCGCCACCGGCCCGCACGCTCCGCCGCTCGAAGGAGGACGCCCACCCGGCCCCAGCCGGTCTCGCCTCCGCGCTGCCTCTCCAAACGCTCATCGCCCAGGTGCTCGCCGTGCCCGCTTCGGCTCGGGCACGCCCACGTTCTTAAGGGAAGGTGGTCAGTGACAGTCCGCTCCCGTAGAAGTCGGCGCACGGCCCATCTCATCGCCGCCACCGTCGCCGCCTCGATCGGCCTCGGTTTCGTCCTCGCGATCGGTATCGCCCACGTCGCGAGGGCGAGTCCGGACATCGTTGCCGAGGGCCACGCCGGCGCTTCCACTGCGCTGGCCGCCCCGTCCTCGCTGAGCCAGGTGATCAACAACCTGCGCAACGTCGTCGTCGGTCTGCTGGTCGGTCTGGCGACCTTGTTCCTCACCGTGGGCGGGGTCCGCTACATCCTGGCGGGAGGCGACCCCGGTGAGGTCGAAGCGGCGAAGAAGACCCTTCGCTATGCCGCCCTCGGTTACGGCGTGGCCGTCCTCGCGCCGCTTCTGGTGAGCATCCTCAAGGGGATCGTGGGGGCGTAGCTGTGACCGCCACCCGGTATCAGATGGCCGTCGCAGCGCGCCACGCGGTGTGGATTGTTCTGGCCGTTGCGATGGTGCTGGGCCTGGGTGGTACCTGGCTCTTATACACATCT
>NZ_POUA01000418.1 GCF_003236385.1 Spongiactinospora gelatinilytica
GCCCGGCCCCCGTCGCCCACCAGCCCGCCGCCCGGCCGCGACGGCTGCGGCCGGGCGGCGGGCTGGTGGGCGACGGGGGGCTCGTGCCGCGGCTCCGGCCGGGGCGGTGCCTCTGACCTGGGCGGCGGGTCGGAGCGGATGGACTCCGTACGGTGGTCGGCCTTGACGCTCGGCGTGCCCGGCGATGAGCGGACCGGCCCCGGGGACGCCGGCGCGGCGGGCCGCGACGGCTGCGGCCGGGCGGCGGGCTGGTGGGCGACGGGGGCCGGGCTCTCCCTGGCCGGCTCGTCGAACCCGGCCGCGATCACCGTGACCCGCACCTCGTCGCCGAGGGCGTCGTCGATGACCGTGCCGAAGATGATGTTGGCTTCCGGGGCCGCCGCGTTGGAGACGAGCTGGGCGGCCTCGTTGATCTCGAACAGGCCGAGGTCGGAGCCGCCCGCGATGGACAGTAGCACCCCGTGCGCGCCGTCGATGCTGGCCTCGAGGAGGGGGCTGGAGACGGCCATCTCGGCGGCGGCGACCGAGCGGTCGTCGCCCCTGGCGTGGCCGATGCCCATCAGCGCGGAGCCCGCGCCGGACATGACCGACTTCACGTCGGCGAAGTCGAGGTTGATCAGACCGGGAGTGGTGATGAGATCGGTGATGCCCTGCACACCGGACAGCAGCACCTGGTCGGCCGCCTTGAAGGCGTCGAGCACGCTCACCTGCCGGTCGGAGATCGACAGCAGCCGGTCGTTGGGGATCACGATGAGGGTGTCGACCTCGTCGCGCAGCGTCTCGATCCCGGCTTCGGCCTGGGAGGCGCGCCGCCGCCCCTCGAAGCTGAACGGCCGGGTCACCACACCTATGGTGAGCGCCCCCAGGGACCGGGCGATGCTGGCCACCACGGGCGCGCCGCCGGTGCCGGTGCCGCCGCCCTCGCCGGCGGTCACGAACACCATGTCGGCGCCCTTGAGGACCTCTTCGATCTCCTCCCGGTGGTCTTCGGCCGCCTTGCGGCCCACCTCCGGGTTGGCGCCCGCGCCAAGGCCGCGCGTGAGTTCTCTGCCGACATCGAGTTTGACGTCGGCGTCACTCATCAGCAGCGCCTGGGCGTCGGTGTTGATGGCGATGAACTCGACGCCCTTGAGTCCCTCCTCGATCATTCGGTTGACGGCGTTGACGCCGCCGCCGCCGATGCCGACGACCTTGATGACCGCGAGGTAGTTCTGCGGTGCTGCCACGACGAGGGGCCTTTCCGCTCGTTGACTTGCGATATTTCCGGTGACTTACGGTGTTCGTGCGGTACGGCGATGCCGTGACCGCGATTCCCAAACCCTCACCCTCAAGTTGAGATTTAGATTTATGTCAACCTGAGGATTGATACGGACAGTAGGAGTTACGCTCTACGCGGGTCAACTAACCGCGCCGCAAGCGCGCCCGGCGTGTCGCGGCGTGTCCTTTTCGCGCGCCACCCCCGGCGGCCCGTCGCGGCGGGCCTGATGATCTCATTCCACGGTCACGACCTCGGGCGAGCTCACGTCATAGCTGTCCGCGGGCTTCTTGAGCAAGGTCATGAGAATACGCGCCTTCTGCCGGGCGCGGTCCGCGCCGCCCCACACCACCGTCCTGCCGTCTCCCAGGCGCAGGGACACCGCTTCGGGGCCCGTGGCGCGCACTTCGGCGACCTTGGGCGCAAGGGTGGCGGGCAACGACACGATCACCGCGAGCGCCGCCCTGGTCGACGGGTCCTCGGGACTCGGCCGGTTCACCCGGAGCAGCGGCAGCCGCGGCGATCCGACGGACCGCACCTCGGTCACCACGCCGTACTTGTCCACCAGCGCCGCCTTGCCGGCCACCGGGAGCACCGCCACGGGGCGGCGCTCCACGATCGCGATCCGGAGCGTCCCCGGCCAGGTGCGTTCCACCGCGGCCGACTCGATCTGCCGGATGCCGAGGACCCTGCCCCGCACGCCGCCGAGATCGACGGTCGCCAGCGGGTGCCCCTCCGGCACGCCCGCGGCCCGCTGGATCTGCTCGGACGGCACGGTGAGATTTCCCACAACCTCGATCTCCCGCAGGCCGAGCACGCTGGAGAAGAACACGATCCACGTCGCGCAGCCGACCACCGCGGCGAACAGCACGAGTACCAGTACCACCCGCCAGCCGGTCCAGCGGCCTCTGGCCGCACCGGCGTCCTCACCGCCGGCGGGCGGCGGCGCGGGCGGCCCGGGGGGCTCCGGAGGTGCCGGGACCTCGTCCACGTCGCCCGCCCGATCGGCCGTCCCGGCGGCCTCGGTGCTCCCTGGCGTGCCGCCGCCCCGCCGGGAGGCGGCCATGGCGACCGCCGTACCGGTGACCAGGGCTTCTCCCGCTCCGACCCCATGCCAAGGGGCCGGAAGGTGGGGCACGCCTCGGCCCCGGCGTCTTTCATGACGGACGACCCGCGCCGGGTGGTACGGCGGCGCGGTGCGCGGTCCCCTTCGCGTGGCCATGCGGTCGTGCGGTGTCCCTCCGATAGGCGTGCATGGAAAGGGGGAGGATCAGCGGCCGGAAAGCTCCGCGACGATCATAGGGCCCAGTTCGGTGACATCGCCCGCGCCCATGGTCAAGACGAGGTCACCAGGGCGTGCTTTGGTGGCGACCAGCGCCGGGACCTCGGCGCGGTCGGTGACGTAGGCGACCTGCCCGGCCGGGAGGGGCACCTTGCCCGCGACCAGGGCGCCGGAGACGCCGGGCTCGGGATCCTCCCTGGCGCCGTAGACGTCCATCACGATGGCCTCGTCGGCCAGCGCGAGGGCCACCCCGAACTCGTCGGCGAAGAACCTGGTCCGCGAGTACAGGTGCGGCTGGAAGACCGCGATCACCCGGCCCTCCCCCGCCGAGAACCCGGCGACCACGTCGCGGGCGGCACGGAGGTCGGCGGCGAGCTCGGTCGGGTGGTGGGCGTAGCTGTCGAAGACCGCGACGCCGCCCGCCTCGCCCTTGGACTCGAAGCGCCGCTTGGCCCCGGTGAAGGCCGCCAGGCCGTCGCGGATCTCGTCGAAGGGCAGGCCGAGCTCCACCGCGACCGCGATGACGGCGGTGGCGTTGAGGGCGTTGTGCGCCCCCGGCACCGACAGGCGTACCGGGCCGTGCCCGTCGACCTCGAAGGCGACGCCGAAGCCGTCCGGCCGGACCGCGCGGATGCGCAGGTCGGCGTCTTCGGCCTCGCCGTAGGTGCGGACGCTCAGGCCGCGCGCGCGGGCCTGCGGGATGAGCGCGGCCGAGCCGGGGTCGTCGGCGCAGACGATCAGCGCGGAGCCGACCCGCTCCACGAAGCGGGCGAAGCTGTCGTACACGGCGTCGGGATCGCCGTAGTTGTCCAGGTGGTCGGCCTCGACGTTGGTGACCACGGCGATGCCCGGGGCCAGCATCAGGAACGACCCGTCGCTCTCGTCGGCCTCCGCGACGAAGACCTCGCCCGCGCCCTCGTCGGCGCCCAGGCCGGTGGTGACGAGCTGCCCGCCCACGCAGTAGGAGGGGTCGGCGCCGCACTTCTGCAGCGCCACGGTGAGCATGGAGGTGGTGGTGGTCTTGCCGTGGGTGCCCGCGACCGCCACCCCGGTACGGCCGGCCATGACGGCGGCCAGCGCCGCGGCCCGCGGGATGACCCGCAGCCCCTGGCGCAGCGCCTCCCCCAGCTCGGGGTTGGAGTCGCGGATCGCGGTGGAGACCACCACGGTGTCGACGTGCTTGATGTGGGAGGCGGCGTGGCCGATGTGGACCGTCGCGCCCAGCTCGCGCAGCTCGGTGACCAGGGGCGAGGTACGTGTGTCGCTGCCGCTCACCCGTACGCCGCGCTTGAGCAGGATGCGCGCGATGCCGGACATGCCGGCGCCGCCTATGCCGATGAAGTGGACCCTGCCGAGGTCACCTGCGGCCACCGGCTCGACGAGTTTGACCAGGCTCATCTCGGGTCACCGCCCTTCCCGCCGGGAGGCGGCGATCTGCAGGACCCGGTGGGCCATGACCTCGTCGGCGTCTCTGCGGCCGAGCCTGGCGGACGCCTCCGACATCACCGCGACCCGCTCGGGGTCGGACAGGATCGGCAGCAGGTGGTGGGCGATCCACTCGGGATTGAGGTCGGCGTCGTCGACCATGAGGCCGCCGCCGGCGGCCACGATCGGGGCCGCGTTGGTGCGCTGCTCGCCGTTGCCGTGCGGCAGCGGCACGTAGGCGGCGGGCAGGCCGACCGCGGTCAGTTCGGCGCAGGTCATCGCGCCGCTGCGGCACAGCGCGAAGTCGGCCGCGGCGTAGGCGAGCTCCATCCGATCGATGTAGGGCAGCACGACGTACTGGGGGTCGCCGGGCGGCGGCTCATGCTCGATCGTGTTCCTCGGGCCGAGCACGTGCAGCACCTGGACGCCCGCGCGGCGCAGCGTGTCACTGGCGGCGAGCGCGGCCTGGTTGAGCGAGCGGGCCCCCTGGGAGCCGCCGAAGACCAGCAGCGTCGGCAGGTCGGCCTCCAGGCCGAACCAGGAGCGGGCCTTGTCCCCCATGGACAGCCGGTCCAGGTGGGAGATGTCGTGCCTGAGGGGGATCCCGAGGTATTGGGCGTGGGTAAGGGCCGTTTCCGGATGTCCGGTATAGACGTGCTCGGTCAGCCGCGCGCCGAGCCGGTTGGCCAGGCCGGGGCGTGGATTGGCCTCGTGCACCACGATCGGCACACCCCTGCGGCGGGCCGCGAGGTAGCCCGGGGTGGCGACGTACCCGCCGAACCCGACCACGACGTCGGCCTGCACCCGGTCGAGCACCCCGGCCGCGGCGTTGATCGCGCCGGCCAGCCGTCCGGGGACGGTGAGAAGCTGCGGCGTGATCGCGCGCGGCAGCGGCACCGCCGGTATGAGCTGCAGCTCATACCCTCGCTCCGGGACCAGGCGGGTCTCCAGGCCGCGCTCGGTGCCCAAGCAGGTGATTCCGGTGTCCGGGGCCAGCCGGCGCAACGCGTCGGCAAGGGCGAGCGCCGGCTCGATGTGCCCGGCCGTCCCGCCGCCCGCGAGGACCACCCTCATGTCGGTCCTTTCACTTCACCTATCGAATGACCGCGCTGTACGGCCCGCACGGCGACTACGCGCCTTCGGACCGCCCAGGCCAAGCCAGCTTAGGGCTCTCGCCACCGGTCCGGGGCCACGCGCGGCCAGAGCCTCGCGGGCGCCCGGCTCCCGCCGGGCGAATGACAGCAACATGCCAAGCGCGGCGAGTGTGGGCAACAGGGCCGATCCACCATAGGACACCAGCGGCAACGGGATGCCGGTGATGGGCAGAACGCCGATCACCGCGCCGATGTTCACGATGGCCTGACCGGCCACCCAGGCCACGGTGGCGGCCGAGGCGAGCCTGATGAACGGGTCGTTGACCCTGGATGCCACCCGGAGGCCGGCATATCCGAGCAGGCCGAAAAGCGTCACGACGGCAAGTGTGCCCGCCAGCCCGAGTTCCTCACCGAGGATGGCGAAGATGAAGTCACTTTCGGAATGCGGCAGCCAGCTCCACTTCTGCCGGCTGCTGCCCAGCCCGAGCCCGAACCAGCCGCCGGAGCCCATCGCGATCTGCCCCTGGACCGCCTGATAGCCCGCGCCCTGTGCATCCTCCCACGGCCGCAGATAGGCGGTCATACGGGCCATCCGGTACGGCTCGACGGTGATCATGATGACCGCCGCCAGTACGGCGCCCAGGAGGATCACGCCGAACAGCCGGACCGGGGCGCCGACCACCCACAGCAGCGAAAGGAAGATCAGCATTAGCACCAGGGTGGTGCCGAGGTCGCGGCCGAGCATGACCATCACGGCCAGGATCGCCGTGCCGGGCATCAGCGGGATCAGCAGTTGCCGCCACTCGATCCGGCCCGCCCTGGCCTTGCGGGCCAGCAGGTCGGCCCCCCACAGGGCGAGCCCGAGCTTGGCGGGCTCGGACGGCTGGAGGTAGATGGGCCCGAGGTCGATCCACCGCTGCGCGCCCTGCTGGGACTCACCGACCAGGATCACAAGGATCAGGCCGATCACGGAGAGCACCATCAGGGGGTATCCGGCCAGCCGGAAGAACCGCTGCGGCAGCCGGGAACAGATCCACATGATCGGTACGCCCAGCGTCGCGGAGAACGACTGCCGCAGGAACCACGAGAACGGGCTGCCGGTCTGCTGCAACGCCTCGATGCTGGAGGCGGAGAGCACCATCATCAGGCCCAGCGCGAGCAGCAGCGCGCTACAGCCCACGATGAGGTAGTAGGTGGTGAGCGGCCGGTCCAGCAGTTCGAGCAGCGCCCCCGTCCGCTCGCGGAACAACCCGCGGTGATCCCACCCACGCCGCGAGCGGACGGGGGC
>NZ_POUA01000419.1 GCF_003236385.1 Spongiactinospora gelatinilytica
AGCCAGGCGGGGTAAGGCGGTGGGTCAGGCCGGTGTGGCGGCGGCCGGCGCCGCGGGTGCGGATAGCCTGGGCCAGCGCGCGGCGCGAGCCGACGATCACCACCAGGCGTTTGGCCCTGGTCACGGCCGTGTAGAGCAGGTTGCGCTGCAGCATCATCCACGCCGAGGTGGACAGCGGCACCACCACCGCGGGGTACTCGCTGCCCTGGGAGCGGTGGATGGACACCGCATAGGCGTGGGCGAGTTCGTCGAGCTCGTCGAAGGCGTACTCGACCTGCTCGTCCTCATCGGTCAGCACGGTCAGGGACTGGTCTTCGGGGCGGATGGCGGTGACCACGCCGACGGTGCCGTTGAACACCCCGGCGGTGCCCTTTTCGTAGTTGTTGCGAAGCTGGGTGACCTTGTCGCCGACGCGGAAGACGCGCCCGCCGTAGCGGCGTTCGGGCAGGCCCTCCCGCGCCGGGGTGATGGCCTCCTGCAGGGCGGCGTTCAGCGGCCCGGCGCCGGCCGCGCCGCGGTGCATGGGGGCCAGGACCTGCACGTCGCGGCGGGCGTCCAGGCCGAACTTGCGGGGGATGCGCCGGGCCACGACATCGACGGTCAGGGCTGCGATCCCCTCGGCGTCATCGCAGGGGAACAGGAAGAAGTCGTTCATGCCGGCCAGGGTGGGCGGCAGGCCGGTGTTGATGCGGTGGGCGTTGACGACGACGCCGGACTGCTGGGCCTGGCGGAAGATCTGGGTGAGCCGTACCCGGGGGATCTGCTCGGCGGCCAGCAGGTCGCGCAGGACCTCCCCGGCGCCGACGGAGGGAAGCTGGTCCACATCGCCCACCAGCAGCAGGTGGGCGCCGGGCGGGACGGCCTTGAGGAGCTTGTTGGCCAGCAGCAGGTCCAGCATGGACGCCTCGTCGACCACGACCAGGTCGGCGTCCAGCGGGTTGTCGCGGTCGAAGGTGGCATCGCCGCCGGGGCGCAGTTGCAGCAGGCGGTGGACGGTGGTGGCCTCGTGCCCGGTCAGCTCGGCCAGGCGTTTGGCGGCGCGGCCGGTGGGGGCGGCGAGGATGACCTTGGCCTTCTTGGCGCGGGCCAGGGTGACGATGGAGCGCACGGTGAAGGACTTGCCGCAGCCGGGGCCGCCGGTCAGCACGGCGACCTTGGCGGTCAGGGCCAGCCGTACGGCCTGGGCCTGCTCGGCGGCCAGGTCGTGGCCGGTGCGTTCGCGCAGCCAGGCCAGCGCGCGGTCCCAGTCGACGTGGGCGAAGCCGGGCATGCGGTCGCCGCCGCCGCGCAGCAGCCCGGTCAGGGAGGCGGCCAGCGACAGTTCGGCGCGGTGGAAGGGCACCAGGTACACCGCCGGGACGCTGCCCTGTTCGGTGGGGACGTCCTCGCGGATGACGCCTTCTTCGGCGACCAGGTCGCCCAGGTGGGCGGTGACCTGGTCGGCGGGCAC
Organism: Spongiactinospora gelatinilytica; assembly: GCF_003236385.1. Taxonomy (GTDB): domain Bacteria; phylum Actinomycetota; class Actinomycetes; order Streptosporangiales; family Streptosporangiaceae; genus Spongiactinospora; species Spongiactinospora gelatinilytica. Next base: position 1,451 of record NZ_POUA01000419.1, read on the forward strand.
GCCGAGGATCTTGACGGCGTCGGTGACGAGGTTGGGGACGGGCAGGTAGCAGTGGCCGTCGTCGGCGGCCTGGGACAGGGTGTAGCGAAGGCCGGCCTTGACGCGTTCGGGGCTGTCGTGCGGGATGCCGACGGCCTGGGCGATGGTGTCGGCGGTCTTGAAGCCGATCCCCCACACATCGTCGGCCAGCCGGTAGGGCTCGGTGCGGACCACGTCGATGGAGCGTTCGCCGTACTGCTTGAAGATGCGCACCGCGATAGAGGTGGACACCCCGACGCCCTGGAGGAACACCATCACCTCCTTGATGATCTTCTGTTCCTCCCAGGCGGCGGCGATCATCTTGGTGCGTTTGGGGCCGAGGCCGGGGACCTCGGCCAGGCGGGCGGGGTCCTTTTCGATGACGTCCAGGGTGGCGGTGCCGAAGTGGCCGACGATGCGTTCGGCCATTTTGGGGCCGATGCCCTTGATCAGGCCCGAGCCGAGGTAGCGCTGGATGCCCTGGATGGTCGCCGGCAGCACGGTGTGGTAGGACCAGACCTCGAACTGCCTGCCGTAGCGGGGGTGGGAGGTCCAGCGGCCCCTCAGCCGCAGCGACTCCCCCACCTGGGCGCCGAGCAGCGGGCCGACGACGGTCAGCAGGTCATCGCCGCCGCGTTCGGTGGCCATGCGGGCGATGGTGTAGCCGGTCTCCTCGTTGGCGTAGGTGACGCGTTCCAAAACCCCGCCGATAGTAGTAGCGAGGGTACCATCCCCCCTGCCGCCAGGGGCCTGCTCTGCCATGCCCGCATTAAAGCAGGACAGGCCCCGGCCCGGGGCGGACAAAGGTGCGTTCAAGTCGTTCATTTACGTGCAAAATGGGGGTATGCCCACCCGAGAGCAGGCCCTCGCCGCAGCGGGGCGCGTCCTCGCCGAGGCGCGTGCCCGGCGCGATGCCCTGACCCCCCTGGAAGCCGCCCGCCTTGCCCATGAGCCCGGCGGCTCGTCGATCGAGGAGCTGGCCGAGCGCATCCAGGCGGCGCGACACCGTTCTGCCGGACTGGCCGCCCGGCAGAACGAGGCGGCGTGAGGTAAGCGATAACGCCTGCCCTACAGTCCGGCTTCGCGAAGCACTGCCTCCCATGAGGAGCGCTGCTTGGACGCGAGCGGTACGTGCCCGGAATCGCGCAACAGTCTCAGGTGGAACTCGGCCAGCCGAAGGTGCAATAGCCCGACCACCGCAGCGGCACCCGCCTGTTCGCTTTCCCCGCGCGAGAACGCCTCCAGAGCCGTGCTCGCCATCGCCCGTGCCGTTCGCAGGCCGTCAGCGGCCGTGTCCCGTGCCATCGGTGCACCCCCCGCCGTGCTCGCCGGACAGCAACATCGTGAGCGCGCCGTCCCAGTCGTAGATCTGCTGTCCCTGCTCGCCCGGCAGGAGGCTGGCCACCCGGCTGGTGAAGAAGTGGTGCGCCCGGTACAGCATCCGCCAGAGGGTCTCGTCGGCGAATCGCACCAGCAACCCGTCCGCGCCGGGCTGGATGACCGTCCGGCCGCACGAGACGGTGTGCTTCGCCGCTGCCTCGAACGCCCGCCAGGGCAGCTCTGCGGCAGGCGCGTCGGCGCGGCCGATCACCACCACCAGCGGATCGGCCGTGCTGAAGGCGAGATGCCCGATTTCGAATCCCTCGCCGCCGGGCTCGCGCCATAGCGGCAGCGGCATCCAGAGGGAAGTCGCGCGCTGCCGTGCGGCCTGAGGCCGTGGCTGAAATCGCATGATCATGGTTCCTTCCTGGTCGATCCGTTGACGGTGATCAGCCGAGCCGCCACGGGTTCTTGCTTCCATTGGGTGAAATACCGGCGGGCCGTCGATCCGCCCACACCGGTGGCGCGGGTCAACTCGGGGGCGTCGGGGACTCGGCCCGCCTCGATCTGCTCGTCCCAGTACCGGCGTGCTCGCTCGCGTCCTTGTGAGCGCCGTCCTCCGCCGCTTGGTGAGCGCTCTGGCCGCCGCTCACGATCGCCCGGTGAGCGCTCCTTTGGCCACTCGTTTCGTGCTTGCGGGCGTTCGGCAGGTGGCTGCTCGGTGTGCTCGCCGGACGGTTGCTGAGCGCTCAACCAGGGCGGGCGGGGGGTGTGGTCGAGCGCTCGGCGAGCGCCCAGCAGCACGTCGAGCTGAGCGCTCAACTCTCCTTGGCGCTCGGGGTTGGTGGCGAAATCGGAGCGCTCGACAAGGACACGGAATGCTCGGTCAACGGCCAGCAGGGCGCGCTCGCGACGCCAGGCGGTGAGCGCCCAGCGGCGTCCGGGGCGAGCGTTCAACCGCCAGGCGCGGTGCACGGCAACGGCGGTGCGCGCCACCAGGTGGTGAGCGCTCGCCTCTGATGCCGAGCGCTCGGACGGGTCGGCAAGCCCGAATCGCACCGCGAGTCGCTCGGGCGTGAGCCGCCAGTGCAGGGGCGAGCGCCGGGTGCCGGTGATGTGAGCGCTCGTGGCCACCAGGCCGCGCTCCCATAGCCATGCCGCCGCGAGCGGTGGCACGAGCCGGAAGGCGGCACCGGCGAGCGTGGTCGCGTCGGTCGCGGCGAAGACGCCTGAGATCGCGGCGAACACCCACACGGCCACCCCGTCCGCGCCTGCTGAGGGCGGCTGGAACCGCACGCCGGCCGCGTACGCCTGCGCGGTGCGGCGAATGTTGTCGCGGGCGCGCACGGTGCTGGCGAGCATGGCGACCTCGACGAAGCCGAACAGCAGCAGCGCCGCCGCCGGTGGCATGGCCAGCTTGTCCAGGAAGAACGCCAGCATGCCCTGGGCGGCGGTGCCCTGGGCGAGCACTGCGCCGAGGAAGGTCCACCGGTCGGCCCAGGTGAAGCCGCGGGCGAGTCGCCAGGCCGCCCATCCGGCCCCGCCCATCAAGGCGAGCAGGGCGAATGCCGCCATGGCGGCGAGGGGCCGGTCGCGGGCCAGGGCGTTCAGCAGGCTCCCCGCCCACTCCCCGATGGTGATCACAGGCGGTCACCTGCTTTCGGCCGCGATGCGACCGCGCCGGGTGCGGCCGTTCCGGCCGCGATGCGACCGTACGGCCGGAACGGACCGCTCTCTAGCAGGCGCATCCGTTGTGCGGCCGGATCGGCCGCATACCGCACCGGTGCTTCGCCGGGGCGGTCACGCTGCGTCGGCACGGTTGTCTCCTTCCTCGGGCTCGTCGTCGTGGATGTCGCGCGCCATCCGGTCGGCTTCGGCCAGCGTGTCGCGCAGCCTTGTGGCGTCCACGGCCTGGCGCACCAGCCAGCGGGTGGCGCGGCTGCGTCCCTCGCGCCGCAGTGCCCTGAGGGTTTCGGCGAGGCTCAGCCGCTCCCCCAGCCAGGTGCGCCCGCGGCCGGTGGCCTCGATCAGCTCGGCGCGCGAGCGCCCGGTCCGCGCCGTCTCCAGCGCGGCGGCCAGCGACTCAAGGGCGGGGTCGTCCAGGGGCGTGACCGGCTGGGCGGATGGTGCGGTGAAGTCGTGGCCGAACAGGTCGGATAGTTGTCCTTCAAGGGCCGCCAGCTCGGCTGTGAGCGGATGGGCGGAGCGTTGATTCTCTATCGCCCCCATCGTTACGGGCTGCGGTTGCGGGCCGACCGGCTCGGCCGCGCCGGTCGGCAGCCACTCGGCGAGCCTGGGCGGGATGCCCTTCCACCGGGTGGGCCACCACTCCCCCAGCAGCCGGGCGGTGTAGCCGTCCGGCAGGCACAGCCGGTCGTGGTTGCGCAACGCCCACTCGTGGACGGTGAGCGGTTCGGCGTCGAAGCCGTGCACGGGGATCGAACTGGCCTGACCGTCGCGATGGAAGAACCGTCCCGGTGCCTGCAACGAGCTGACGTCCAGCGTGGCGTAGTCGTCCAGCAGGAACTCCCCCGATGCCTTGCTGTCCTCGTGGAACACGCGGGCGTGGTGGAGCTGGCGGCGCAGCGCCGTCGCCGAGTCGGTCTGTGTCTGCGGCATGGCTTGGGCGGACATGTCCTGACCGGCCAGGTGCATGGCAACGCCGAATGCCCGGCCGAGCATGCCTAGGGTGTGCGCGGCCGAGGCGGCGGCCTGCCAGTGCGGGTTGAGGTGCGGGCTGAATGCCATGCGCAGTTCGTCGATGAGCAGGATCAGGGCGGGGCTGCCCTCGCGGGCGACCAGCACCCGGTCGCCGCGCCGCTGGAGCGCGCCGCGTGAGCCGGGTTCGGTGCACAGCCCGGCGAGCGCGACGAGCATGGCCGTGGTGTCGGCGGCGTTGGTGGTGTAGGCGGCGCACACCGGGGCGAGCGGCGCGAAATCCAGCGTCCCTTTGAGGTCGGCCACCAGCAGCACGGCGTTTCCGGAGGTGATGCCTGCTCCGGCTACGCCGGAGCCGACGACGATCTGGTGCACGGTCTTGCCGAATCCCGTCTTGCCGGACACCGCGCCGTGCCGCACCCCGCCTTCGGCGCTGGCCAGCACCATGCCGCGCGGGGTGCCGTCCTCCCCGACGCCGATGGGCACCGGATCCAAGATGGAGGCGGGCAGCAGATCGGAGCTCCACAGGACCGGCTTGCCGTCGTGGGGGCGACCCACCTGGAAGTGCAAGAGCGCCTGCCCGGCGTTGGCGGGCACCTCGACCGCCTGGCGCAGCATGCCGACCGGCAGGCCGAGCCTGGCCGCGATCTGGGCGCGGGCCCTGTCGAGGTCGCCCACTGGCCGCCTGGTCTCCACGGCAAGAGTGAAACGGGTGTCGGTGAGGATGTCGTCGCGGATCACCCGCAGGCCGGGGAAGCCGAGGGCGTCGGCCCCGCCGGTGAGCCGCCGGGCGACGTCGTCGATGATGTCGCGCAGCGGGTGGCGAGGCGGGGCCACGGGCGGCCGG
>NZ_POUA01000041.1 GCF_003236385.1 Spongiactinospora gelatinilytica
CTACCGGTGCGTTCAGGGACACACCGCGTTGACCGGCTGGGAGCCGCCGGGACCGACCTGCAGGTCGACGCAGGCGTAGAAGGCGTTGGCGGTGTCGTAGACGTTCCAGACCGCCAGCAGCTTGATCCGGCCGGTCCTGCCGCCCAGGTTCACGTTGTGCGAGAACGTGGCGGGGGCCTGCCTGCCGTTGTCGTTGAACGAGGCGATGCGGGTGCCACCGATGAAGTACTCCCACGTGCTCGTCCGGTGCTGGGCCGTGATCTTCCAGGTCAGCGAGACGTTGTTGCCGACGGAGGTCGCGGGCCAGGCCCTGCTCTCGTCATCGAGCTGGCTGAATCGTCCTACGCCGCCGCTGCAACTGCGCCGCCCCTTGGGGCCTTCGACGCTCTGCGGCTCGTAGATGATGGGCCCGCAGTTCGAGACGCGGCCTTGCGCGCACATCGCCTGGCGGCTGGGCGGGTTGGAGATGTAACCGTGCGCCATGGCCGGCTGTGCGATGAAGACCGTCGAGCCGATGGCCATGATCGCCGCGGCCAGTAACGTGATCGTTCTTCGCATGTAGTGCTCCTTTATGGCTGGGGTAAGCTAAACATAAAGGAAAGTTTCCTAACAGTAAATCCCTTGGCAACCGAAATTCGCGGCATGTGTCAAGATCTCCGTGCCTGCCCGGCCGCGTCCGGCCGTTCAGGGCCGGCGTTCCAGTTGTAGATGCGGACCGTGCGGCCGCCGTGCCGGATCTCGGTGCGGTCCAGCCGGAAGCCCAGCCCTTCCGCGATCCGCCACGACGCCGTGTTCGGCTCCTGCACCAGGCACCACAGCTCGGTCAGCCCCAGGTCATGCCCGGCGTGCTCGAAGACCGCGCGGGCCGCCTCCTTGGCCAGCCCCTGACCCCAGTACGGCCGGGCGAACCGCCAGCCGATCTCGACCCGCCCGTTCTCCCACGGGGCCAGGCCGCAGTCGCCGACCACCTGCCCGTCCGCCGCGCGCACCACCGTATAGAGGGTGAACCCCCGCTCGGCCAGACAGTCGATCTTGCGTTTCTGCTGCCCGCGAATGCGTTCCGCGCTCCACGGCTCGCCGTCGGCGATGTAGCGCACGGCCTCGCGGTCGGCGAACAGGTCCACGAAGAAACCCAGGTCGGCGGGCTCCGGCGCGCGAAGGATCAGTCGTTCCGTGGACAACGGCAGTGGCATTTCCGGCACCCTTTTCATTTCCCCAGGCCCCCTGGTACGGCATTCGGTGCGGGCGAGCGGGAGAATACGGCAATGCCCGACCAGCGACGAACGATTCGCCCGGATTTTGCTACCAAGCCCACGCTCGACGGCGAACTGGTGACGCTCCGCCCGATCAACGTGGACGATTTGCCCGCGCTGCTGCCGATGCTCAAGGACCCCGAGGTGGCGCGGCTGACCGGCAGCCACGCGACGGACTTCGACGATGAGCGGCTGCGGGCCTGGTACGCCACGCGCGCCGACCAGGACGACCGGCTGGACCTCGCCGTGGTGGAGCGGGCGACCGGGCGGTGTGTCGGCGAGATCGTGCTCAACCAGTGGGACGAGGGCAACGAGAGCTGCAACTTCCGGGTCGCCTTCGTGCCCGAGGCCGTAGGCAGGGGCCTCGGCACCGAGGCGGCCCGGCTGACCGTCGGCTACGGGTTCGAGAAGCTCGGCCTGCACCGGATCTGGCTGGAGGTGTACGCGTTCAACCCGCGGGCCCGCCGCTCCTACGAGAAGGTGGGGTTCGTCGCCGAAGGCGTGCTGCGTGACGCGCTGCTCTGGGAGGGCGAGCGGGTGGACGCCACGGTGATGTCGATCCTCGCGCCGGAGTGGGCGCGGCATCGCGGCCGGCCCGCCGTGCCTGCCGGCACGGCCGTCACGGCCGGGGGCCGGCGGTGACGGAGATCGTCGAACGGCACCGCGCGCTGCTCGGCCGGTTGCTGCCCGGCGACGACCTCGGCGGGCTCGATGTCCGCGAGGGGCAGTTCCACCATGTGGTGATCGGCACAGCGCGGGTGGTGTGCCTGCCCCGCACTCCGGCGGCGGCGGCGCGGCTGCCCGCCCGCGCCGCCGTACTGCGCGCGCTGGCCGGCTTCGGCCTCGGCTTTCGCACCCCCGTCCCGCTGCCGCCCGCCTCGGACGGGACGCGGTACCTGGTGCTGGACCGGATCCCCGGAACGCCGCTGCCGGACGGCGAGCCCGGCGACCCCTGGACCGCGGCGGCGATGGCAGAGCAGTACGCGGCGGTGCTCGCCGGACTGGCCAGGGCGGGAGCCGACCCGGACGTGCGCGAGGCGCTGCCGCACCAGGAACCGGACCGTTGGCGGAGGTTCGCGGACGACGTGCGCGCCGAGTTGTACCCGCTCATGTCGGGCCAGGGACGGCGGCGCGCGGAACGCGAACTCACGCCGCTCGCCGGCCTGCCCCACCTCACCGCGGCGGTGGTCCACGGCGACCTCGGCGCGGCGAACGTGCTGTGGGAGGTCCCCGGGGGAGTGCCGCGCCTGGCCGGGATCGTCGACTGGGACGAGGCCGGGCTGGGCGACCCAGCGGAGGACCTGGCCGCCATAGCCGCGAGCCACGGAACGGGCCTGCTGGAGCGGATCATCGCCCTGACGGGCGGGCCCGGCGACGCGTTGCGGGCCAGGGCCGACGTCATCCGCGGCACCTTCGCCCTGCAACAGGCGCTGTCGGCGCACCGCGACGGGGACGCCGCGGAGCTGGCCGACGGCCTGGCCCGTTACCTCTGATCGCCGCCCCGCCGGATCGCCCGGACGAAGGCCGCCCACTCGCCCGGAGTGAACAGCAGGCCGGGGCCGCCGGGATCTTTGCTGTCGCGGACGGCGACGACGCCCGGCAGCATGGCCACCTCCACGCAGTCGTCGCCGGTGCCCGAACTGCGGGTGCTCTTGCGCCATCGCGCGGTGGTGAGGTCCATTCGTCAGCCCTCCAGGCGATCGACCAGGTTGGAGAGGTACGCGATCGAGGCGTCGGCGCTCAGCGCCGAGTCGCTGAGGTGCCGGAACATCAGCCGGAACCGGTCGAGCTCACCGGTCTCCTCAAGATAGAGCCCGTCGGCGGGCGTCTCCAGATAGACGATGCTGCGGTCGGTGGGATCGGGGAAGTCGAGGATCACGAACTGCCCGGCCAGCCCCGCGTGCGGGCCCGCCGACATCGGCAGGACCTGCAGCTTGACGTGGGACAGCGGGCTGGTCTCGATCAGCCGGCGCAACTGCCGTGCGTGGACCTGCGGCAGGTGGACCGTGCGCAGCAGGGCGGCCTCGTCGATGACCGCCCACAGCCTGGTCGGGTCGTCCTTCTCCAGGATGCGCTGGCGCTCCATGCGGGCGGCCACCCGGCGCTCCACCTCCGCCGAGTCGCGGACGCTGGCCGCCCGGGTGATCGCGCGCGCGTAGTCGGGGGTCTGCAACAGGCCGGGGATGAGCCCGAGCTGGTAGGAGCTGATCGCCGCCGCCTCGGCCTCCAGCCCGACGTACGGGCCGCGGAAGACGTCTCGGTAGACCGTCCACCAGGCGGGGTGACGCGCCTCGCGGGCGAGCGTGACCAGGCCGTTCACCATCTGCTCGTCCTCGACCTGGTAGGCCGCGCACAGGACCCGGATCACATGGACGTCCGGCCGCCTGGTCAGGCCGTTCTCCAGCCGGGAGATCTTCGACGTCGACCATTCGAGCTCGTCCGCGGCCTGCTGGATGGTCATCCCCGCGGCGTCGCGCAGCCTGCGCATCTCACGGCCTAGCCGGCGCAGGCGCAGGGTCGGGCTTCGATCTCCATCGCTCATCGGACACCTCCGAGGAAACCCCCACCTTCAGGCAGACGAGGAATCGGTGCTCCTGCGGGGCCGTCCATGATCGGGACGTCAACGCGGCCAAGAACATCCTCGCCGCCGGGCTGGCGGAGAGCTGAAACGCCTGTGGAGCTGGTGTAAGTCCTCAAGGGGAGTCCTCCTCGGCGGGCGGTCGGCGGTGAAGCAGGAATCCCCTCCTTTCAGGGAGGGGAGGAGCCAAGCGGTCTTCCTTCCTTGGACTGCGCGCCATGATCGGCGGCACCGGGGCAAGTGGTGCGGGCCTCACCGATCGAGGGGAACGGCCGGGCCCGTGAACGCGTGATGACTCTGAGTATATGACCTCGCGCTCTTCGTGACCGATGCGTTGCCCAGACCAGGAGGGCGCCAGGAGGGGCGCCGGTGGTACGGCCCGGTGCGGTGGTGCCTGCTGGACCACCGCTCGGGGCGGCTGTCAGGATGGCGGGGTGACTTCGTGTCTGTCCTCCACGCGCCTGGCCCGGTCCGCCGTCTTCGCGGCGGTCTGCGTCATGGTCTCGGTGGGCGGGCACGCCTTCGCCGGGGGCGGATTCGTCGCCCCCGGGGTGCTCGCGGCGGGCGCGGCGGGAGCGTTCGCGCTGGCATGGGTGCTGAGCGGCCGCGAGCGCGGCCTCGGCGTCGTGCTGGGCGCGACGATCGCGGCGCAGATCGTGCTGCACGAACTCTTCGACCGGGCGCCGCTCCCCGCCGATCCGCCGCCTGTCCCGCTCGGGGTTCCCGGTGGATGGCATCTCCACCCCGGTGGCGGGATGACCGCCGCCCATCTCGTGGTCGCCCTGCTCACCGGGTGGTGGCTGTATCGGGGCGAGAGCGCCCTGTGGCTGATGGCGCGGCTGTGGGGGATGCCCGTCCCGCCCGTGCCCGGCCGGCTCGCGCTCACCGTGCCGTGCCCGCAGGCCGGGCCGGTACGGCCGGCCGTGCCGTCCGACGCGCCCGCGCCGATCGGCGCCCTGGACGTCGCCGCGCCGATCCACCGGCGCGGCCCTCCGGCGCGCCGCCACGCCGGCCGGACCGCCCCGCTGGTCTTCGCGACGCGGGGGTGACGGCCGCCGGCGTGCCCGGATCGTGCCGGGCCGCGGAAGCGTGCCCCGGACGCGATCTTCGTGCCGTACGTCCGAAAGGCCCGGAAATCCGGGCCGTCGTCCTAGATGGAGAAAACGATGGCAATCGTGCCGCGTTTCGCGCGCAGTGGCCTCGCGGTGGTGCTCGGCTGCGCGTTGTTCCTCGCCCTCACCGCCGTCGCCGCCCCCGGCGCGCTGGCGCACGACCGGCTCAAGAGCAGCTCGCCCGCCAAGGACGCCAAGGTGTCGGAGCTGAAGGAGATCGAGCTGGAGTTCACCTCCGGCGTCAAGTTCCCCGTGGTCGTCCTGCGGGGGCCGGGGGACAAGGCGGTGAAGGTCGACAAGCCGGAGACCGAGGACCAGAAGGTCACCACCGCCGTGCCCGTGCCGCTGGAGTCCGGCCGCTACGTGATCGCCTGGCGGGTGGTCTCGTCGGACGGCCACCCGATCGAGGGTGAGATCCCCTTCGAACTGACCGCCCCGGCGGAGGAGAGCGCCGAGCCCAGCGATGAGCCCACCAGTGAGCCCAGCGACGAGCCCACCGCCGAGCCTTCTTCTGGGCCCGCCACCGAGCCCGCCTCGCCGGTCGCGGCGTCCGGCGACGACACGGGCGGTCAGGGGGGCACGCCCGGCTGGATCTGGCTCGCGGTGGCCGCGGTCGTCGTGGTCGTCGTGGTCGGCGGCGGTGTGTGGCTGGCGATCGGCCGCAAGCGCCCGGACGAGGCAGGGTGACCCGGTAGTCCGCCTGGTGTGATCGCACCCGATGCGCACCCGACTCCGGGACGTGATGTGAAGCCACTTCCCAAGCCATTGGATACGTGGTGCCATACGTTCCGGGGCGGACGCACAGGGGCGGGGAAATGTCAGATCAGGCCGGCTGGACCGTTTTCATCGGTGTCATCGCATTGATCATCGCCATCGTGGCCTGGCTGTTACCCGACCCTTTTCACATCAACGACCGGCCCACCGCGCTCAGCGTCACGATGGTGCCTCCGCCGCCCGCCGATCCGCCGGAGAGATCGACCGAGGAGTCCACGGACAAGCGCACCGAAGAAGCGGCCGAAGAACTGACGAAGGAACGTTCCGAAGAACCGTCGGAAGATCCCGAGCCGGAGCCGGAACCCGAGCCGGAACCCCGGCCGGACCCGGTGTCCTCGGCGCGCGCGGCCGGCTTCCCCGGCCAGGTCCAGGTGCCTCCCGGGGCCACCCTGACGCGCCCCGCGCGAGGGACGCCTCCCGGCAGGTTTGCCGCACACTTCCGCGTGGAATCCGATGGTGTGGAGTCAATGGTGAAAATCGCACTCATCGGGGCCGGGAGCCGCTGCTTCGGGCCCGCCACGCTGCGCGACGTATTTCTGTCCGAGCCGCTTTCCGCGCTGCCGCTCGAAGTCCGCCTGATGGACCTCGACTCCGCCGCCCTGGAACGCGCCCTCGGCTACGCCCGCCACCTGAACGACCGGCTCGGCCGCGGCCACCGGATCTCGGCCACCGCCGACCTGGACACCGCGGTCCAGGGCGCGAACTTCGTGATCACCGCGTTCGAGCATCGCCGCGAGCACTACTGGGCGATGGACTTCCACGTGCCGCGGATGTACGGGTTCAAGCAGCCCTACGGCGAGAACGGCGGCGTCGGCGGCATCTTCCACACGCTGCGCAACCTCCCGCCGATGATGGAGGTCGCGCGGGCGATCGAGCGGCTGGCCCCCGGCGCGTGGCTGCTCAACTACACCAACCCGGAGAACCGCCTGGTCGAGGCGGTCTCATCGCTGACCGGCGTCAAGGCGGCGGGGCTGTGCCACGGCATCGTCACCGGACGCCGGCAGGTCTGCCGGCTGCTCGGGCTCGCCGATGAGCACCTGGAGGCGTGGGCGGCGGGCATCAACCACTTCACCGTCTTCGAGTCGCTGCGCGACCGCCGTACCGGCGAGGACCTGTACCCGCGGCTGCGCGAGACCGAGGCACGCGGCGACGAACTCGCCCGCTGGCAGGAACTCGCCCTCGGCCGGATCATCCTGCGCCGCTTCGGCCGCTGGCCCTCGCCCAGCTCCAACCACTACGGGGAGTACCTGGCGTGGGGACACGACTTCGTGCTCTCCGGCGTCCAATACTACTACGACCCCGCCCGCGGCCACCCCTGGGAGACGGGCGAGCCGCCGAAGTTCATCTATGAGCTCACCGACCGCCACACAGGCGGACCATGGCCGGGCCCACCGAAGGAGCGGCCCGGCGAGCCGGACGACCCGAGCGAGGCCCCGCTCGAACCGTCGATCGAGTTCGGCATCCCCGTCATCGAGGGGCTGACCTGCGAGGAACGAATGATCGACGCGGTGAACGTCGTCAACGACGGGGCCGTCCCCAACCTGCCGGCCGACTCGGTGGTGGAGGTCCCGGCCGTGGCCGACGCGGGCGGCATCCGGGCGCGCCGGATGAGCCCGCTGCCCGAGGCGCTGGCGGCCCTGCTGCGCACCCAGCTCTCCATCCACAAACTGATCATCGAGGCGTACCGGGAGCGGTCGAAGGACGCCCTGCTACAGGCGGTGCTGCTCGACCCGGTGGTCGACTCCTACCCGCGCGCCGTGGCCATGACCGATCACCTGCTCGACCTGCAAAAGGACGTCCTGCCCCCGCTCCGGTAGCCCTCGACCGCCGCTTGACCTCCGGTGGCAAGGGCCGGATAGTGTCCCCGGGAGGCGGTATGGAAGACGAGCGGCGCGCGCTGGCCGATGACCTGCGGCGGCTGGTCGGTGGCCGGTTGCTCGATCCGCTGGAGATCCTTTTCGAGGCGGGTCCGGAGGGCGGGCGGCTGCGGGCGCTGCTCGCGGACCACAGCGCGGCCTGGGCGGACGTGCTGCTCGGCGGCGACGACGAGGCGGCCAAGCTGCTGGCGATCCGCCTGATCGCCGCGGTCTATCCGGGCGACGCGCCGTTCGACCCCCCGCCGGGCTGGTGGGCGACCCCGCTGGGCCGCGCGGTCGCCAGGCGGGCCGGTCACCCGGGCGCGTCGGCCGTCCCGGCCTCGGTCGCCGCCGCGATGCTCGGCATCACCCGCCAGGGCGTACACGACCTGGTACGGCGGGGCAAGCTCGACCGCGACGCCACCGGCTCGGTCACCACCGCCTCCATCCGCGCCCGGCTGGCCCGGCCCGCCGCCGGGCCGGATCGGGCGGGTTCGCGGTTAAGATGAGGACGCCTCCGTCTCGTCCATCGAGGAGCAGCCGATGAGCCCGCCCGGTCTGCGCCGGATGCGCGCCGACGCCCGCCGCAACTACGAGTCGCTGCTGGCCACGGCGCACGCCATGTTCAGCGAACACGGCACGGACGCCTCCCTGGAGGAGATCGCCCGCCGCGCGGGGCTGGGCATCGGCACTCTCTACCGGCACTTCCCGACCCGCGAGGCGCTGCTCGAAGCGCTGCTGCACGACCGCATGGAAGGTCTCGCGGCCGAGGCCGGCGCGCTGCTCGCCGACCCCTCGCCGCGCGCCGCGCTGTGGCGCTGGCTCACCGCCTTCACCGAGCGCGCGTTCATCTACCGTGGCCTGCCCGCATCCGTGATGGCCACCCTCCGGGACGAGACCTCGGAGCTGGCCGCCTCCTGCCACCGCCTGAACACCGCGGGCGCGGCGTTGATCCGCCGCGCCCAGGACGCCGGGGAGATCCGCGCCGACGTCGCCCCGGCCGATGTCATGGCCATGGCCGGCGCCATCGCCTGGGTGGGCGAGCAGACCCCGGACGACCCCGAGCGGCGCTCGCGGCTGCTCACCCTGCTCGCCGACGGGCTCACCACCGGCGCCTGACCCGCCGCGCCCGGCTCGGCTACCGCCTGCGCACCTCGATCAGCATGGCCTGCTGCGGGTCGAGGGTGGGCATCGGCAGGCCCGCGGTCGCCAGCACCGGGCCCGGTACGTCGATCCAGCCGGTCAGGGCGGCGGCCACCCACGCGGGCGGCTGCCGGTGCCGCCCGCCGGGCGCGCCGACGTCGGTGCGGACGCGCAGCCGGTAGTCGTGCCCGGGGGACAGGCCGGGCAGCGGCACCCGGCCCGACTGGAGCTCGGCGGAGGTGGCCACCCGGGCCCAGCAGTACAGCGCGGCGGCCGAGCCGGGGGCGAGCACGCCGTACAGGAACTCCTCGTCGTTGACCAGGTCGGCGCGCACCACCTCGCCGCTGTGCAGCAGTGGCCGGAACTCCTTGTAGAGCGCCGCCCACGCGCTCACCCTGGTGATCTGGTCGGGCGTCAGCCCGGTGAGGTCGAGTTCGATGCCCGCGTGCCCGAACAGCGAGGTGATCAGCCGGAAGGTGTCGCTGGTGAACCGCCGGGTGCTCGGCGCGCGCTCGGCGCCGAAGTGCGCGCCGATGAGTTCGAGCGGCACGAGCTGGCCCGTCCAGCGCTGGATCATCTGCCGTTCCACCGGGTCACTTGAGTCGGAGGCCCACACCCGGTCGGCGCGGCGCAGGACGCCGAGGTCGATCCGCCCGCCGCCGCTGGCACACGACTCGATCTCCAGGCCGGGGTGCAGCGCCCGCAGCCTGTCCATCAGATCGTAGGTGGCCAGCGTCTGGGCCCGCACCCCGGGGCGGTCCCGCCCGCCGGGCTCGCGGCTGACCGCTTCGAGGAGTTCGCGGTTGTGGTCCCACTTGATGTAGTCGATCCGGTATTCGGAGATCAGTTCGTCCATCCGGCCCAGCAGGTACTCCCAGGCGCCGTCGTTCGCGACGTTGAGCACGTACTGCTGGCGCGAGGGCGGCCCGACCCCCGCCGACGGCGCGAGCAGCCATTCCGGGTGCGCGCGGGCGAGGTCGGAGTCGAGGTTGACCATCTCCGGCTCGAACCACAGGCCGAACTGCATGCCCAGCTCGCGGACCCGTTCCACCAGCGGGGTCAGGCCCGAGGGCCACACGGTCTCGTCCACGTACCAGTCGCCCAGCCCGGCCGTGTCGTCGCGCCTCCCGCGGAACCAGCCGTCGTCGAGCACCACCCGTTCCACGCCCACCTTGGCGGCCGTCTGGGTCAGCGCGAGCAGGCGGTCGAGGTCGTGGTCGAAGTGGACGGCGTCCCAGGTGTTCAGCAGCAGCGGGCGCGGGGAGACCGGGTGGTGCGGGCGGGCGCGCAGCATCGAGTGGAAGCGCGCGGAAAGCCCGTCGAGCCCGGCGCCGGACCAGGCGAAGTAGCAGGTGGGCGTCTGGTACTCGGCCCCGGGCGCCAGCCGTACCTCGCCGGGGCGCAGCAGCTCGCCGCCGCCGATCACCCCGGCGTGCGCCCCGGCCCCCTCGGGCAGCCGCTCGGCCAGGTAACGCTGGTCGCCGCTCCAGCCGACGTGCAGGGCCCACACCTCACCGGACCGGAACCCGAACCCGGGCACCCCGGCCACCATCAGGTAGGGCGAGTCGGTGCCCGGCTTGCCGCGGCGGACCTCGCGGACGTGCGCCCCGTGGGTGAGCGCGCGGCGCTGCGGCGAGCGTTCGCGCAGCCACCTGCCGGTGAAGTCGAGCACCTCGGCGGCCCGGCGCGGGATCGGCAGCATCGCCGTGACCCCCGCGAGGTCGTAGTCGGGGCGGGCGGCGCACGCCTTCAGCGTCGCGGTGACCGCGAGCACGCCGTGCGCGTCGAGCCGGTAGACGACCGTGATGTCGAGGTCGGAGATGTCGTCGTCGAGCAGGAGCACCAGCTCCCCGCCGCCGTCGGGCAGGTCGCGCTGCTCGGCCCTGGCCAGCCGGGGCCGGGGCGTCGTCCCGGAGCCGCCCCGATGGCCCAGGTGGGCGGGGGTGCCCACCCAGCCTTCTGCCTCGGTGGGCCAGACCGAGAGCAGCCGCGGTACGTCGAGCGAGTTGATCGGCACGGCGGGGCCGCCGGTCAGCGCGAGCGCGGCGAGCCCTCCCGGCGACAACTCCCCGAGGTCTTCACCCCAGTGCAGCACGGTGGGGACAGGAGTGGTCAGATCGACGGCGAATCCCACTCCGGCCGCACGAAGATAGGCGACTTCATCGCTTGACATCGGGTCATGCCTCCTTTGACTCGCCTGTTGCGGTCATCATCGCGCCCGGTCGTGATGCCGCGCTCGAACGCGGCTTGAGGGGAAGGATGAACGGAACGGGCCCGCCGTACGTAAAGGAGGGCATGGTGGTGTTACGACTGCTCGCGGTCGCGGGCATGGTGTCCGGTCTCGTCGTCGCCGGAGCGGGCACGGCCTGCGCCTGCACGTGCGCCGAGCTTCCCCCGGCGGAGTCGGTACGGCAGTCGGCGGCTGTGTTCACCGCGACCGTGGTGAGCGTGCGGCCGGAGAAGCCGGCGATCGACGAGGGACAGGTGACGGCGACGCTGCGGGCCGATCACGTCTACAAGGGCGGGCGGCAGGCCCTGATCAAGGTGTCCACGCCCGCGCAGAGCCCGGCGTGCGGATACTCCTTCGAGCGGGGCGCGCGTTATCTGGTGTTCGCCAAGAAGGAGCAGGGCCGGCTGACCACGATGCTCTGCTCCGGCAACCGCCGCGTCCCGGCGGGCACCCGCGCGCTGCGCGCAGGTGACGGCACGGGCATGGACGAGATCTCCCAAAAGCTGATCAAGGCGCTGGGCGACCCGGGGCCGCTGATCTCCGCCAAGAAGCCCAAGCCCCGCCCGGACCGGAAGGCCGAGGCCACGTCGCCCGCCCCGGAGGCCTCCGCCGTGCCCGAGCCCGCTCCCGCCGTGCCCTCGCCGGTGCCCGACCGCGGTTCGCCGCAGGTCACGCCGCCGGCTCCCGGCATGGAGACCCGGGCGCACAGCGAGCCCGCGCCCGCCGGCCCCGCCCCGGGCGTGATCGCCGCCGCGGCGGGCGGTTCGGCGCTCGCCATCGGCGGGGCCGCCGCCTTCCTGACGGCCCGCAGGCGCAGGCGCTGAGCCGCCCCCGAAGGCCGCCGCCCCCAGGGGGTACGGCGGCCGTTGGGGACCGGTGTTATGGGCAGGGGCGTCCGCCCTGACGGGCGCTCACCCCTTGGGTCCGCTCAGCAGTACTGCGACTCCTTGCCGATGATCCGGTACACGCAGTCCCCGTACTCCAGGAACCGCAGCACCGCCTCCCGGTTGCGGGTGGTCTGCGGCACGATCTGCTCGTCCGGCGGGTAGAACCCGGGGCTGGCCGAGCGCGGATACATCTCGAACGTGTAGCTGAAGATCTTGTAGACGCCCCACATCCAGTCGTTGATCGTCCCGTCCGTGATGTACAGGTCGCTGGACTGCTCGGGGGTGTAGCCGTTGGTGCCGGCCATGCTCCGGCCCAGCGTGGCGTGCGCGTTGCGGTCGTCCACGGTCAGCCCGGGGGCGGTGTCGGCGTAGGTGTAACCGTAGGGCCACAGGACCAGCTCACTGTAGGTGTGCCAGTCGATGTGCGCCTTGATCTGCTGCTTGCCGCCGACCACCCGGCTGCGGACCCAGTCGGCGGTGGCCTTGACCTCGCGGGCCGACTCGGGGCCGGTGCCACGGTAGGTCTCGCTGGAGGGCGTGGGCGAGGAGCCGCCGCAGCAGCCCCACCGGTAGTTCCAGTTGCGGTTCATGTCGGTGCCCACCGCACTGCCGGCCGGCTGCCGGTTCTTGCGCCAGGAGCGGTAGGTGCCGGAGGCGATGTCGTACTCGCCGCCGTCGGGGTTGAGGTCGGGCAGGATCCAGATCTCCCGGGAGTCGACCAGGCCCCTGATCCGCGCGTCCGTGGCGTAGTTGTCGGCGAGCAGGTGCATCTGGTACAGCGCCATCTCGACGGTGAGGTGCTCGCGGGCGTGCTGGTGGGCCGTGAAGAGGATCTCCGGCTCGGCCTCGTCGGTGCCGACGTTGTCGCTGATCTTGACGCCGACGAGCTGCCTGCCCTGGTAGGACGTGCCGTAGGTGAACTTGCTCACCAGGCCGGGGTGCGCCGCGACGATGGCGTTGATCTCGGTGTTCATCTCGGCGTAGTTGTGGTACCTGGAGTCCGACGGCGGGAAGTCAGCGACACCGGCGCCGGACGGGTATCGAGGGCGCGGCACTTCCACGACCTGGTAGCCGAGTCTCCTGATCGCCGTGACCTCGGCCTCGGTCGCGGTGACCAGTACCGACCTGTCGGCGATCTCCTCGATCGCGGCACCGGTGGCCGCGACCGAACTGCGCTGTTTCGCGTCGGCGGGCCCCTGAACCCGGTACTGCTTGTTGGGCGGTGGTTCGGCGGTGGCCCCGGCCACGGTGCCGCCGGTCAGGCAGAGCACTCCGAGGACGGCCAGCAGGAACGTTAATCGGTGTTTCACCAGTTCCTCCACGGCGTGAGGTTGGGGGTGTGACTCACGCCTGCAACTGAGAGTGGAGTCTGACTGTGAACCGCAACAGGCCCAATTTCCGCGTCTTGTGACCGATGAGAGCTAGGGTATAACGTTTTATATCAGTGGGAAAACGTTATACCGAACTTTCCTCTATATGGAGGGCTGGTACAGGTGCGCAGGCCGCCGGGGCTGGCCGCCGTCGCCGCGCGGGCAGGGGTGTCGGTGTCGCTGGTGTCCAGGATCCTCACCGGTGACCCCGGGCTGCGGGTACGCGAGAGCACCCGGCAGCGGGTGCTCAGGGCCGCCGCCGACCTCGCGTACGTCCCGCACGTCTCCGGCCGTGCGCTACGGCTGGCCAGGGCCGGGGCGCTCGGGCTGGTCGCGCGGGACGTGGGAGACCCGATGCACGCCGAGATCATCCAGGGCGCGCGGCTCGCCGCCGCCGCCCGCGGGCAGGCGCTGCTGCTGGCCGGTCCGCCCGAGCCGGCCGCCGGCGCCGCGGCGCTCGACCGGCTGGCGGGGGAGGGGCGCGTCGACGGGCTGCTGTGGCTGGGCGGCTTCGACGACGACCTCGCCGCGCGGGCCGCCGCGCACCTGCCCGTCCTGCTGGTCGGCGACCGGCCGCGGGCGGGCGTGCCCGGCATCCGGCTCGCCGACGAGCGGGCCGCGGCACTGGCCGTCGCGCACCTGGCCGGACTCGGCCACCGCGACATCGGCTTCGTGGGCCGCGACGCGGCCGGCGACGCCTCGGTACGCCGCCTGGCGGGCTTCACCGCGGCGCTTCGCGAGCGCGGGCTGATGGTCCGCGAGGAGTGGATCGTCTCCGGCGGGTGGGGCGCGGCGGACGGCCACGCGGCGATGGGCGCGCTGCTCGCGCCGCCTGGCCGCCCCAGCGCGGTCGTGGCGGCCGACGTGGTCGGGTGCGTGGGCGCGCTGGCCGCCGCGCGGGAGCGGGGGGTGGCGGTGCCGGGCGAGCTGTCCGTGGTCGCCGTCCACGACGCGTGGTTCGCCGCGTACTGTGCCCCGCCGCTGACGGTCGTGCGCCTGCCGCTGCGCGAGCTGGGCGGCCGGGCGGCGGAGCTGATCATGGACGGTGACCTGGACGGCCCGGCCTGCGGTCACCTCATCGACGGCCCGCCCGAGCTGGTACGGCGCGGCTCCACGGCGGCCCCCGCCCCGCCGATCACAGGGTGATCCAGCCGGTCGAGACCGCGATGCCGGTCGCCGTACGGCAGTGCAGCCGAAACCGCTCGGCCGGTTTGGCGCCGATGGCGAAGAACCCCACCTCGTCGATGGTGGTCTCGCACACCGCCCCCGACTCGGCGCGCAGGTGGATCCGCCCCGGCTGGGGCGGCACGAGCTGCCCGATGAGGGTGTCCTCGGTCACCTCGATCTCGATCGTCAGCTCCCTGGACACGAACGTCAGCGCCCGCAGGGACGCCGAGTCGGCGGCCCTGGTGAGCGCCAGGGCGTTCTCCCCGCCGAACTCCGAGTCGTAGGCCAGCTCGGCGAACTCGGCCAGCTCGGCGTCGATGTTGCGCCACGCGAAGGCCGTCTTGGCCGCCTCGACGAAGTCGCGCGGCACGCTGTCCACGGCATTCAACGCCGCGCCGAGCCGGGCCAGCAGCTCTTCGTCGCTCCACTGCTCAGACATGGCGCTCACCTCTGGACGGCTCGGTCTCGGACTCCATCAAAGCGGCCAGTGCGGGGTCGCTGCGGAGTTTGGCCAGGCAACGCGCCCGGGTCGGGCCGACGCTGCCGATCGGGATGCCCAGGCGCGCGCTGATCTCCTGGTAGGGCAGCTCGTCCAGCAGGAGCGCGAGCATCCGGCGGCATCTCGGCTGCAGCGTCATGAACGCCGCGTGGAGCACGGCGTTGCGCTCCGCCGTCTCCACCTCCTCCTCGATCGGGCCGGTCCGCTCGTCGGCGGTCATGTCGAAGCCCAGCGGATCCTCGGCGGTCTCGCCGCGGTGCCTGGACCGCAGCAGCCGGGAGCACTCGCGTTTGGCGGTGATCGCCAGCCATGCGCCGAGCTTGCCCGGGTCGCGCAGTTCGCCCAGATGCTCCACCGCGGCCATCCACACCTGCTGGGCCACATCGTCGGTATCGCGCCGGTCCAGCCGGTATTGGCGGCAGATCGACCACACCATCGACGCGTACCGTTCGACGAGATCGTTCCACGCGCCCTGGTCGCCCATGTTCGCCCGGGTGACCAGGGCGGAGACCGCCAGGTCCGTCGGCATCGCGCCTCCCTTGCCTTGATCCGCCGCCGTCTCCCCTCCGGTTCAGCCGCGGGCCAGGTGGATGCGCGCGGCCTCTTTGGCGCTCACGCCCCGGTCCTGGGCGATGGCGGCGATCGCCCCGCCCACATGGGCCGTGGCGAAGGAGGTGCCGTCCCACTCGGCGTATCCGTGGCCGAAGTCGGTGATCTCCCCGGTCCGCTCGACGGTGCCCGAATCGTAATTCATCCGCACCATTTCCACATCACCTGGCAGGAACAGGCCACGCCGGTTGGTGCCCGGGGCCCAGCAGTCGGTCCAGGGGGCCTCTTCCTGGCTCGGCGAGAAGAACGCCCGGCCGCCCTCCTCGTTGAGCGCGCCGACGCCGATCACGGTGGGGCCGGCCGCCGGCCACATCGGGACGGTCGGGTCCAGGGGGGAACGG
Source organism: Spongiactinospora gelatinilytica (assembly GCF_003236385.1). GTDB lineage: Bacteria > Actinomycetota > Actinomycetes > Streptosporangiales > Streptosporangiaceae > Spongiactinospora > Spongiactinospora gelatinilytica. The sequence continues at coordinate 15,820 of NZ_POUA01000041.1, forward strand.
CCGATCTCCTCGCCGATGAAGGCGCCGCTCCACCAGTCGTCGGGCCGCCCGTGGTTGCCGATCGCGGCGACCTTCACCACGCCGGGGGTCCGCTCGCAGGCGCGGGCCAGCACCAGCGGCTCCTCACCGTCGGCGGTGGGGCCGCCGAGCGCCATCACCAGGACGTCCAACTCGTCGGTCTGGGCCTGGACCATCTCCTTGGCGAGCGTCCAGGAGGTGGTGGTCAGGGTGTCGGGGTCGAGCACCGGCCTGATCACGATCTCCGCGTTCGGCGCCTGCTCGGCGGCCAGCGAGCACACCAGCAGGCAGTGCCCGCCGAAGGACACCCAATCGGAGGCGCGCGGCAGCAGCCCGTCGTGCGCGGCCAGGTAGCGCCCGGCCAGTTCCTCGTGCGCGAACAGCGGCGTGTCGATCACGCCGACCCGGACCGGCGGCCGGTCCGCGTCGACCCGCGCCGGCAGCGCGAACGACTCGCCGGTCTTGAGCGGCCGGGGGTGGCCGGTGTTGCCCCCGCTGTACGGCGAGCCCTCGGGGTTCTCGTAGAAGCGCTCCTTGGCCACCGTTGGATGCCAGCCTGAGTGAGTGCCCGAGTATTTCCGGCGGATATAGAAGAGCAGCAGGTCAAGATGGGTCAGCTCTTCATGGGCTGAGTAGGTGCCCTCACCCGCCTTCTTGGCCAGGCCGATCAGTTCGGTCCGGTTGGGGAGATTCTCCATCGCGGCTTCGAGGCCGTCGAGTTCGCGCAGCGCCAGCCCCAGCGGCTCGCTCTCCTCCCGTTCGGCCGTATGCACATGGAGATCCGCCAATTCCTTGTCCAGCAGGCTCTCGTCCTTCAGGTCCACCACCACGCGAGTCGCGTGGAACGCCTCGGTCTCGCGGCGGACTATGCCGTTGAGCTGCATGGCCATCCTCTCTGCCCCTCCTGATGGAGCAACCGTCGTCATCCACAGAGGCGGGATGTCGCCCGATTGATACATCACAGGCAAAAGATCTTGCGAAAGACTTCGATGGTGGACACGAGCCCTTCCGACGCAGGCGCCGAGTTGCTGCGGCTGGCCGAAGCCGACCCGGCCCGTCTGACGATCATCGCAGGGGAGACCGTCGAGCGGGCGCGCGCCCGGGGCGACTTCGCCCTGGCCTCCGTGGCGGCGCGCGCGCTCGGGGTGGCCGGGCTCCACCTGGACGACCTGGACGTGGCCGAGCGGCGCCTGCGCGCGGCGATCAAGCTGGCCCTCCGGGCCGGATCGGCCGAGCTGGCGGCGGAGGCGCGGGTCCGGCTCGCGTTCGTGTGGTGCCTGCGCGGGCGCATCCCGTACGCGATGCGGGAGATCGACCGGGCGCTGCCCGCCCTTTCGCGGGTGGGCAGGGCGCGGGCCGAGGCCCAGCGCGGGGTGATCTACAACCACCTCAAGCGGCCGGAGGAGGCCCTGGGCAGGTACCGCGTGGCGGTGCCGGTGCTGCGCAGGGCGGGCGACCGGCTGTGGTTGCAGCGGGTGCTGTCCAACCGAGGCGTCGTACACGGCTACCGCCAGGAGTTCGCCGCCGCCGAGGCCGACCTGCGCGAGGCCGAGGCGCTGTGCCAGGAACTCGACCTGGACCTGTCGGCGGCGATCGTGCAACTGAACATCGGCTGGGTCAACGCCATGCGCGGCGAGGTCCCGGCCGCGCTGCGCCACCTGGACCTGGCCGAGCGGCGGTTCCGCGCGCTGGACACCCACCAGGTCTGCTGGATCCTGGTCGACCGCAGCGAGCTGCTGCTCTCGGCCGGGCTGATCGCCGAGGCCAGGGAGGCCGCCGAGGAGGCGGTGGCGGAGTTCGAGCGCAGGCGGCGCGGGATCGGCCTGCCCGAGGCCCGGCTGCTGCTGGCCCGGGTCGCCTTCCTGGAGGACGACCACGTCAGCGCGGTACGCGAGGCGGGGCAGGCGGCCGTGGAGTTCGGCAGGCAGCGCAGGTCCCGGTGGGCGGCGTTGGCCCGGTTCGTGATGCTGCGCTCCCGGGTGGCGGGCGGCGTGCCGCCCGCGGTGACCGTCGGGCGGATGGAGCGCTGCGCCGCCGACCTCGCCGCCGCCGGCTGGCCGGGGTCGGTGACCGAGGCGCGGATGCTGGCCGGTCAGCTCGCGCTGCGGCACGGCTGGGCCGAGCGCGGCGGCCGGGAGCTGGCCGAGGCGGGCCGGGGGCGCAACCGCGGCCCGGCGATCCTGCGGGTCCGGGCCTGGCACGCCGAGGCGCTGTCCCGGCTGGCGCGGGGCGACCGCAGGGGCGCGGCGGTCGCCATCGGTACGGCGCTGCGCGTCCACGACGACCACCGGGCCACCCTGGGCGCGACCGACCTGCGGGCGCACGCCTCGCGCTACCGGGTGGAGGTCGCCGACCTCGGGTTGCGGATGGCCCTGGAGAGCGGCGACGCGGCCCGCGTGCTCACCTGGGCGGAGCGGGGCCGGGCCAGGCACCTGCTGCAGAAGCCGCCGCGCCCGCCGGACGACCCCTACCTGGCCGACTCCCTGGCCCAGCTTCGCGCGCTGTCGGGGGAGATCAACGAGCGGCGGGCCAATGACGCGCCCGTCGGGCGGCTGGTCCACCGGCAGGTGGCGCTGGAACGGGAGATCCGCGACTACTGCCGCAGGCAGGCCGGTGGCTCACCGGCGGCCGCGGCCGTGGTGTCGGCCCGGGAGGTGGCCGGGGCGCTGTCCGGGTGCGCGCTCGTGGAGTTCGTCCAGCTCGACGACGCGCTGCACGCGGTCACGGTGGTGGACGAGCGGGTGCGGCTGCACCGGCTGGGGCCGTACGGGCCGATCAGGTCGCTGGCCGAGCGGGTGCCGTTCGCGCTGCGCCGGCTGGCCCGTCACCACCAGGTGCCGGGCAGCAGGCCCGCCGCGGCGGCGATGCTGCGCGACGCCGCGGCCCGGCTCGACGCCGCGCTGTTGCGCCCGCTGGCCGCCGAGGTCGGCGACCGGCCGCTGGTGCTGATCCCCAGCGGGTCGCTGCAGGCGCTGCCCTGGTCGGTGCTGCCGTCGTGCGCGGGCCGTACGGTGAGCCTGGCGCCGTCGGCGACCCTGTGGCACGCGGCGGGCCGCGTGCCGGCGGGGGAGGGGCCCATCCTGGCGGCCTCGGGCCCCGGCCTGCCGGGGGCGCGCGCCGAGGCCGAGGGCGTGGCGTCGATCCACTCCGTGCCCGCCATGGTGGACGGCGCGGCCACCGCCGAATCGGTGCTCACCGCCCTGGACGGCGCCCGGCTCGCCCACCTGGCCGCGCACGGGCGGCTGCACGGCACCAACCCGCTGTTCTCCTCGCTGCGCCTGGCCGACGGCCCGCTCACCATCTACGACCTGGAACGGCTGCGCCGCGCGCCGCAGATGGTGGTGCTGGCCGCGTGCGACAGCGGCCGGTTCGTGGTCCGCGCGGGCGACGAACTGCTCGGCCTCAGCGCGACCTTCATGGCGCTCGGCGCCCGCGTGATCATCGCTCCGGTGCTGTCGATCCTGGACACCGAGACGACCACGCTGATGATCGCCATGCACAAGCTGCTGGCCGCCGGGCACTCGGCCGCCGCCGCGCTGGCCCAGGCGCAGGCGCAGATCGCCGGAGAGAACTTCGAGTCGTCCGCGGTGGCCGCCGGGTTCGTGTGCATGGGGGCGGATTTCGCGCTGACCGCTGCGGGTTGATGCGCCTCCGGAGGTATCAGATCGGCCGTCGGTGTCTCTGTTCAGGTGTGGAAGCAGCGCTTCGCATCGGAAGGCACGACATGAACCCCAGGAATGCGCGGATCTCCCAGATCCACACCACCCAGAAGGGTGGCCGGATTCCCGACACGACGCCTAACGCTCCGGAGGTGGCCGGTGAGATGCCGGCGTCCAGCTTCGACCTCGTCGTGGAGATCGAGGCGGGCGTGCAGACCATGACCGGCGGGCCGTACACGCTCACCGTCTCGGCGATCGACGACAGCACCGGCGGCGGCGCGCCCATGCTGGACCCGCAGATCCCGCCGCAGCGCTTCGGCACCCCGCCCTTCCAGCGCGCCGGCGACGGGTTCGCGCTGGTGCAGACGTTCAACATCCCGGTGCCCGCCACCGGCGTGCGCGGCCATTTGTTCCATTACACCGCCGTGCTGCACAACGAGGACTTCCAGATCGTGTCGATGCAGACCACCGACCGGTTCCTGCTCATCTGACGCAGGCGGCCGAATGGACGCGCGGATACCGAACAGGGGCCGGTATCCGCGCGTCGGAGGACCGCCCGTGGCCGGAAGAGGGGGCCCGGGCGGTCACCGCTGCGAATCGGAATGCACGCCCGCGCTCATCGCGCTCCACGATTTCGCCTCCGCCAGCAGATGTGAATGGACGGCGGAGAGGACGACATTGGCGCTCGCCCCGGTACGGGTCGCCAGATAGAGGGTGTTCAACGGCCGGGCGGCCGGCTCGTGCAGCGGCCGGATCTCCTCCCGCGCGAGTTCACCGGCGCACAGGTAGGACGGCACCACCGAGATCCCGCCGCCCGCCTTGACCGTGGCCAGTACGGCGCGCAGGTCGGGCACCACCACCTGCGCGCCGCACGACGGGCGCTCGGCGAAGACGGTTTGCCAGTAGCGCCGCACGATGGGCAGGTTGTCGGCGTAGGCGATGATCGGGATCCCCTTGAGCGCCGCCGGGCCCGCGCTCGCGACCTGCTCGGGCGGCACCCGGCCGGCCAGCGCCGCCGGCCCCACGAGCAGGAACTCCTCGTCCATCAGCGGCGTTTCGACGATCCCGTGCCGCCGCGGTTGCGCCGTCGCGACCACGAGGTCGTGCAGACCGGCGGAAAGGTCGTCCAGCAGGTCGTCGGTGGGTCCGAAGCCCACCCGTAATCGCAGCCCGTCATGGATCAGCCCGGCCAGCGCGGGCAGCAGCAGCGTCGAGACCAGGTCGGCGGGGCCGGCCAGCGAGAGGGTGCGCTCGGTGAGGTCGAGAGGGTCCTGGCGGCGCAGTACCGCCGCCTCCAGCGCGTCGATGTGCGCGCCGGTCTCCTCGGCCAGTTCTTCCGCCGCCTCGGTCGGGATCGCGCCGCGCGAGGTCCGCAAAAAGAGCAACTGACCGATCTCCTTTTCCAGATTGCGTATCTGACAGGTAACGGTCGGCTGTGAGATCGCCAGCAGTCCCGCCGCCTTGGTGAAGGACCCCGTCCGATACACCGCGAGAAACGACCGGAGCAAAGCCAGTTCCACGGATTCCGCTCCTCTTGCTCGGTGACGGCCCCTCCGTACACCGAACTATGACACGCATCATGGAACGCGTGAATATCCAACCGGCCCGTGTATTCCTGGCGTATTCCGCGGAAAAGGGGGCCGGGCGGAGCGCGGCTCGCCCGGCCCCGGCCTTCGTCGAACCTCGCCTCGCTCGGATTTCGACGGTCAGCACCGACCCTCGGGTGACGACCGCGGGCTCGGCGTGGTCGCGTTCGGCGGCCACCGCGCCGTCCTCGTCCAGCAGCACCAGCCGGTGCAGCGCGAAGTGGCCGGAGGAGCACTCGATCTCCACCCCGATCAGCGGGACGGTGACGTTCCAGAACACCCGCCAGGCGCTCGCGCCGTCCACCCTGGCCGCCTCCACCAGCGGCTCCGGCACGGCCTTGCAACTGATCGCGGGCAGCGCCCACGACGGGTCGAGCTGATGTTCGGGACTGGACGGGGGTCGCCGGGGCGTCGATAGACCGTAACGGATCGAGGTGTCCCGACGTGTGTGGGTCGCTCATGGTGACGATCGGGGCGGCCGAATGGGCTCAAGCCTGGGCGGCCCATGATCGCTGGGAGAGATCGATTTCTCGCTACCGCCGACGAGCTCGGCGCCGGTGCGGGCGTACCCGCCTCACCAGCGGAAGAGGCCGGCCTCCCGGGCGGCGCGCAGGTCGGCCGCCTCCGGTGCGTCGATCTCCTCGAAGAGCTTCAGTGCCCGCCGCCAGGCGTCGTCGCCGAACTCCGGCTCGTCCAGGCCGTGCCGGATGTGCCCGAGTTCGTAGAGTGTGCGGGCCTCGGCGTACGGGGCGCGGAGGTCGTGGCTGATCCGCAGCGCGGTCACGCAGTGCCCGAGCGCCGCGCCGAGGTCGCCCCTGGCCCGCTCGGCCTTGGCCAGGTCGACCCTGACCAGCATCTCGACCCTGGCCAGCGACATCCGCCGGCAGATGTCCAGGCACCGCTCGTGGAACTCGACCGCGGCCCGGTGGTCGCCCTGCTCGTAGCGCAGGTTGCCCAGCGAGTTGAGGGTGTTGGCCTCGGTGTAGTGGTCGCGCTCGGCGCGGGTCATGCCGAGCGCGTCGCGCAGCGTCGCGTCGGCCTCCTCGAAGGCCCCCATCTTCACGTAGACCGTGCCGAGGTTGTTCAGCACCGCGCTGACGCCCAGCGGTTCGGGCAGCGCGAGCCGTACCGCCAGGCTCTCGCGCAGGTAGTCGACCGCCTCGCGGTAGCGGCGGCGCATCGTGTAGACCGCGCCCAGGTTGTTCAGTGCGCGGGCCAGCCCCGGCCGGTCGCCGAGGTCGCGGCACAGCCGCCAGGCCCGGTGCAGGTGGCGGCTCGCGGTGGGCAGGTCGTGCCGCCGTTCCGCGGCCAGGATGCCCAGCGCGTTGCGGGCCAGGATCTCGGCGGGCTCGTCGCCGTCGCGCAGCGCCGCCTCAAGGACCGCGCCGGCCGCCTCCTCCCACTCGCCGAAGAAGCCGCGCCCGAGGAAGCCGCCCATGGAGTCCATCAGCCGGGCGATGGGCAGCACCCGGATCGCGGGGGAACCGGTGGCCTGGAGGATCGTGCTGACCAGGTTGGCGCGCTCCTGTTGCAGCCAGCGGGTGGCGGGCGCGGACCTGCTGAGCGGGTGCGGCCCGTGGTCGCCCTCGGTACGTCCGACCGGCGTCAGCCCCACCGCCCGGTCCACCGTGCGCGCGGTCGCCAGGTAGTGATCGACCAGCCGTTGCAGTGCCGCGGAGCGCTCGGCGGCGGTGTCCTCCTCGTTGCCGCGCTGCCTGGCGTAGGTCCGCATCAGATCGTGCATCTGGTAGCGGCCGGGCTCGCGGGTCTCGATCAGGTAGGCGTCCACCAGGCTTTCCAGTACGGCCTCGGCGGCGGGCTCGCGCATGGCGAACATGGCCGCGGCGGCGGAGAGGGTGATGTCGGCGCTGTTGGGGATGCCGAGCATCCGGAAGGCGGCGGCCTGGCCGGGCCGCAGCGCCCGGTAGCTCAGTTCGAAGCTGGCCCGCACCCCGAGGTCGCCGATCCGTAGTTCGTCCAGCCGTCTGCGCTGGTCGGCCAGCCGCGCGGCCAGGGTGGCCAGACTCCAGCCGGGCCGTGCGGCGAGCCGCGCCCCGGCCACACGGACCGCGAGCGGCAGGTTGCCGCAGGCGGCGACGACCTCAAGGGCCGCCTCCGGCTCGGCGGCGACCCGCCGGGTCCCGGCGATCTTCCCGAGCAGTTCCACCGCCTCCTCGGCGGGCAGCACGTCCAGGTCGATCAGGCGGACGCCCTCAAGGTCGGCCAGCCGCGCCCGGCTGGTCACCAGCACGGCGCAGCTCGGCGTGCCCGGCAGCAGCGGGCGCACCTGGGCGGCGTCGCGCGCGTTGTCAAGCACCACCAGCACCCGCCGGCCGGCCAGCATCGAGCGGTACAGGGTGGCGCGTTTGTCCTCCGCCTCGGGGATGTGCGCGCCGCTGGCCCCGAGCGCGCGCAGGAAGTCGCCGAGCACCTCGGCGGCCGGGGTGTCCCTGCCGTCGGCCCCGTGCAGGTTGGCGTGCAACTGGCCGTCGGGGAACCGGTCGCGCAGCAGGTGCCCGACGTGGATGGCCAGCGTGGTCTTGCCGAGGCCCCCGCCGCCGCCGACCGCGGCCACCACCACGGGCGAGCCCTCGGACTCGCCGCGCAGCATCTCCGACAGCAGCCGCACCTGCTCGGCCCTGCCGGTGAAGTCGGGGACGTCGGCGGGCAACTGCGCGGGCACCTGGAGGTGGGCCGTGACCCGCCCGGTGGCCGTCGGCGTCACGTCGCCCGCCAGTACCTCCTGGTGTGTGCGCTGTAGCGCCTGGCCCGGCTCCAGCCCCAGCTCCTCCACCAGGTGCCGCCTGGTCCGCTGGTAGGCCTCCAGCGCCTCGGCCTGCCGTCCGAAGCGGTGCAGGGCCACCATGAGCAGGCCGACCATCCGCTCGCGCAACGGGTGGTCGGCCACCAGCTCGCGCAACTCGGCGACCAGCGGCTCTTCCGGGCCCGAGGTCAGGTCGGCCTCGATGCGGTCTTCCAGGGCGAGCAGGCGGGCCTCCTCCAGGCGGGCCGCGGGCACGTCGCGCACCCCGTCGGCCACGCCGACCAGCGCGGGGCCGCGCCACAGCCGCAGCCCGTCGCGGAGCAGCCTGGCGGCGAGGCCGTGGTCACCGGCCCGTTGCGCGGTACGGCCCTGCTCCACCAGCCCCTCGAAGCGGTAGAGGTCCACCGTCGAGGGGTCGGCCCGTAACAGGTAGCCGCCCGAATGCGTCTCCAGGGACGCCTTGGGCGCCCGGCCGTCGTCCGCCTCGATGACCCTGCGCAGCCGGGACACCAGGCGCTGGACGGTGTTCCTGGCGTCGGGCGCCCGCGCGCCCCACACCTGGTCGATCATGCGCTCGAACGTGACCACCCGGTTGAGGTTGAGCAGCAGCAACGCCAGCACGCTGCGCTGCTTGAACCCGCCGGTGGGGACCGGTCCGCCGGGCCGCCAGACCTCCACCGGTCCCAGTATGCGAAACTCCACGGCACCCTCTCAGGATAAGTAGCCCCCATAATAAAATTACGGCCACGGCCCCTCAAATGGGTGCATGGGGGCTATTTTACTCATTAAATTCCACAGAATGCGGTATTCGCAAACGCCTCTTGTCAATGGATATTTCACCTGAGGCGCGTCACGGTTCCGTGAAAACCGGTGGCTCGGAAACGGTCATGTATCCCGCGAGTAATACCGCGGCGGCCCCTCACCGGCGGCGGTAGCGCCCGGCGCGCCCGGACAGGAAGGCGTCGACCGCCTCGCGGTGGTCGTCGGTGGCCACCATCGCATGGAACTTCTCCGCCTGCAGCGCCGCGGCCTGTTCCCTGGTCAGCCCGGGGGCGAGGGCGGCGCACGCCTTGGCGGCCTCCACCGACAGCGGGGGCCGGGAGGCGATGCGCCGGGCCTTGGCCAGGGCGGCGGGCAGGAGTTCGCCCGGCGGATGGACCTCGGTGACCAGCCCCCACCGCAGCGCCCGCTCCGCGGGGTAGCGGTCGCCGGTCAGCAGGATCTCCTTGGCCGGGCCGAGGCCCACGACGCGGGCGAGCCGCCAGAAGCTCGCGATCAGCCCGACGTTGACGCCGGAGGCGATGAAGAAGGCGCCAGCTGTGGCGATCCTGATGTCGCAGGCCAGGGCCAGTTCCAGACCGCCGCCGGCGGCGGCGCCGTTCACCGCGGCGATGACCGGGGCGCGGAAGTCCTCAAGGGCGTGCAGCACGCCGTCGAAGCCGGTCAGGAACTCGTCGATCCGGTCGCCCGTCAGCCCCATGTCCTCGCGCAGGTCCGCCCCCGCGGTGAAGGTGCCGCCGGTACCGGTGAGGACCAGGCAGCGGATCTCAGGGTCGCGGTGCAGACCCGCGGTGATCTCGATGATCCGCTCCCGGACGGCCCGGCTGAGCGTGTTGGCCGGCGGGGAGTTCAGGGTGATCAGCGCCACGTGCGCGGCGGGGTGGGTCAGGGTGACGATCTGGGCCGGATCGGCGTTGTTCATGGGCCTCCTTGGTATTGCGAGAATAGGGCGTTACGGCCTTCCGAAATATGCGATGCCACATATCACCCGGTCGCGGGCGTGGCCTCCTTCGCTGTTCACGGCCGCCCGGCCGCTGTATGTGGCATGGTGGCACGCCGGGCGGCGGGTGTCCCTTATTCCGGCGCGGTGGGTGATCCACGATCTCATTGTGCGGTGCGCCGTGCGGGAAGGCGACGCCGGGGCGGGCGAATGCGGGGCGCTTTCCGCGCGGGCTTTCCGTTGTGGCCGGACCCGTCCGGAGCCGGGAGCCGGGCATGCCTGCTGTCAGGACTTATCCGGGCATGGCGTTTTCCCTGGTCAGCGGTACATAACACGATGATAGAGGGAATATGCGTCATCCCTGAAGACCTGGCGCGCGCTTACCTTGACACCATCCCTTACTCGGGATTCCACCGCCGGTTTCGCCGGCGCACCCCCTACCCCGAGGAGACAGGTTCACGTGTCAAGGTTCCTCCGTACCATCGTCGCGCTGATCGTGGGATCGGCCTTCCTCGCCGTGCTGTCGCCTGCCCCCCAGGCCACTGCCACCGCGGCGAGGGTGCTCAGGTACGATGCCAGCCGCGCCGCAGAGTTCCGTGGCGTGGTGGATCAGGCGGCGCAGATCTGGAATTCCAGCGTCTCCAACGTCCAGCTCGTGGCGGGCACGCCCGCCGACTTCGTGGTCTACGCCGACAACGGCTGGCCCCGGGCGCAACCCACCAGCCTGGGCCGCGGATACGTCTGGATGGGCAGGCAGGCCACCTCTCAGGGCCACAACCCGCTGCGGATCGCCACCCACGAGATCGGCCACATCCTCGGCCTGCCCGACCGGCGCACCGGGCGCTGCACCGACCTGATGTCGGGCGCGAGCGCGGGCACGAGCTGCACCAACCCCAACCCGAACGCCGCCGAGCGCGCCGAGGTCGAGGGCAACTTCGCCGGCTGGCCCGTCACCCCGCAGGTGGAGTTCAACAAGATCTACGAAGACCGCGCCCTGGAACCGGTCCGCTGATCTCCTGGACCTAGGGCCCCGGGGGCCCTAGGTCCATACGCGTGCATGCCCTAGGGCTTTTGTCTGATGTGTCCGCGTATGCGATGGTCGTATCGTCACCGCCATGACGAGGAGAGCATTGAGCGCGGGTCTGGTGGCGATGGTGTCACTGGTGGCCTTCGAGTACATGGCGGTGGCGATCGCGATGCCCGTCGTGGCGCGCGAACTCGGCGGATTGGAACTCTACGGCCTCGCCTTCAGCGGGGCCATGGCCGCGGGTGTCGTCGGCACGGTCCTGGGCGGGCGGTGGGCCGACCTGCGCGGCCCGGCCGCCCCGCTGTGGACCGGCGCCGTCGCCTTCGGCGGCGGGCTCCTCCTCGCCGGGCTCGCCCCGGCCATGGAGGTGCTGATCGCGGGACGGCTGGTGCAGGGCTTCGGCGGCGCGCTGGTCAACGTCTCGCTCTACGTGGTGGTGGCCCGGGTCTATCCCGAGGACCAGCATCCGAAGATCTTCTCCTTGTTCGCGACCGCGTGGGTGGTGCCGTCCATGATCGGCCCCGCGGTGGTCGGCGTCATCGTGGAGACCGTGGGCTGGCGGTGGGTGTTCCTCGCCGTACCGGCCTTGACCGTCCTGGCCGGACTCGCGCTGGTACGCGGCCTGGCGGGCCAGCCGATCACCGGCGGGCAGGCGGAGCCCGCCCCGGGCCTGCTGCGCAAGGTGAGCTGGGCCGCGCTGACCGCCGTCGGCGCGGGCCTGATGCAGTACGGCAGCGGCGGCAACCTCGCCCTGCTGCTCGCCGGGCTGGTCCTGCTCGGCCTGGCGCTGCCCCGGCTGCTGCCCCGCGGCACCCTGCGCGCCGCGCGCGGCCTGCCCGCCGTGGTGGCCCTGCGCGGCATCGCCGCGGGCGCGTTCTTCGCCACCGAGGTGATCATCCCGCTGATGCTCATCAACGAGCGCGACCTGTCGCCGGTCATCGCCGGACTCGCGCTCACCGGAGGCGCGCTGACATGGTCCTTCGCCTCCTGGCTGCAGGGCCGTGAGGTCTTCGGGCGCAAGACCAACCTGCTCGGCGGCTCGGCGGCGATCGCCCTCGGCATCCTGCTCATGGGCCTGGTGACCTTCGACGCGGTGCCGGTGGCGCTGGCCTACCCGTCATGGATCGTGGCCGGGTTCGGGATGGGCCTGGTGTACCCGACCCTGTCGGTCCGCACGCTCGAACTGTCCGCGCCCGGCGAGCAGGGGGTCAACAGCTCCGCGCTCCAGGTGGGCGAGATGGTCTTCTCGGTCGTGTCGGTCGCCGTCACCAGCGCGCTGTTCGTCGCCGCCGCCTCCGGCTACTGGACGGTGTTCGCCGCAGGGCTCGTCATCGCGCTGTCCGGCCTCTGGGTCGCGCCGCGCGCGGCCGGGCGCGGCGCCTTGGCGGACGCCGCGACCCCGGAGGTTGTGGGGGCGGCCGCACGCTGAAATCGGGGGCTCCAACAGGTGCGGCCGATCGCGGGACCCCGACGGGGTCCCGCGCTCACAATTGAGCGGAGATTTACCGACACCAGGAGGGGCCCTCAGATGCGACTCGGCACCGTGCGCCTGACCGGCGAACCGGACGGCGACGCGGGGCGCGTCGCCCCGCCCGGCCTCCCCTGGACACGGCTGGACGACACGCTGGTCTACTGGACCGAAGACGACGACCTCTGGGCCTCCGCCGCCGAGCGGGCCCGCGTGAGCGACCTGCGGCCCGAGGAGCGCCCGGCCCCGGCGCGCCCCGCCGACCTGCGCCTGGTGACGCAGGTCGGGCGGGCCTTCCAGCACGAGCACCCCGACGTCCCCGTGCTGGTGGACAAGGGCCGGTACCTGATCATCGCCGCCTCCGACGCCCTTCTCCCGCGCATCGCGCCGCGCGCGGAGGTCTGCTTCCGCGTCGAGCCGCTGCCCGCCGAAGGCGTCGTCTTCCGCACCCTGCCCCGCGCCGAGCGCGCCCCCGTCCCGTACATCGAGGCGCTGACCGGCCAGTTGTCCGGGGAGCGCTACCTGGAGGTGCTCGGCGAACTGGTCGCCTTCGGCACCCGCCACTCGCTGAGCAGGGGCTTCGGCGCGGCCGCCGCCCTGGCCAGGGACCGCCTGGAAGAGCTCGGATACATCGCGCGGCTGGCCCCGATCAATGTCGGGCCGGGGCGCTGCCACAACGTCATCGCCGACCGGCAGGGGAGCGGCGCGCCCGCCGTACGCGGCCTGGTGATGCTCACCGCCCACCTCGACTCCGTCAACCTGGCCGGCGGTCCCTCCGCCCCCGCCCCGGGGGCCGACGACAACGCCAGCGGCGCGGCCGGCCTCCTGGAGATCGCCCGCGTGCTGGCCGGCCACCAGACCCACGACGACATCCGCCTCATCCTCTTCGGCGGCGAGGAACAGGGGCTGCACGGCAGCACCCAGTACGTCGCGAGCCTCGGCCCCACCGAGGCGGCCCGGATCAAGGCGGTGGTCAACATGGACATGATCGCCACCCTCAACACCGCCCGGCCCACCGTTCTGCTGGAGGGCGCGGCCCTGTCGAAGGGCCTGATCGACTCCCTCGCCGCCGCGGCGGCCGGCTACACGGGGCTGGCCGTGCAGAGCTCGCTCAACCCGTTCAACAGCGACCACGTGCCGTTCATCGACGCCTCGATCCCCGCGGTCCTCACCATCGAGGGCTCCGACGATGCCAACACCCACATCCACACCGCGGGCGACACCCTCGACCACATCAACACCGACCTGGCCCTCGACATCCTCCGCATGAACCTCGCCACCCTTACCCAGGCCGCCGATCCCCCCACCCCCTGACCCAACGCCTCCCGGCCGGCACGACCAATTGCGGTCAGGGGGCCGGGAAGGTGATGCGGATGGTGTGGGTGTCGGGGGGCGTGCCGGCGGCCAGGGTTCGGGCGGCTTCGGTCCGCAGATCGTCAGCACCACGACCAGGCCGGTGGTTGACGTCCAGGGCGGCCAGTTCTGAGGGCAGCACCCAGCGGTCGTGGAGGCGGAGGGCGGCTGCCCCGCCGAGCTCGGGGACGGGTTCACAGTGGGTCGACAGCCACAGAAGGTCGGCGGTGCGGGCGCTGTAGCGCAGACGTTCCCAGGTGACCTGTTCCCGGACCACCGGGACCGTGCCGAACAGAGCCGCGACGGCCCGGGCCTCCTCGAAGGCTCCGGGGAGGCCGAGCGCGCTCTGCGGGCCCATCGGGTCGCCGAGCACCTCGACCCGGTCGGGAAAGGGCACCGTCGCCAACCCGAAACGGGGACGCCGACCGTGCCGCCGTACGACCACATGGTCCTGCGCCAGCGAACGTCCGGTAGCGTCGGGAAGGTTCTCGACCGGAACCTGCTCCCACGGCTCGCGCAGCCGCAGCGACACCTCTTCCGCCTCGCCCACCGTCTCCCGGAGGGCCGCGGCCAGGCGTTCCACCGCCTCCGGAACCGCCGGAGCCACCCGGAGCGCGCCGACCGCACCCTGTGCCTCGGCCCGTCCGACCGCGATGTCCGCCACCGTGACGTCCCGCGCGGACTCGGACCGGCAGACGATCGTATGCGCCGCAGTCGTGCCCTGGACCAGGTCGAGCGCGGCCGGCCCGGGACGGGCGAACCAGCCGCCGACCTCCTCGCGCAGCCGGTCGGTGTGCGCGGGCAGCACCTCCTCGGCCCTCGCCCGCAATGCGAATCCCCGAGACCATGATCCAGACCATCGCCGCGAGGTACGGGTCCGGGCTGCGCACGACCAGCTCGACATGGCCCTCCAAAGGACGCGGCGCGAGGCCATGGGCTTCGTTCTCGAGCAGATAGGAGAGCAAGAACCCGAAAAGAGCGAGCTCCTGCCCTCTCTCGGCCTCGTCCAGAGGGTCGAGTAACGCCGGGTTCCCGCACAGTTCGACAGCCCTGAGAACGACCGCCCCGAACTCCTGCGCCTTTGCGTCGACCTCACCCTCGCCCACCTCAGAGGAGGCGCACTCATCGATGATTTCCGAAAGGCCGGTATCTCGCCTCCGCGTACTTTCGACTTCCCTGATGAGAGCGGTTCCGACCCGAGCGGCGAAAGCGCTTCTCTCCCAGGACCCCATACCGTCAACCCTACCCAGACATGGGCCAGAGGGAATGATGGCGAAGAACGGGGTGAACCGGTCCCGGGCCGCTTTGTTTCGTCCGCCGTTCCCGCACCGGCTACTCCGAGGTGACCTGCTCCGACTCGACGTACTTCTTGATCACCTTGGCCCGGTCGGACAGCGTGCCGGGGCTGATCGGCACGCACTCATAGCCGAACGACGCGTACGCCTCCTGGTGGATTCGCTCGAAGCGCAGCGACTCCTCGAAAGTGATCCGCCGCGCGGCCGTCGGAGTGACGGACCCCAGGTTTTGGACGAAGAAGACCCGCTTCTCGTAGATCCGCTGATCCTTGATGCGTTCCAGTTCGCGGGACAGGGCCGCCGGGACCGGATGGCCGAGGTAGACCGCCAGGGCGTAGGTGCAGACGGGGGAGCGGTCGTAGAACTGCACAAGGCCGGGCAGGGCCGCGGCCTGTTCCTGCCGCCGGCGCTGCAAGGTGGTGATCGCCACCGTGAAGGACGGCTTCGTCCACGGCTCGGGTTCGCCCTGGGCCTGCCGCAGGGCGATGACGTCCGTCGCCGCCTCCTCGATGACGGTGTGGCCGTCGCTCTCCAGCCGGCGCAGGATCGCGGTCTTCCCTGATCCAGGCGTGCCGGTCAAAACGTAGCGCTTCATCGATCGTCCCCATATGTCGTGGAGCCGGATGCCACCGCTGGATGGGGCCGCATCTGCCGCCAAGGGCCTGATCCGCCGCGGCCTCGGCGTCCGCCGTCAAAGGCGTCGACGCCCCCATGGCGCGGGCTTCCCG
>NZ_POUA01000420.1 GCF_003236385.1 Spongiactinospora gelatinilytica
GCCTGGGCCTCGGTGGCCCGGCCCAGGTCCTGTTCAACTACCTGGGCCGGGCCACCGAGGCCCAGGCCCTGCCCATCACCGGCGGCGACCGGCACCGGCAGAGCCCGTACGCCGTCGAGGTCAACGCGTGGCTCGACGCCGAAACCCTGCGCGCGACCTTCACCCTCGCCGAGGGCGTCCCCGACGAGCTGACCGACCACTGGCTCGACGCGCTGAAGCAGATCGCCAACGCCACCGCCGTACGCACCGCACCGGTCACCCCCCTCCAGAAGGGCCTGTACTACCAGGCCCAACTGACCGGTTCGACCGGCCACTACGTCGCCCAGAGCTACTTCGCCTTCGACCGGCGGCTGGACCCCGCCGCCCTGGCCGAGGCGATGGCCTACGTGATCGCCCGCCACCCGGTCGTCGGCGCCGGTTTCACCGCCGATGACGACGGGACCCCGGTGCAGGTCCTCGCGGCGGGCCGCCGGGTGGACGTCCGCACGGTCGTACTCTCCACAGACGCCGACGTCGAAGAACTGCGCGCCCGCGACCGCGCCACCGGCTTCGACCCCGGCGAGCCGCCGCTGGTCCGGCTGACCGTGGTACGCCTGCCGGACGACCGTGACGGCCTGCTGCTCAGCTACCACCTGCTGCTGTGGGACGGCTGGTCGCGGGAGATCGTGCTGCGCGACCTGTTCGACGCCTACCAGGCCGTCCTCGACGGAGATCCACTGGACCCGGTCCCCGCCGCCCCGAGTTTCGAGGACCACGCGCGGGCGCTCGCCGCCAGGGACGCCTCGGCCGCCGAACGCTTCTGGGCCGGCCACCTGACCGGCCTGTCCGGCCCGACGCTGCTCGCCGGGCCCGCGCCCACGCTCTCGCAAGACCTGCCGCCCGCGCTCGTCCGCACCCTGTCCGCCGAAGACTCCGAACGCCTGCGCGCCACGGCCAAGGCCCACGGCGTCACCCTCAACTCCGTCCTGACCGGCGCGTTCGGCCTGCTGCTCGGCGCACGGACCGGCCGCGGCGACGCCGTGTTCGGCGTGACCGTGTCCGGCCGCGAGGGCGAGGGCCTGGCCGAGGTCGTCGGCGTACTGCTCAACACGGTGCCCATGTGGACCCGCCCACGGCCCGGTGACACGGTGGCGGAGTACCTCTCCGCCGTGCAGGCCGACCGGGTCGCCGCGATGGAACACGAGCACCTGGGCCTCGGCGAGATCCAGCGCGCCGGCGGGCACGACACCCTGTTCGACAACCTGTTCGTGCTCCAGAACTTCCTGGACCTGGACGCGTTCGCGCGGATGAACGCCAGGCACGGCATCACCGCCGTGCGGGCCGACGACTCCACGCACTACCCGTTCACCTGGGTCGTCACGCCCGGCGACCGGCTCACGGTCAAGCTGGAGTACCGGTACGGCGACGCCGGGCACGCCCACCGCCTGCTGGACGACTACCTGCGCGTACTCGGCGACCTGGCCCGGTCCACCGGCCCGCTGGGCGCGCTGCCCGGCCTCGCCCCCGCGCCCGCCCCGGGGCCGCGCACGGACGTCGGCACCGACACCGTGGTGGACCGGTTCGACCGGGCCGCCGACCGTCATCCGGAGCGGGTCGCGCTGGTGGCGGACGGCCGGAGCATGACGTTCGCCGCGCTGCGCGACCGCAGCCGCGCGGTGGCGGGCGTGCTCGCCGGGCGCGGCATCGGCCCGGAAAGGACCGTGGGCATCGCGATCCCGCGTTCGCTCGACTCGATCGTGGCGCTGTTCGCGGTGCTGCGGACCGGCGCGGCGTACGTCCCGCTGGAACTCGACCACCCCGACGAGCGGATCAACGCCATCGTCGCGGACGCCCGCCCGGACGTGATCCTCACCGTCGGCGCGGTGACCCCCCGCCTGACCGGCGACCTGATCGAGCTGGACCGCCCGCTGCCGCCCGCCGACCCGTACGTCACGTTCGCGCCCGGCGACCTCGCCCGGCTGCGCCACCCCGCGTACACGATCTACACCTCCGGATCGACCGGCCGCCCCAAGGGCGTGGTCACCGAGTACGCCGGGCTGACCAACATGCTGATCAACCACCAGCGCCGGATCTTCGGGCCGGTGCTCGCCGAGCACGGCCATCGGGTCTTCCGGATCGCGCACACGGTGTCGTTCGCGTTCGACATGTCGTGGGAGGAGCTGCTGTGGCTCGCCGACGGCCACGAGGTGCACATCTGCGACGAGGAACTGCGCCGCGACGCGCCCCGGCTGGTCGAGTACTGCCTCGCGCACCGGATCGACGTGATCAACGTGACCCCCACCTACGCTCAGCAACTGGTGGCGGAAGGGCTGCTCGACGACCCCGCCCGGCGGCCCCCGCTGGTGCTGCTCGGCGGCGAGGCGGTCACCCCGGCGCTGTGGCGGCGGCTCGCCGAGACCCCGGGGACGGCCGGTTACAACCTGTACGGACCCACCGAGTACACCATCAACACCCTCGGCGTCGGCACCTTCGAGTGCGCGGACCCGGTGGTGGGTGTGCCGATCGACAACACCGACGTGTACGTACTGGACCAATGGCTGCGCCCGGTGCCGGACGGCGTGCCCGGCGAGCTGTACGTGTCCGGGATCGGCATCGCCCGCGGCTACCTCGGGCAGCCCGGCCAGACCGCGCACCGGTTCGTGGCCTGCCCGTTCGGCCGTCCGGGGATGCGCATGTACCGCACCGGCGACCTCGTCGCCCGCCGCCCCGACGGCAACCTCGCCTACCTGGGCCGCACCGACCAGCAGGTCAAGATCCGCGGCCACCGGGTCGAGCCCGGCGAGGTCGAGGCGGCGTTCGCGGCGCATCCGGAGGTGCGGTTCGCCGCCGCGGTCGCCCAGTCCGACCCGCAGGTGGACGGCGCGTACCGGCTGGCCGCCTACCTGGTGCTGGCCGGTTCGGACCTCGCGGCCGTCGCCGCCGAGGTCGGTGCCGGGCTGCCCGATCACCTGCGCCCCACGCACTACGCCCAGGTCGATCACATCCCGCTGACCGTGAACGGCAAGGCCGATGCCAAGGCGCTGCCGCCGGCCAGGCCGCTCGGCGCGCTGACCACGGGCGGTGAGCGCGGCCCGGCGACCGAGACCGAGACCGTGGTGTGCGAGTACTTCGCCGAGGCCCTGGACCTGGACGACGACGAGGTGAGCGCGGTGAGCGACTTCGGGGCCCTCGGCGGGCATTCCATGCTGGCGGTACGGTTGGTCGGGCTGCTCCGCCGCGAGTACGGCCCCGTGATCACCATCCGCGACCTGCTCACCCTGCGAACCCCGGAAGCGATTGCCCGGCACCTCGATGACCACTCCTGACCGGCCAGAGCCCCGCACCGGGGCGGCCATCCTGCGGACCGCGCTGCGCCGCAACGCCAGCGCGATGGCCTGGGGCACCCTGCTCATGGGCATGTACCAGGCGGGCGAGACCGCCTTCCCCATCGCGCTCGGCCTGATCGTCGAGCACACCATGCGGGAGCGCGGCCTGGGCTCGCTGGCCCTGTCGATCGCCGCGCTGGCCATGATCATCACGACCGTTTCGCTGTCGTGGCGGTTCGGCATGCGCATCCTGCAGAAGGCCAACACGACCGAGGCGCACCGCTGGCGGGTGCGGGTCGCGGCCTGCGGGCTCCAGCCGGTGGCCAGGAAGACCGGCCTGAAGTCCGGCGAGGTGCTGACCATCGCCACCGAGGACGCCGACCAGACCGCCGACATCATCGAGGTCGTGCCGCTGCTGATCAGCTCACTGGTCGCGGTGCTGATCACGGCGGTGGCGCTGGGCATCGCCAGCGTCCGGCTCGGCCTGCTGGTGATCGTGGGGACCGTCGCGATCCTGTCGATCCTGAGCGTGATGTCCAAACGGATCGGCGACGGCACGCGCGAGCAGCAGGCCCGGGTGGCGCGGGCCGGCGCGAAGGTCGCCGACCTGATCAGCGGCCTGCGCCCGCTGCACGGCTTCGGCGGCAACCACGCGGCCTTTCTGTCCTACCGCAGGCTCAGCGCCGAGGCCAGGAACCAGGCGGTCGCGGTCGCCAAGGTCAACGGCGCGTACGCCGGTACCGCGCTGACCCTCAACGCCATCCTCGCCGCCGCGGTCACCCTGACCGCCGGCTGGGAGGCGCTGAGCGGCGACATCACCATCGGGCAGCTCGTGATGGCCGTGGGGCTGGCGCAGTTCATCATGGAACCGCTCAAACTCTTCTCGGAGATGCCGAAGTACGTGGTGGTGGCGCGGGCGTCGGCCGAGCGGATGGCGCTGGTGCTGGACGCGCCGCCGGTCCTCACCCCGGGGTCGGCCCGGCCGTCCGGGGACGGCGGGCTTGAGCTGGACGGGGTGCGGTACGGCGCGCTGCGCGACCTGAAGTTCCATGTGTCGGCGGGCGAGTTCGTGGCCGTCGCCGCCTACCAGGCCCGGGAGGCGGCCGACCTGGTGTCCATCCTGGCGGCGAACGTGCCGCCGGACGCGTACGAGGGCGTGGTGCGCGTCGGCGGCCACCCGCTCGCGGACCTGTCGATCGACGCGGTACGCGAGCACCTGCTGGTCAACCCGTACGACGCGGAGATCTTCGCGGGCACCCTGCGCACCAACATCGACCCGGCCGACGCCGGCCGCATGATCCCCGAGGCCGTCGAGGCGTCCATGCTGACCGACGTCGTCGCCCTCCACCGCGACGGCCTCGACCACGCCGTCCGCGACCGCGGGGCCAACCTGTCCGGCGGCCAGCGCCAACGCCTCTCCCTGGCCCGCGCCCTGGCCGCCGACCCCGCCATCCTGGTCCTCCACGACCCGACCACGGCAGTGGACGCGGTCACCGAACAACTCATCGCCCGCAACCTCGCGAACCTGCGCGAGGACCGCACCACCATCGTGATCACCAGCAGCCCGGCCATCCTGGACGCCGCCGACCGCGTACTCGTCCTCGACGGCGGCACCATCACCGCCGAGGACACCCACAGAAACCTCCTCACCTCCGACCAGACCTACCGCCAGGCGGTGGCCCGCTGACCACAGGTCGCAGGGCGGTGGGTCAGGCGGTGGTGCCGGTGTACGCGGCGACGTTGGCGATCATCCGCCGCAGCAGCGTCTTGACCTGATCCAGCTCCGCGTCGGTCAGGCCCAGGGTGAAGTCCAGGGACGGGACGATCTCGTTGGCCTGGAAGCGCAGCGCGACGCCCTCGTCGGTGAGGGAGACCTCGACCAGGCGCTCGTCATCGGAGCGGCGGCGGCGGGTGACGAGGCCGGCCGCCTCCAGCCGCTTGAGCAGCGGGGTGAGGGTGCCGTAGTCGAGGTGGAGCTTCGCGCCCAGGCCCTTGACCAGGGACGGGCCGTTCTCGTGCAGGGCGACCAGGACCAGGTACTGGGGGTAGGTGAGGCCGACCTTGTCCAGCATTGGGCGGTAGGCCGACATCACCGCGCGCTGGGCGGAGTACAGGGTGAAGCAGACGAACTCGTCCAGGCGGCGGAGCTCCTCCTGGCCGTCGAGCGGGGGTGGCGAGGCGGCGGGTGTGGTGTCGATGGAGGTCATATGGGCATGGTACCTCCAGAGCGCTCAAAAGTTAATT
Organism: Spongiactinospora gelatinilytica; assembly: GCF_003236385.1. Classification (GTDB taxonomy): domain Bacteria; phylum Actinomycetota; class Actinomycetes; order Streptosporangiales; family Streptosporangiaceae; genus Spongiactinospora; species Spongiactinospora gelatinilytica. The sequence goes on from NZ_POUA01000420.1 coordinate 5,550, forward strand.
AATTCTGATTAGCTTGCGCGCGAGGGAAATGCGCTCTAGTGTCTTGCTCGTACCAAGAACCGCCCCTCCCGGGGACGAGCAAGGGAGCACTCCGATGACCGCCGTTGTCCTCGAACCGGCCGCCGCCGCGTTCGCCGAGGCCACCGCCACCCCGCCCTACCTCTTCCAGACTCATCACTCTGATACGCGACGCGGGCCGTACCGAGCCCGATTTCGCGGATTTCTACCTGACGGGCCGGCGGCAGGTCGGCGAGCACCGCGCCCAGGTGTTCTCCTCCTGGCCGGTCGGCACGCTCCGGCCCGGCCTGGACGTCCCCACCGCCGTCGACATCTACGCCGCCCTGTGCAGCATCGACGTCTACACCACCCTCCACACCGAACGCTCCTGGTCGCCCGACCAGATCGAGCAGTGGTGGGGCGAGGCGCTGGCCCGCGAGCTGCTGAGCCCTTGACCGGCGGGATCAGATGCCCGGCAAGGCGCCGCCTCCAACTGGCTTGACGTTACCTCTATGGCCTGCTCGCTAGGTTCCGCCGCGCAGCAGGAACACCGCGACCAGGACGACGCCGAGCACGGCCGGGGCCCAGAAGGTGGCGACCAGGCCACGGCGCAGCCGCTGCCGCGCCGCCGCCAGGGCTCGCCGCGTGGAGATCCCTTGCAGGGCGTCCCGGGACGCGTCCACAGGCAGCCGGGCCCGCAACCTGAACCCGTCCCCCTGGGGACCGGCCTCCAGGGTGCCCCCC
>NZ_POUA01000421.1 GCF_003236385.1 Spongiactinospora gelatinilytica
CTCCCGCACCAACCCCGCCACCGCCGGGGCCCGGAAAACGAACGGGCCTTTTCCTACCGGCTGGGCTATGGTCGGCCTTATGAGGGGGTCAGGGCCGATGTCACGGGGGTCCGGCGCGCTGTGCGGCGTGCTGGGCCTGGTTCTGTTGTCCCTGCTGGTGGCCACCGCGTTCCCCGGCACCGCCGCAGGCCCCGCCTCGTCCTCAGCGTCAGCGTCTGGGGCGGCGAAGGCATGGAGCTGGAGCCCGCTGGACGACGGGCTGATCGGCCTGCCGCCACAGCCGGCGAACGTCCGCGAGCACCATGTGCAGTCGCTGTGGCCGCCCCCGCCGCGCGGCGACCGGCTCGGCGATGCCGCGTACGCGATGCCGCTGACCGTGCCGGGCGCGCTCGACGACACGTTCCGGGATCCGCAGCAGCTCACCCACCGCGCCGCCGGTTCGCGCAGCCCCCCACTCGGCTGACGTCACCACCGAACGCAACGTACGCCACTGAAGGTCACGGTGCCCTGTGGCGTGTTCGCGTACGCCGGGCCTGTGAGCGCCTGGCTTCCCTTTCTCTTCGGCGTGCCCGCACGCCGCGCAAGGAGTCGATCGTCGTCATGACCGAGACCAGCCACTCGTCCCACCTGAGCAGCGTCCAGCTCCAGTCACTGCGTCAGGACCTTGAGGAGCAACTGAACCGCCGCACCCACCACCTGAGCGGCCTGCAGGCCGAGGCCGGGGTGGGCAGCGGGAGCGATGGCACCTGGCAGGAACTGCTCGCCTCGCTCGCCGCCGCCGACCGGGCCATCGCCGAGCTGACCCAGGCCCTGGACCGGCTGTCGGCCGGCTCCTACGGCCGCTGCGCGCACTGCGAAACCGGCATCCCGTTCGAGCGGCTCAAGATCCGGCCGCTGGCCCGGTTCTGCATCAAGTGCCAGCGTCGGCACGAGGCCGCGTAGCGGGTGCCCCGAGGACGCGGGGCGGGAACGCGTCGCCCGCGTCCTCACGTCGCCCGCGTCCTCACCAGGAGACGGGCAGCGCGTTCATGCCGAAGATGGTCGCCTCGTACTTGAACGACAGTTCCTCGTCCGGGGTGTCCACGCGCAGGGTAGGGATGCGCTCGAAGAGGGTGCGCAGCGCGATCTCCATCTCGGCGCGGGCGAGGTTCTGGCCCAGGCACTGGTGGACGCCGTACCCGAAGGCGACGTGCGGACGCGCCTCGCGCTGGATGTCGAACCGGTCGGGGTCGGGGAAGACCCGCTCGTCGCGGTTGGCGGACGCGCCGAGCACCAGGAAGCCGTCGCCCGCGCCGAACCTCCGGCCGCCGATCTCGATGTCCTGGGTGGCGGTGCGGTCGAAGCCTGCCCAGTCCACGATCGAGTGGAAACGGAGCAGTTCTTCCACCGCGCCCTGCCACAGGCCCGGGTCGTCGAGGAGCCGGCGGAGCTGGTCCGGGTGGCGCAGCAGGGTCAGCACGCTGAGCGGGATCATGTTGGCGGTGGTCTCGTGCCCCGCGACCAGCAGCAGGAACATCATGCCCACCATGTCCTCGTGCGGCACGGCCCGCGCGGGGACGAGCCGGCCGAGCAGATCGTCGCCCGGGGCCTGCTCCGCCTCGGCGACCAGGCCGCTCAGGAACTCCCGCAGCTCCCCGATCGCGGCGATCCGGTCCGCCTCGTCGGGTGAGGTGACCATCCTGCGGGTCCGGCTTTGGAAGAACTCCCGCTCGGAGTACGGGACGCCGAGCAGTTGGCAGATCACCAGCGAGGGCAGCGGCAGCCCGAACGCCTCCACCAGGTCGGCCTCGGTGCCCTGGGCGAGCATGTCGTCGATCAGGCGGTCCACGGTCGCCTGGACGCCGGGCCGCATCTCCTTGATGCGCCGATAGCTGAACTCCGGGATGAGCAGCCTGCGGTAACGGGTGTGCTGCGGCGGGTCCATGTCGATGAACAGGCCGTGGCTCTGCCTGGCCTGCTCGTCGAGGATCTCGGGGGTCGGCGGCTCGGCGGACATGAGGGGTACGGGGCTGCCGGGCGTGGTCGGCGCGGTGCTGATCGTCGCGCCGCCGAGCACTTGACGGGCCTCGGCCCACCGGGTGACCAGCCACACCTCGCCCCCGGGCAGCTTCCCCCGTACGACCGGCGCCTCGTCCCTGAGCTTCTCGTACTCCGCCGGTGGCGCGAACGGGCAGGTCCGTTGGACGGGAAAGTCGTGTTCAAGCTGATCGGCGGCCTGCCCGGGGACGACGGTGATGACGATACCGCGAGCGCGGGCGGCGGAAAGGGGCCGGTCGCGAGGTAGAATATTTGCATGGTTGCGCAAGTTCCTTCCGAATCCCCGGTCGTGTCCGTTGACTCGGTCGTGGAAGTGTTGAAGGCGATCGCCGATCCAATCCGTTTCCAGATCCTGCACGCGGTCTCGTCGCAGGAATACCGCGTCGGGCAACTCGCCGAGAAATTGGGCGCGCACGTCGCCGCGGTCTCCCAGCATCTGGCCAGACTACGCGCGGCGGGGCTGGTCAGTTCCCGCCGCGATGGCACCCGGGTCTACTACCGCATCGCCAATTCCCACGTCGGCGGCCTGCTCGCCGAGGCCGGACTGCTGACCGGCTATGTCACGGGCGTGATCGAGGACGACGACCCACCGCCTCCTCTCGTCCCGCCCAAGCCCAACGTCCCGCTCCATCCCCGACTACACACCGTCTGATCCGGCGGTCAGGCTTCGCATTCTCGGCCCGATTTCCGAGTTAGTGGGATTGATCCTGACAAGGCGGGGTCCTATCGGGATTATCTTCGGCGACGCGTGATTTTGGGCCGGGAATACCCTCGGTTGGGAGCCGAGTTGTGCGGCGGCTGTAATCGTTTACTTTCAGTGGTTTCCATGGGCTGTGGGGATGAATATCCATCGTATTCCCCCAAAGGCCGGTATTTCTGGAAGGAACGCGATTAATGGGGGAAAATCACCTTTCCGTGGTGGCGCGCGGCACGGCCGCCGTCCTGGGCGTCCTGTTCGCGGCGGCAGCGGCCCTGCCTGCGGCGGCGTCCGGTAAACCCGAGGGCGGCTACCACTCCCTGGTGGCCGTCCACAGCGGTCATGTGCTGATGGCCGAGACCAGGGGGGACACCGACCGCCGCGGCGTGCTCCAGGCGAGCTTCGGCGAGGACGCCACCCGGCAGTGGCGGATCGTCCGGCTGGCCTCCGGCTGGGGCCTGGTCAACCGGCGGACCGGCAAGTGCGTCGCCGTACCCGGGCGTCCGCACGGCCGCCTGTTGCAGCTCGCCTGCGGCGAGGACGGCGTGGCCGACCGGCGGGCCGTCTGGGAGTTCTCCGATTACCGCGCCATGCGCGGCGGCGACCCTGTCATGCTCCGCTCCCGCTTCAACGGCCAGTGCATGGACGTCTACGGCGGCTCGCGGGACGAGTACGCGGTCGTCCAGCACTACGACTGCCACGGTGACGCCCACCAGCGGTTCCGCGTGGTCGGCGTGCCCGCGAACTGACGGCCGCCGGCCGGCGCGGGTCCGCCCCTCAGCGGGCGGACCCGCCGGCCGGCTCCGGGGCGGGCACCAGCCCGTGCTCGGTCAGCTCCCAGTGATGCCTGCGGCTGCGCCGCATGAGCTGGACCAGCGCGCGGAAGGCCGCCGCGCTCATCAGCACCCAGTACAGCGGGACCACCAGCATCGTGCGGACCGCCCCGTACAGCCCGCGTTCCATGCACCCGGCCATGTGCGCGAGCACCAGCAGCAGATTCCCGGCGATCATCGCGATCGTGCCCGCGTAGAGGGCGGGCGCGCAGAACAGCGCCTCGATCGGGCGCGGACCGGCGGCCAGGTAGATCGCGGTCAGCACCCAGAAGACCGGGTTGAGCAGCGGGGCCAGGGCGGCGAAGCCCACGGTGAACTGGAAGCTCCAGAACCCCCGCCAGCCCAGTTCGCGCCGGAGCGCGCCCGGCGAGCGCATGTGCACCAGCCAGGTCTGCAGGTAGCCCTTGATCCAGCGGCTGCGCTGGCGCAGCCAGTTGCCGAGGCGGCTGTTGGCCTCCTCCTCGGTCACCGAGTCCATGATCCGCACGCTCCAGCCGCGCCGCGCGATGCGAATCCCGAGGTCGGCGTCCTCGGTGACGTTGTACGGGTCCCAGCCGCCCAGATCCCGCAGGGCGTCCACCCGGAAGTGGTTGGAGGTCCCGCCGAGCGGGATCGGCAACCGGTACCGGTCCAGGCCGCGCAGGAACAGGCTGAAGTTCACCGCGTACTCGGCGGCGAAGCACCTGGTCAGCCAGTTCGTCCACGGGTTCCAGTACTGGAGTTCGGCCTGCACGCAGACCATCCACCGGGGCGAGCCGCGGAACACCGCCACCGCCTTGCGCAACTGGTCGGGATCGGGCCGGTCCTCCGCGTCGTAGATCACGCAGAACTCGCCGGTCGCCATGCCCAGCCCCACGTTGCACGCCTTGGGCTTGGTCCGCGGCCCGCCCGCCGGGATCGGCACGACCGTGCACGCCGGCGGCAGTACGCCGGGCAGCGCGGCGGCCATCTCCTCGTCGTCCTCCTCGACGAGCAGCAGGATCTGGAGCCGGTCGGCCGGGTAGTTCAGCGCCGCCAGGTGGCCGAGCAGGGCGGGCAGCACCCGGCCCTCCCGGTGCAGCGGGACCAGCACCGTGTACCGGGGCAGCGCCTCGTCGGGGGGCAGCTCGGCGACGTGGAGGACGCGGGCCTCGCCGGACCCGAAGATCAGGAACAGCTTGACGCCGATCCCCGCGACGTACAGCACCGACGCCGCCACCACGGCCGCGGTCACCACCGCCATGCCGGCGTTCAGCAGTACGGCCAGGACGAGCCCGCCCGCCAGCACGCCGAGCGCGACCCGCTGCCCCCGGCTGAGCGTGACCCGCGCGCTGCCGTCGCCCTCGTTCACGATCCCGCCTTGGCCCGGTAGACGACCCGGTCGGTGTCGATGTACGCCCGCGTGTAGTCGCGCAACGCCGTCGTACCGTGCAGCACCCGCCACACCCGGTCGGTGTTCCCCGGACTGCGGCGCATGTGGATCCACCGGATCCCCGCGCCGCGCGGGTCGGCCAGCGCGGCGGCCCACCGCCGGAAGCTGCCCTCATAGACGATCGATCGGGTGGGCAGATGTGAGTGGAACATCACGGTCTCGTTTCCGAAGGAGTGCATGAGCACGGTGCCGCCGTCGTAGTTCGCCCGGAGCCAGGAGGCGGCGCCCAGCACGCCGCGTGCCGTACGGCCGGCCTGGAACGCCTCCGCCTCGCGCCGGACGTCCACGCCGTGCGCGACCGTGGCCGCCGCGACCGCCGCGCAGCCGGCGACCACGACGCCGGGCACCGCCCAGCCGCGCGCCCACCGGCTCGCGCGGGTCCAGGTCGTACCGGCCGCGAGCCCGCCGACCAGCAGCGCCACCGGCAGGATCATGATCAGCCCGAACCGCACGTTGTAGAGGTCGCCGGTGATCTCCTCGACGTGCAGCGGACGCTGCCCGGTACGCAGCGCCCACACGAACACCGGCACCAGGGCCAGCACCAGCAGGGGCGCGGGGTCGCGGCGGCGCAGCACGTGCGCGGCCAGTCCGGGGACGGCGAGCAGCAGGGTCAGCGGGCCCAGGTTGCCGAGTACGGCGTAGGCGTAGGTGAGCAGCGCGGTCCACCAGTCGTTCGTGGCGGCCTCGCCCTGCGCGACCCACAGGGACGGCTTGGCGAACTCGCCCGAGTAGAAGAACAGCGGGTCATTGAAGATGACCGCGTTCCAGATGAGCCACAGGGCGATGCCGGCGAAGGCGGGGGTGGCGTAGAAGATCACGTTCGCTTCGACGCCGCGCGGTTGCCTTATCGAGCGTGACCCCCGCCATGCCGTCCAGGCCACGACCGCCACCACGACCAGGCCCAGCGCCCACGTCTCGTAGCGGGTGAGCGTCGCGGCCAGTGCGGCCAGCGCGGTCGCGGCCAGGGATCGGTAGGAGCGGGTGGCCCGCCAACGGGTGAGGTGGTGGACGGTGGCCGCCACGCAGCAGAGCAGCAGCGATTCGGTCATGGGCGTGCTCTGCAGGTAGAGGACGGCGGGGCAGAGCGCGAACACCGCGCCCGCCGTGACGCCCGCCTTCCGGCAGTCGGCGAGGTCCCGGGCGGTCTTGTAGACGTAGCGGGTGGCCAGGACGTAGGCGGCCATGGAGATCAGCGTCGCGGCCAGGCCGGAGTGGTACCACGCGTCGATCCACACCAGCGGCAGCGAGAGGAGGTGGGGGAGCGGCAGCCACACGCCGCCGAGCTGGGCCAGGCCGGGGG
>NZ_POUA01000422.1 GCF_003236385.1 Spongiactinospora gelatinilytica
GAGCACGTGCTGTTCGGCATGATCGCCCAGGGGCTCGGGGTGGACGCCCGGCGCGTGCAGTACGCCGCCTACGGCGACCCGGCGCAGGCCGCCGCGGCGGTGCTCGGCGGGCGGGTCGCGGCCGCCATCGGCCCGGTACGCGAGTGGGCGGCCCGGCTGGCCTCCGGCCGCGCCAGGGCGCTCGCGGTCTCCTCGGCCGCGCCGATCGAGGGGATCGACGCGCCGAGCCTGCTGGAGTGCGGCGTGCGGGTCGACTACGCCGACTGGTGCGGGCTGCTCGGGCCCGCTGGGATGAGCGCGGAGGAGCGGGCGGCGGCGGTCGCGGTCTGCGACCAACTGGAGACCTCGGCCCGCTGGCGGCGGACCTGCCGTACGCACGCGTGGGTCCGGCACCATCTCGGCGGCGACGGGTTCGCGCAGTGGCTGGGCGGCGAGACGCGCAGGACCCGCGCCGCGCTGCGTGACCTGGGCCTGCTCAACAGGCCGGACACCATCCACGCGAACACCATCTCCTGGGGTTGCTGCGCACGCCGCTACTAGCTAGTACACCGTTACCAGTCGTCCGCCCAAGCCCTCTGAGATCCCTTTCCGCCAATGCGGCACAGTGGTAGGAGTGTCGTAAAGGGGGCTTATAGCGTGTCCGCACTACCGAACCTGCTCGGCCTGGTGGTGGCCGTCGCCGTGGCGGTGGCGGCAGTGGAGATCGTCCGCCGGGTGCTGCAGTCGCGGCTCATCGGCCCGCGCTGGGGGCTCGCCGAACCTCTCGTACGGCGGTGCACCTGGCCGGGGTTCGCGACCGCGGTGGTGGTCGCCGCCAACCTGGCCTACGAACCGACCGTGGACCGGCGGGTGCCCATCCCGCCTCCCTGGGTCGAACTCGTGGACCGCGCCCTCGCGCTGCTCACCATCGGCTGCGTGACCTGGCTGGTCATCCAGGCCGCCTACGCCATCACCGACGTCGTGCTCGACCGGCTGATGGCGGTGGAGGGCGACGGCGACCGGCGTGCCCGCCGCATCCGCACCCAGATCACGCTGGTGCGCCGGGTCGCCGCCGCGGTGGTCATCGTGGTGGCGCTCGGCGCGATGCTGTTCACCTTCCCCTCGGTGCGCGCGCTGGGGGCCGGGCTGCTCGCCTCGGCCGGCATCGTCGGCGTGGTGGCCGGCATCGCCGCGCAGTCCACGCTGGGCAACCTTCTCGCCGGGCTGCAACTCGCGTTCAGCGACGCGATCAGGCTGGACGACGTGGTGGTCGTGCGCGGGGAGTGGGGCCGGATCGAGGAACTGACCCTCACCTACGTGGTGCTGCGGCTGTGGGACGAACGCCGGCTGGTGCTGCCGGTGTCCTATTTCACCCAGAACCCGTTCGAGAACTGGACCAGGCACGGCAGCAGGGTGATCGGCCATGTGTACATCCGTGTGGAATGGTCGGTCCCGGTGGATGAACTGCGCACCGAGCTGTACCACTTCCTGCGCGAGCACCCGCTGTGGGACCAGAAGGACTGGATCCTCCAGGTCACCGACCTGCTGCCGAACGGCCTGGTCGAGCTGCGCGCGCTGATGAGCGCCGCCGACTCGGCCAGCGCCTGGGACCTCAAGTGCGACGCCCGCGAGCACCTGCTCGCCTACATTCGCCGCGAGCACCCGGAGGCGGTGCCCCGCTTCCGCATCGTGGACGGCGGCCGATGGGAGGGGGAGGAGCGGTCAGGAGGAGGCGACCGGGCGTAGCACCCGCGTCGCGCCCGCGATCAGCGCCGTGGCCAGCACCCACCCCGTCACGATCAGCAGGTTGGCCAGCCAGAGCGTCCAGCCGACCGGCTCCCAGGCCCCGCGCTGCTCGAACACGCTCACCGGGACCAGCAGGTCCAGGGTGTACACGAACGGGTCGAAGTGCCGGACCTCCTCCATGTCGATCTTGGCGGGCGGGATCAGGTGGAACACGGTCATGCCGGTGAAGAGCAGCAACGCCGCCCACACCGCGGCCAGCCAGGGGCGGTAGCCGTAACCGACCATGGCGTCGAGCAGGCGTCCCCAGGTCCGGCCGGGCAGCCGCAGCGTGCCGCGGCGCTCACGCTGCTTCGCCAGCAGCACCCGCCGCGCGTCCGGCTCGTGGCCGATCCTGCGGTACCAGCCCGCCAGTTGCTCATACGGCTGCGGCCGGTACCCGTTGGCGGACCTGCGCAACCAGCGCAGCCGGTCGGCCACGGCCCAGTCGCCACGCAGCGACTCGTAGACCAGCCCGTTGAGACGGACGTCGCCGTCGTAGGCGTCCGGCTGGTCGAGCAGCACGCCGATCCTGGAGTAGCCCAGGTTGATCGTGCCCTGGAGCGAGTCGGGCGTCAGGATCACCTCGTCCACCTGCGCGTGGCTGAGGTGCAGCCCGATCCGGTCGGGCGCGCTCACCGTCGACCCGTGGAAGGACAGCACGCCGTCGATCCGCGCGCCGCGCAGCCGTACCGTGCCCTCGGCCTTGAAGCCGTCGTTGAACTCGACCGCGCTGGCCTGCAGATGGTCGCCGTTCACGGCGATCGAGCGCACGTTCGTGACCTCGGCCCCGCGCAGGTAGAGACCGCCGTTGAATCGAGCGCCGATCAGCCGCAGGCCGCCGGAGGCGCGGAGCCCGCGCATGAACGCGCCGCCGTCCACGGTGAGGCCGCCCGCCCACACCGCCCACACGTCGGTGGTGTAGCCGCGCTCTTCCAGCTCGCTCTCCGACATCGGCCGCCGGACGTCGATCTTGTTGGCCCCGTCGTTCTCGCCGTGCCCACGCCGCAGCGGGGCGGTGATTCGCGCGTGCGACATCCGTAACTGCCCGCTGACGTGGGCATTGTCGAGCCGGACGCCGCGATGGATGTGCGATCCGTCCAGCTCGAACAGTCCTTCGACGGTGGCCCGCGCGGCGCGCACCCGGGAGATGTCGCAGCCGCGCAGCCGGATGCCGTGGGCGGTGATGTCGGTGATGTCGACCCCGTCCGCCAGGTGGCAGTTGAGCAGGTGCACCTTGGCGGTGACGGTGGCGTCGGACAGGTCGAACGAGCCGGTGATCCGCGCCCCGGCGAGCCGCAGGCCCGCGGTGCGCCCCGGCTCGGGGTCGCGGACGCCGAGCAACAGCGCCACCAGCAGCTCGGCGCGGACCGTCCGCTCCGGACCCCAGCCGTCGCCGGACGCCGGGTCGTCACGCTCCCGGTCGCCGATCCGGAAATCCACCCATTCCCCCGTGGGATAGGCGTTCCAGACCTGGCGCTCGGCCGGGGTCAATCGCCAGAACCGTCGCGATCTACGCACAGCGCGAACCATAACGCAGAACGCGCCACGTGCCGACGGGCCCTTCAGACCGGGCGGACGGTCCTGCCGATCCGGTCGAACAGCGGCTGGCGGTCCTGCTGGTCGGTGCTGAGCGTGACGATGCAGGTCTTGCCCGCGCCCGGCACGTAGTACTGGGTGCCGTGCACCTTGACCCCGCCGGACGCGAACATGTAGACGATCCGCACCCCTCTGCCCTCGTCGAGCGGCACCTCCCCGGCCTCGGTCACGGTGGCGTCGAGCCGGTGGAGCTGGTCCTTGGCCACGTCGATCAGGTCGGCCGCGGCCACCGCGCCGCCGGGGCGGCAGAAGCCGTTGAGGTTGGTGGCGAAACTGGTGGCGGAGCGCCGGACCGACGCGGGGTCGGAGGCCCACACCGCCTTGCTGGCCGCCAGCTCGCGCAGGCTGTCCTTGGCCTCCCGCATCGTCCGCCCGGACAGGTCCGCGGCGGCGAGGCCCTTGTCCAGGTCGTCCCGGCCGAGATCGAGAGCCGCCCAGTCGCGTGGTACCGAGACGGTCACGCCGTTGGTGGCGTCACCGACCCGCTTGAACCCCTCGGGCACGCCCGCGGGCTCATCGGGCAGGGCGGCCCCGGCCGGCGCCTTCTCACCCTTTCCAGGGCCCGCCGCCGGGCCCGCGCCGGAACCGCAGCCCGCCGTAGTCCACACCACCCCCGCCACCGCCAGGGCGCCGCCCAGCCGTCTCGCCGTCGATCGGTGTCGCCACACCAGAGTCCCCCTCCTCGTCGACATGACACGGTGACATGACGCCGGGCAGCCTACCGATTGTGCGTGATCCATTACCCAAGGTATTCGAAGCGTGGTAGGAGTAAAAACGCGCTGGCGTGGTAGGGGGATCGTTGGGGTGGTGGAGATGTCGCAGAATGCCATCGTGCGTCTGGGTCGCTGGCTCGGCCTCGGCCCCAACCCGCTGCGCCGCCGATGGGACCGCATAGAGGCGGCGGGCCGGGTGACGGCGCTCATCGGCCTCGTCGTGTCGGTCGTGGCCGGGATCATCGTGGCGACCGGCGCCTACCAGGCCCACGAGCGGGCGGTCCAGAGCGAGGCCAGGTCCTCCCAGCCGGCGACGGCCCGGCTGCTCACGGACCCCGCGATGATGAACCCACCGCCGGCCGCCTCGTCAGGGCGGGCGGCCGGGAGCGGTTTCGCGCAGGCCCGCTGGACGGCTCCGGATGGTTCGGTACGCCAGGGCACGATCCCGGCCGCCGCGGTCTGGCGCGCCGGGCAGGACGTCACGATCAGGGTCGACGCGAACGGCACGCCCGTCGGCGACAACCGGGCGAACCGCTTCACGCCGCTGTCGGCGGTGATGATGGCGATCTCGTTCCCCATCGGCGCGTCGGCGCTGCTGTGGCTGGCCCTGCTGGGGCTGCGGGCTCTGGTCGAGCGTCGCACGCTGCGCGAATGGGAGGACGAATGGCGCACCGTCGAGCCCAGGTGGCGTAAACGGATCATCTAGCCGCCGGCGGCCCCGCCAGGCCGTGCAGCAGCAGGTCGGTGAGGGCGTCCACGACCTCGTCGTCAGAGTAGCCCGGCCCGGAGTCGCCGGGCAGCAGCGCGTAGGCCAGCATCGACAGCATCGCCCCCAGTGCGGCGGCGATCAGCCTGGGGTCGCCGGGCAGCGGGCGTCCGCTCGTGCGCAGGTGTTCCAGGTGGTCGCGCAGGATCTCGGTGTCGTCGGTCAGTCGCCGCCACGCCTCCCCGCTGGCCGGGCCCGCGGCCAGCGCCGACTCCATCAGCGCCACCGCGACCGGCCGGTCCTCCCGCATCAGACGCCAGCCGACGTTCAGGTGCTCGCGGAGTTGCGCGCGGTCGGTGAGGTCGTGCGGGGGGTGCTCGGTGCCGGCCATCTGCTCGTGGGCCCGCCGGCGCATGTCGGCCAGCAGGGCGCCCAGGAGTTCCTCCTTGCTCGCGAAGTGGTCGTAGAAGGACCCGGTGGCCCGGCCCGCCGGACCGTGATGTCGGTGATCTTGGTGTTCAGGTAGCCGCGTTCGGTGAACTGCCCGCGGGCCGCCTCCTTCAGCGCGGCCTCGGTCTCCGCCGCCCTGACCTTGCGTACTCCCACGTCGTCCTCTCCTTGACGTCCTTCACCCGGCACACCATACTGAGCCCGTTTTCGCCGAATAAAGATTCGGTGAATGAGGACGGGCACCTCCAGCGTCGATACCGCAGACGCCCGCACCGGCCACCTCAACGGCGATCCCTTGATCGCCGGGGCCGACGTGGTGGTGGGCGCGGACGGTATCTGGTCGGCGACCCGCAAGGTTTTGGACCCCGCCTCCCCCGAGCCCGCCTACGCGGGCATCTACGCCCTTTCCGGTGTCGCCAGGGGCGTCGCCGCCATCGGGTCCGGTATCAACATGATCTTCGCCCGCCGGGGGGCGTTCATCCACCTGCCCGCCCCGGACGGCACGGTGTGGTGGGCGGCCCAGGTCGCCGCCGCCGAACCACCGGCCGACGTGCGCGCGGTCGGACTCGGCGAACTGGCCGGGCTTTTCCCGGAGGAACCGGTGACGGCTGTACTACGAGGCGCCACGGAGGTGGGCGCGGCGACCCTGCTGCACGTCCTGCGCCCGGCCGAGCGCCGCCAGGACGGCAGGACCGTGCTCGTCGGAGACGCGGCGCACCCGGTGGGGGCGGGGCAGGGCGCCTCGATGGCGATCGAGGACGCGGTGGCACTCGCCCACGCACTCACCACGGCCGGCGACGTCCCCACGGCCTTGGCGGAGTTCGACCGGGTACGGCACGACCGCACAGGCCGCCTGGTCAAGGTCGCCGCGGCCAACCGCGACGCCAAGACCGCAGGCCCTGACCGCCCGCCTACGCGAACTGGTCATGCCGTACTTCTTCGGCCACCTCTACGAACGCACCACCGGCTGGCTCTACGACCACACCCCCGCCCCCCTGCC
>NZ_POUA01000423.1 GCF_003236385.1 Spongiactinospora gelatinilytica
GGCGAGGGCCGGGGAGCCGTCCGCCAGTTCGACACCGGTGCCCGCGAAGGCCGTCTGCATGATGTGGCGGGCGTGGTCGCAGGCCGGGTGGTCCGGGCGCTGTTCGGGTGGGGCCAGCCCGCAGGCCGCCGTGTAGCCGGACACGCCGAAGCGGGCCGCGGCAAGCCTCCCGCCCGCCGCCTCCACCAGGCCGGGCCGCAGGAAGCGCAGCGTGCGCGGGTCGTCCACCTGCATCTCGAAGCGCAGCGTGCCGTCCGCCAGCCCGAGGCCGCGCTCCAGCGCCGTCAGGCAGCCGGCGAACTGGCCGAGATACGCCTCCTGAAGCACCCTGGGGAAGGTGATGACGAATCCGGGTGGCAGACCCCCGGCGAGGTCGCTCACGGCCGTCAGGAAGCCGTCCAGCGTCCGCAGGGAGCGCACCGGGTCTCCGGCGGCGAACGACCCGACCCGCGGCCCCCAGCGCCGCGGCAGCCTCCCGGCGGCGTGCATCTGCGCCACATGGCGGGCGGCGGACTCGGCGCGGGCGTCCTCGGCGTCCTCATCGCCCCCGCCGCCGTCCCCGAAGTCGATCCGCAGATCCTCCACCGGCTCTGTGGCCAGCTTGGCGGTGACCCGCCGGTGGACGTCGGCGGCGAGCGCGGGGGAGGAGACGCCGAACACGCCGGCGAGCGCGCCGGGGGAGCGCAGGTGCGCGGCCAGCATCGCCGCCGCCGCCCGGCCCCACTCGGCGATCGTCCCGGCGCGGAAGACGTCGGCGGGTACGTAGACGGTGTGGACCGGCTGCCAGGCGGGCTCGGCCCCCGCCCGTTCAGCGGCCCGCTGCGCGGCGTACGCGGCGGCGAAACCCGGGATGAGCGCGGCCGGGTCGGGCAGCGTCACCCGCATCAGGCCGGCGCCTGCTCTCTGCCGCAGGCGGCCAGCATCGCGGCCAGCCCGACCAGCTTGACCCGCTCGCCGCGGCCGAGCGAACGGGCCCGTTCGGCCTCTGCGGCCTCGATGGACAGCCACTCGGCGTAGGTGATCGGCCGGACGCCGCGCTCGGCGAGCAGGTCGTCCAGCCGCACGGCCGGCGGCGCGACGGGCTCGGCGGCCAGGTCGGCCAGGAGGGTGCGCACGGTCTCGGCCGCGTCGGACTTGTTGGTGCCGATCACGCCGGTCGGGCCGCGCTTGAGCCACCCCGCGACGTACTGGCCCGGGGCGATCCGGCCCGCCGTGTTGGGCACAGTCGCCGAGCGCTCGTCGAACGGCACTCCGGGCAGCGGCACGCTCTGGTAGCCCACCGAGCGCAGCACCATCCCGGCCGGGATGGTCTCGAACACGCCGGTGCCCACCACCCTGCCGTCGGACAGCGCGGTGCGCTCCAGCCGGATGCCCTCCACCCGGTCGGTGCCGATGATCTCGACGGGGCGCAGCCAGAAGCGTACGTCCAGCCGCCGGGGACGGCCCACAGGAGTCCGCGCCGCCCAGCCGCGCAGCACCTCGACGTTGCCCCTGATCTGCCGGGACAGCTCGCTGACATCGTTGTCGCCGGCCTCGTCGGGCCGCACGGAGACGTCGGCGTTGGCCAGCTCGCCCAGCTCGCGCAGCTCCTTGAGGGTGAACTTCGCGTGCTCGGGCCCGCGCCTGCCGATCATGTGGATGGCCTTGACCTGGCTGTCCGCCAGCGCGCCGAGCACCTCCTCGGGCACGTCGGTCGTGCGCAGCTCGGCCGCGGTCTTGGCCAGGATGCGGACCACGTCGACCGCGACGTTGCCGACCCCGATCACCGCGACCTCGGTGCTGTCCAGGGTGAAGGCGTCGGCGGGCACGTCGGGGTGCCCGCAGTACCAGTTGACGAAGTCGGTCGCGGCCACGCTGCCGGGGAGGTCCTCGCCGGGGATGTTCATCCGCCGGTCGACCATCGCGCCCGTGCAGTAGACCACCGCGTCGTAGGCGGCGCGCAGGTCATCGACGGTGATGTGGCGGCCCAGCTCCACGCCGCCCAGGAACCGGATGCCCGGCTGCTCGAGAACCCGGCGCAGGTAGCCGGCGATCGACTTGATCGAGGTGTGGTCGGGAGCCACACCGTACCGGACCAGCCCGTACGGCGTCGGCAGCCGTTCGAGGACATCGACCTCGACGGGCTCCGCGGACTGCTTGGTCAGTGCCTCGGCCGTATAGATCCCCGCAGGACCCGACCCAACGATCGCCACACGCAGCGGCACGTCCGCCTCCCTCGTCTCGGGGGTCCACCGCCCCCCATTACACACCCAGGACGAACAGCCGGGCATCTGGGTTCCATCCCGCCCCCGGGCGCGACTCGCGGAAAACCAAAGCCGGACGTCCGCCAACGCGGCCGACAATTCCGAAGCCGGCCCCGAATACGGCCAGAGGCTTGCGGGAAGCCGACCTACCCGATCACAGTTGGACCTCGTGGGCGCAGGGGCGAGCAAACGGCGAAGAGGGCGCGGGCGGCGGCCTGAGGACGGCACCGCCGCGAGCGCGCGCGAACCGCGTCACGGACCTCCGCGCGGGCCGGCCGCCCTGCCGGGCATCGACGATGACCTCATCGCGCCCGCCGCGCGCCGCTACGAGGCGCTCGGGCGGGTGATGGCGGCGCTGGCCGCGCAGACCGAGATCATCGAGTCCTGCCGCGACCTCGCCTGGTGGCGCGGGACCGACCACAGCTGGCACATCGAGTGGCGCGACGGCCTGTTCGCCTTCGAGGTCGCGGCGCTGCTCGCCGAGCAGATGCGCGACAGCGCCATCGCCGGCCCGCTGGCCGCCGCCGCGGGCCCGGCCTCGCGGGGTTCGGCCGCCATCGACGTGCTGGGCGTCCGGTTCGCGCTGCGCGCGCTCGATCCCCTCGGCCGGGCCCGGCTGCGCGCCCGGCCCGGCCTGTGGCGGCTCACCGAGGCCCTTGACACCTCCCGGCCGGGTGACACGCGCCGTGCCTGGGAGGAACTGCTCGGCGGTTAGCCCTCGCGGAGGGGGGCAGCCTTCCACCATATGGGGGACAAACGGGACAGGTCGGGGTACCCGCCGGTCCCTGGAGCGGGTGGCGACCCCGGCTACGAGGGGTTCGTCGAGTACGACCGCAGGCAGGAGCGCATCGGGCGGCACGTGGTGGCGGCCTTCGCGCTCGGCCTGCTGTTCGGCGTCTTCGGTGTGGTCGCCACGAACTTCCTGCCCCGCGGCGTGACGGCCGTCTTCAACCCCTACGGCTACTTCCTCCTGGCCGTCTACGTGGGCGGCACGGCCACGGGGATCGGCTGGGCGGCGCTGTCCAGCCTGCTCGCCGCGCTGGCCCCGCTGGTGGCCTCGATGGCCGGCACGCTGGTCTTCGAGGGCTTCGACGCCCAGGCGTGGGGCGGCGGCAGCGCCATCGAGACCAACGTCCTGCTGGTCGCCATCTTCGGGTACGGCCTGGCCGCCTACGCCGCCCGCCGCCACGGGATCGCCGGCGACCTCACCGCCGGGCTGCTCGGCGGAGTGCTGCTGGCCGACGCGGCGGACAAGGCCGCGCCGGGGTGGGTGGAGTACGTGCCGGGCTTTTGGCCCTGGCCCGCGGCGGTGGTCACCATGCTGGTCGTGGCCACGGTCGCGCTGCTGCGCGGGACCACCGCGGGGCGCGCCCGCGCGCTGATGTCGGCGCTCGTCGTCCCAGCCGCCGTCATTCTCCTCGCGCCGCCCTGGTGAGCCGATAGCCTGGAGGTCTCCGCGGGCCCCTTCGGCGGGGGCCGAGATCTCGATCCGGGAGTGGCCGTGCTGCTGCGCATGTCGTCGTTGTTCCTTCGCACCCTGCGGGACGACCCGGTGGACGCGGAGGTCCCCAGCCACAAGCTGCTGGTCCGGGCCGGATACGTGCGCAGGGTCGCCCCCGGCATCTACTCCTGGCTGCCGCTCGGCAAGAAGGTGCTGGACAACGTCACCCGTGTGATCCGCGAGGAGATGGACCGCATGGGCGGGCAGGAGGTCCTGTTCCCCGCCCTGCTGCCGCGCGACTACTACGAGGCCACCGGCCGCTGGACGGAGTACGGCGAGGCGCTGTTCCGGCTGAAAGACCGCAAGGGCGCCGACTACCTGCTCGGTCCCACCCACGAGGAGATGTTCGCCGACATGGTCAGGGGCGAGCTGTCCTCCTACAAGGACTTCCCGGTCACCCTGTACCAGATCCAGACCAAGTACCGCGACGAGGCGCGGCCCCGGGCGGGCATCCTGCGCGGGCGCGAGTTCGTGATGAAGGACTCCTACTCCTTCGACCTCGACGACGAGGGCCTCAAGCGCTCTTATGAGCAGCACCGCGAGACCTACATCAGGACCTTCGAGCGGCTCGGCATCGACTACCGCATCTGCTTCGCGACCTCGGGCGCGATGGGCGGCTCGGCCTCCGAGGAGTTCCTGGCTCCGGCCGAGACCGGCGCGGACGCCTTCGTCGCCTGCCGTTCGTGCGGGTACGCCGCCAACGCCGAGGCCGTCACCACCCCGGCCCCGCCCGCGGGCCCGGCCGAGCACCCCCCGCTGCGGGTGCTCGACACCCCGGACACCCCGACCATCCAGACCCTGGTCGACTTCGTCAACGAGCACTACGGGCTGGGCGTCACCGCGGCCGACACGCTGAAGAACGTCGTGGTCAAGATCCGCACCCCCGGCTCGGACAAGGCCGAGGTGCTGGTGATCGGGGTCCCCGGCGACCGCGAGATCGACTTCAAGCGGCTGGAGGCCGCGGTGGCCCCCGGCGAGCCGGAGATCTTCGAGGCCGCCGACTTCGAGCGCCACCCGGGCCTGGTCCGCGGCTACATCGGCCCACAGGTGCTGAAGGACCTCGGCATCACCTATCTGGTCGACCCGCGGGTGGTCGATGGCACCTCGTGGGTCACCGGGGCCAACGAGCCTGGCAGGCACGCGGCCAACGTGGTGGCCGGGCGCGACTTCACCCCCGACGGCACCATCGAGGCCGCCGAGATCCGGGCCGGTGACGCCTGCCCGCAGTGCGGCTCGCCGCTGTCCATCGACCGGGGCATCGAGATCGGGCACATCTTCCAGCTCGGCCGGAAGTACTCCGACGTCGCCGAGCTGGACGCGCTCGGCCCGGACGGCAAGCCGATCCGGATCACCATGGGCTCCTACGGCATCGGCGTCTCCCGCGCGGTCGCGGTGATCGCCGAGCAGCGCCACGACGAGCTGGGCCTGGTCTGGCCGCGCGAGATCGCGCCCGCCGACGTCCACATCGTGGGCACCGGCAAGGACGACCAGATCGGGGTCGCGCTCTCGCTCGCGGAGGAGCTGACGGCGCGCGGGGTGCGCGTCCTGGTGGACGACCGGCCGGGGGTCTCGCCCGGCGTGAAGTTCAAGGACGCCGAGCTGCTGGGCATGCCCACGATCCTGGTGATCGGGCGCGGTCTCGCCCAGGGCGTGGCGGAGCTGCGCGACCGGGCGTCCGGCGAGTGGGAGGAGATCCCGATCGCCGAAGCCGTGGACCGCGTCGCCGCGCTCGTCTCCTGACCCGTGGGCCGGCGCTCACCCCGTGGCGGGCGTGGGCGCCGGTGACCCGGACTTCGCGGTGGGCTCGGGGGTCACGGCCGGGCGCAGGCCGGGCAGCGCCGGGATCTCGGCGCGGAAGCCGTAGGCCCGGATGACCGACTCCTGCATGGCCAGCGCGGCGCGCTCGCGCACCGCGACCTCGGCGGTCGCGGCCAGTTGCAGGTAGGCCGCGGTCACGCCCTCCTCCACGTGTACGGCCAGCCGGGTCGCCTCGGCCGCCGAGCCGGGGGTGACCGGCACCGCGTAGGACGCCGCGGCCTCGCGCGGCGCGCCGCCCCGCTCGCGGATCATCACCCGGAGCTGGTCGCGCCTGGCCCGGTGGGCGTTGTAGGCGGTGGTCGCCGCCGAGCGCAGCGAGCCGGTCGTGCGCGCCGCGATGAGGCCGTATGCGTAGACCGCGGCGTGCTCGGCGGCCAGCGTCTGCTGCAGGTCGTCGAGGGTGCTCACAGCGACCTCGACAGGGCCGCGGCGTGCGCCGCCTCGCAGGCCCCGATGCTGGCCAGGAGCTGCTGTCTCTTCTACACATCTCCGAGCCCACGAGACTAGCGCTCATATCGTATGCCGTCTTCTGCTTGAAAAAAAAAAAACAGCAATATGTAATCCAGTAAATACATTTATATTCTTTATATAATTAGGTACTACAATTATAAATCCTATAAATATTAATACTACGTCT
>NZ_POUA01000424.1 GCF_003236385.1 Spongiactinospora gelatinilytica
GCACCCGCCCGAGCGCCACCGCCACGCCGAAGAAGTCCGCCCGCCCCACCAGGACGGTCGTGGAGTCGGTCGCGCCGGTGGACGCCGAGGCCGAGGACTCCCTGGCCAAGACCGGTGACGGCTACGTGCTGCCGCTGCTGACCGTGGGCATCGGCCTGATCCTCGGCGGCGGGATCACCCTGCGCGCCTCGCGCCGATCCGGCTACCTGCGAGACGACCTGTGACGGGCACCGCCGAGCACGCGACCGCCGTCCAGGAGGACCGGCAGGTCTGGACGCCGCGCCACCTGCGGATCGCGCGGGCCGCCGGTGAGATCATGCTGACCTGCGGCGTGCTGCTGGTGCTGTTCGCCGGGTACGCGACGTACGGCAAAGCCTGGCGGATCGACCGGGAGCAGGGCGAACTGGACGCCGTCCTCGACCGGACCTGGGCGGCCGGTGACGCCGTACCGGCTCCTGGCCGCCCGATGGCCAGGCTGCACATTCCCCGGCTCGATCGGCGCTGGGCGGTCACCGAAGGGGTGACCCAGGCCGATCTGCGCAAAGGCCCTGGTCACTACCCCCGTACCGCGCGGCCGGGCGAAATCGGCAACGTCGGTGTCGCCGGTCATCGGATCGCTTCGGTGTTCTGGGACCTGGACCGCCTGCGCACCGGCGATCCGATCGTGGCCGAGACCAAGACCGGCTGGTACGTCTACCGCGTCGTCGGCCGGCGGGTGGTCCTGCCCACGTCGGTCGAGGTCGTCGCGCCGAATCCGGACCGCCCGCGCGAGCCGCCCACCAAGGCCATGCTGACGCTGACCACCTGCACCCCCAAGTTCCAGAACCGGCAGCGGCTGATCGTCCACGCCGAACTGGCCGAGACGCGCGCGAAGTCCGCGGGCAGACCGGTCGCCCTGGGAAACGAGCGCGCCTGATGTACGCGTGGATCTGGCGCCGGTTGCCCGGCCGTCTGCCGGTGAAGCTGACGCTGGCGGCCGTCCTGGCCGGCTGCGTGCTGGCGCTGCTGTGGTTCGTGATCTTCCCGCTGGTGGACACCCTGCTGAACCTGGAGGACGTGACGGTGGACGGGCGGCCATGAGCCGCTGAAGCCCGGGTGTCCCCGGCCGGTACGGCGGGGCGGGAATTCGGGTCGCGCAGGTCCGGAATTCGCCGCCCCAGGCTTTATCTGAACCGGTCTTTCCGGGCACTCGGGCGTATCGTCGGCTCGATCAGCGGATTTTCCGCTGTTTGCCGGGCATTCACCCAAGTCCTCCCAGTCGTTGATGCGCCGCTCCCTACGGCCGGACCTTGATCAGGCTATAAAGGGCAGGTCCGCGAACGATCTCCATCGCGGTGTCGAGAGTGGCTTTATCTGATTCACCACCCGCTCCTCTGGCCGCCCGCGTCGCGGCGTGGGCCCCGCACCCGAAACAGGGTCCGCATATGAGAATCTTGCACGTCAACAGGTTTCTCTACCACCAATGGGACGCCGAGTCCTATCTACTCGCCCTCGCGGACCTGCAACGGGGGAGAGGTGAGCGGGTGGCCTTCTTCGCGGCGCGCCACCCGGACAACATCGCCGTCCCCTACGAGGAGCACTTCCCGAAGTACATCCCGACCGATCCGCTGCCGCGCGGCCCGGTCGGCAGGTTACGCGGCACCGGGCGGATGCTCTGGTCCAGCAGCGCCCGGCGCGGGATCGGCAAGGTCATCGAGGACTTCCGGCCGGACGTGGCCCATGTCCACGCGATCTATCACCAGCTCTCGCCGTCGGTACTGTCGGCGCTCAGGGCGGCGCGGGTGCCGACGGTCATGACCGTGCACGACTACCGGCCCGCCTGCCTGCAAGAGCCGGGTCGCCGGAACGGCATGCCGGACGCGGGCCTGGCCGTGTCCCTGGAAACCTGGTTGCATCGCAGGTTACGGGCCTACGAGCCGGTGCGGCGGTTCATCTGCCCGAGCCGGTTCCTGGCCGAACGGCTGACCCGGGCGGGGGCCCAGCCCGGCCGGGTCCGCGTGCTCGATCACTTCGCCGACGGGGCCGGCCCGCCGCCGAAGACCGAGGCCGGCGGGCCGCTGGTCTGCGTGGGCAGGCTCGGCCCGGAGAAGGGCTTCGACGTCGCGATCACCGCGATGGGCATGCTGCGCGGGATCGGCGAGCTGGTGATCGTGGGGGACGGCCCGGCGCGGTCGGCACTGGAGCGGATGGCCGACGAGGTCGCGCCGGGGCGGGTGCGGGTCGCCGGGCGGTTGCCCCAGCCGGAGATGTCCGAGCTGATCAGGTCGGCGACCGCGCTGGTCGTGCCGTCCCGCTCCCCGGAGAACCAGCCGCTGGCGATCTTGCGGGCGTTCGCCTGCGGGGTGCCGGTGATCGGTACCGCGCTCGGCGGCGTGCCCGAGCTGATCGTGGACGGCGCGACCGGGAGACTCATCCCGCCGGACGATCCGCTGCTGCTGTCATCGGCCATGCTCGCGCTGTTACAGAACCCGCGGGAGGCGCTGGCCATGGGCCTGGCCTGCCGCGAGGTCGCCCGCCGGCGCTTCTCGGCGGAAGGCCACCTGACCGCGCTGCGCGAGGTCTACAGCGAGGCGATCAAGGAAGGCGGCTGACGCCGCAGCGCACCTGAGAGGGCGCGGTCCGTAAGGACCGCGCCCGCTGTGCGCCCCGGTCAGCTCCAGGTGGGTTCGGGGAGGTTGATCTCCACCAGCCCCTGCGCGCCGACCGGGCCGATCTCGTACGCGAACGTCCCCGAGGTGGGGAAACGTCGAGTGAACGACTCCCCGGGCTTGATCAACCCCGACTCCGTGCCGTCCAGCATCGTCACCCGCTGATCGCTGGGCGTGTCGTTGCGCCAGGAGATGTCGTCCCCCGGCCCGGCGATCAGGTGGCGCGGCACCGGGCCTTGCTCGGTGATCGCGATGCGCTTGCCCGCGGCCACCGTCACGGGTGGCACACCGGCGGGCGCGGGGGTGGCCGTGCCACCCGTGGGCCCGGTACAGGCGACCGCGGCGTACCACAGCGCGACCGCCGCCAAGGCGATTCTGAGGGGCCTGCTCATGGCATGCCACTATCCGGCCCGTGATCAATGAGAAAAGGCACGGCGCATGCCCGGCGCGTAAACGAAAGGACAATTCTCCGGCCGCCCTGAAAAACCCGGGATTTTCGCCGGTGTGGGCTAACAGTTCCCCTCGCGGACACGACTTGGTTGTTCTTGCCGACGGCGCTGGGCGTGATTATCGGCGTGCGTCGCAACGTCCCACAAACCCCCCTTCTGAATGGATTGAGGATTCATGTCCGCTGAAATGAGCAATGTCGGAGAAGAGCGCGACGGCAGGCCGCGCTTACGCAGGGTCGTGACCCTCGTGGCCGGTGTCGTCCTCAGCCTCGCGGTCGCCGCCCCGGCGATGGCCGCCCCGCCCAGCGCGAACGGCAAGATGAACGAGATCATCCGGGGCAGCGGCTCCGACACCACCTACGAGGCGATCGCCAACCTGGACGAGGCGTTCAACGCCTCGCCGGGCTGCACGCTCCGCGTCCCGCCGGCCGTACCGCAGATCGAGTGCGACCCGCACCCGCAGCCGGCGGCCAACCAGTACGAGAACTACGACCACGAGACCGCGGTCAGCCTCTACCCGCAGGGCTCGTCCGCCGGACTGCGCCAGCTTTGTGAGAAGGGCACCGCCGGCGTGTACCCGGTGGACTACGCCCGGTCCTCCTCCGGCCCCGGCAGCGCCCCCAGCCAGTGTCAGAACGCCGCGGACCCGCTCCGCTACGTCGCCTTCGCCAAGGACGCCATCGCCATCCCCCGGTGGAACGGCGGCCCCTCCGGCTCGGTGACCAGCCTCACCCACAACCAGCTCCGTGAGATCTTCCTGGACACCGCCGGTGACGGTTGCGCCGAGAACTGGAGCGACTTCGGCGGCGGCTCGGGCCAGATCATCGTCCACGGCCTGCAGACCAGCTCGGGCACGTACGCGACCTGGCAGTCCTTCCTCGGCGGCAACCCCAACACCTGCGTCGCGGCGACCGGCGGCCAGGTGCTGTTCGAGAACGACTGCACCCCGATCAACAACCTCGCCGTGGCCGACCGGCAGCGCTCGATCTGGTGGCTGTCGTTCGGTAAGTACCAGACCGGCGCCGCGGCGTGCGGCCCCGCCGCCACCGACCTGATCTCGGTCAACGGCGTCGTCCCGCAGGCGAGCACCATCCAGGACGGCAGCTACCAGTACAGCCGCTCCCTCTACAACGTCTACCACCGCACCAGCGTCCCGGCCCACGCCAAGGACTACATCGGCGAGAACGGCTGGATCTGCAAGCCCAACACCCAGCACACCAAGCCGGTCGGCAGCGCGGGCCTGGGCATCGCCCACGCGAGCGCGAACCGCAACTGGGGCGCCCACATCGACAAGATCATCGCGGACGCCGGTTTCGTCAAGGTGAACGCGAGCCCGCTGGCCAACAAGTGCACCTTCACCGACCTCAACTGACCCCCTGAGCGCCGCGACGCCGAAGCAGAGGGCCCGGCCATCCGGCCGGGCCCTCCCGGCGTTCAGTAGGTGGAGGGGATCAACCGCGCGAGCGACTCGAACCAAAGCAGCGCGGCCGCCAGCAGTACCGGACTCGTCACCAGGTACGTCGAGACCGTCCGCCAGCGCCGGTAGAGGACGATCGTGCCGAACAGCGCGCCCACCGTGGCCAGACCCCACCCGATCGCGGGCAGCCACCCGCCGGGGTCGCGGCCCAGGCCCAACTCGTCCACCTCGATGGGGTCCCGGTCGAGGATCTTGAGCGAACTCGGCGGGCCGTCCAGCCGGGACACCACCGCCAGCCTGCCACCGGGCCGGTCGGCGTCGCCGGTGGTCAGCAGCGTCAGGCGGTTGACGAAGGTGCCCTGGGAGAGGAAGTCCTCCTCGCCCGCCCCGGCCCGCTGCACGGCCTCGACCGTGTGCGGGAACCGGCCCTCCTGGGTGCTGACCGTGATCTTGTCCCCGGGCCGCAGCTCGCCGATCCTGGCGAACGGGCGGCCGTACAGGTTGCGGTGCCCGGCCAGCACCGCATTGCCGACCTGGCCCGGCATGGGGGAGGGGCGGTAGTGGCCGGCCGCCTCGCGCAGCTCACTGGTTCCGGTGCCCTGCACCACGACCTCGCGTACCCCGATCCGCGGGATCTCCAGCAGCGCCACGGGGGTGCCGGGGCTCGGTACCGAGGACAGGTCCTTGTCCCCGGCCATGGGCGCGGCGGCGATGGCGGCGGCGACCTTGAATTCCTCGTTGAGCCGGTCGAGCATGATCCGCTGGTTGCGCTCGTACGTCAGGTGCCCGAACCACGAGGCGTAGGACGAGAACGCGAGCAACAGAGCCCCGGCGATCGTGACGGCGGTGACCATGTGCCGCCCGAGCCTCCGCGCCCCCGCCGGGATCGCCGCCCGCCGCCGCTTCGCGGGGCCGGGCGCAGCCGCGTACGGCGGAGCGGCCCCCGGCGGCTGAGCCGCGTACGGCGGCGGGCCGTGCGGAGCGGCGTACGGCGGAGCGGTCCCCGGCACCGCACCGGGATATGCGGCGTACGGCGGGGCGTGGCCGGCGGTGCCCGGGGGTGGGTAGCCGTTGCCCGGGAAGGTGACCGTCACCGGGCCCTGCGGGACGTACGGCATGCCCGGATGCCCGTACGGCGGCGCGCCCGCCGTACCCGGCCCGAGGCGGGCCAGTTGCGCCTGCACCGTCACGCCCAGGCGGATCATCGCCGCCCCGTACCGCGAATGCGCCGACTCCACCCGTGCCCGCAGCCCCGGATGGCCCTGGACCACCGCGCCGGCCTGGGTGAGCAGGATCGCAAGGGCCCCGGCATGCACCAGCGTGCCCTGCGGGTCGGCCCCCGGCGCGTCCGCGACGACCAGCGCCACGGCGGCCTCGACCTGCTCGACGGCCTGCTCGACCTGGGCGACCAGAAGGACGGGGTCCTGCGGAGTGCCAGGAACCGTCATGCCTGCGGAGCACCCGTACCGTCGCCGCCGCGGCGGCGGAGGCGCTTGCTGATTTCGTAGCCGCGCCAGCCGCCGCCCAGCAGGACGGCCACGGCGCCGATCGCCGCGATCAGACCGGCCGGCAGCATCCAGGCGCCCGCCGGGATCACCCCACCGCGTACCGTGCCCTCCCCGCCCGCACGGGAGACCTGGGCGGGGAGGGCACGGTACGCGGTGGGG
>NZ_POUA01000425.1 GCF_003236385.1 Spongiactinospora gelatinilytica
CGACCAGCCCCGCCAGCGTGCGCAGCCAACCGCCCACCACGCTCGCCACCCGTCAGACCCTTTCGCGGTCTCGCTCCCGGTGCCGCCCGCCGCCGCCCTGCCGCTCGCGCCTGCCGCGGATGATCCTGGCCACCACGAACCAGATCACCGCCAGCGCGCACAGGCCCAAGACGCCCTTGGACACCACGCCCATGTACCGCTCGATGATGCCCCAGTTCTCGCCCAGGGCGTAGCCGGCCAGCACGAACGCGGTGTTCCAGATCAGGCTGCCCAGCGCGGTCAGCCCCAGGAACGTGGTGATCTTCATCCGCTCCACCCCGGCCGGGACCGAGATGAGGCTGCGGAAGATCGGGATCATCCGCCCGAAGAACACCGCCTTGGTGCCGTGGCGGGCGAACCACGCCTCGGTCTTTTCGATGTCGGCGACCTTCACCAGCGGCAGCCGGGCGGCGATCCCCACGATCCGGTCGCGGCCGAACAGCGCACCGACGCCGTACAGCGCCAGCGCGCCCACCACCGACCCGATCGTCGTCCACACCACCGCCCCGATCAGGCTGAGGTCGCCCCTGCTGGCGGCGAAGCCGGCCAGCGGCAGGATCACCTCGCTGGGCAGCGGCGGGAACAGGTTTTCCAGGGCGATGGCGATGCCCGCCCCCGGCTCCCCCAGGCGTTCCATCAGATCGATCGCCCAACCGGCGATCCCATCCATCTCAACGGCATTCATAAATCAAGACGCTATTCATCTCGGCGTGACAGAGGAATGAGGCCCACCCCCCGCCGCCGTGGCGGCTACCCCAGGACGGGGGTGTGGAAAACCTCAGTTCCCGATCAACGCGCGGCGCGGCGGCAAAGTGCCCGTCTGCACGGGCATCTCACGGCATTCCCAAACAAAGGCCCCGGCGCAGGCACACAAACCTCCCATACGCGGCAGGATGCCGGTCGCCCGCCCCTGCCGGACCGCGGCGGCGGGCCGCACCGGCCCGGGCGGGAACGGCCCGCTCAGCCGAGGTTACGTATCGGCATGTCACGGATGAAGGCCCAGGTCAGCGCGAACACCAGGGCGCAGCCGCCGATGGCCGCGGTGATCGCCATGCCCGTCGTGCCCGTCGTGCCCGGCAGGTCCGGCGTCGGCAGCCGGCCGATGATCGGCAGCACCTGGATCAGGTCGGTGGCCGAGTGGACCAGGATCACCGGCACGGCCGCGACCGGGATCAGCAACACCCCGCCGGTGGAAAGCCGGTAGAAGGCGGCGCCGAGCAGCGCCCCGGCGCTCACCCACACCAGGTACTGCGCCCAGTACTCCGCCAGGACCAGCGGAACCTGCCCCGGCCCCCCGAACAGGTGCCGGTCGGCGATCTGGTGCGGCCAGCCGCCCAGCCGGTACACCAGGCCCTCCAGCAGGTACCCCAGCGCGGTCAGCGCCGAGACCGCGGGCGCGAACAGCAGCATGAACACCGCCGCCTGCCCGGCGAACTCGCGCCGGGTGCGCCCATGGGCGACGTACACCGGCAGGTAGAGCCGCACCACGGTGATGCCGATCACCAGCACGTACCAGCGGGCGGCCTGCACGGCCCGCTCCCACACGCTGGTCTCCAGGTCGCCGAACACGCCGATGGCCACGGCCACGCCCATCACCACCACCACGAAGATCGCATAGACGATCAGCGTGAAGTACAGGTTGGCGGCCAGCAGCCGCCGGGGGAAGATCGCCGCAAGGCCGTTCATGAGCGCTCTCCCGGCCCGGCGTCCGGCGTCTTTCGGGCGGTCAGGTGGACGAACAGGTCCTGGATGGCGATCGGCCCCAGTTCCAGCCCGGCCGCCAGGGCCTTGCCGCGGCGTTCCTCGCCGAGTTCGCCGTACACCATCGCCGAGCGGGTGCGGCCCAGCCGCTTGTCGCCCAGCACGGTCAATCCCGCGACGAAACGCCCGACCTCCTCCTCGGGGCCGGTCACCGAGACGCCGCGGCCGCGCAGCGCCTCGCTCTGCTCGTGCAGCACCAGCCGCCCCCGGTCGATGATCAGAATCTCCTCGAACAGCGAGCTCACCTCCTCGATCAGGTGCGTGGACATGATCACCGTGCGCGGGTGGGCCATGAAGTCGGCCAGCAGTTCCTCATAGAAGGCGTACCGCGAGGGAGCGTCCATCCCCAGGTAGGACTCGTCGAACATGGTCACCGGCGCGCGCGAGGCCAGCCCGAGCACCACCCCGAGCGCCGAGCGCTTGCCCAGCGACAGCGCGGCGACGTTCTTGCGGCGGGGGATCTGGAAGGCGTCCAGCAGCCGCTCGGCGTAGGCCGCGTCCCAGGTCGAACGCAGCGCCTCGGCGAAGTACAGGGCGTCGTTGACGGTGCCGATCGCCGACGCCTCCCCCGCCTCCCTGATCAGGCACGTCTGCCGGGTGACGGCGGCGTTCTCGAACACCGGCCGCCCGCCGATGCGCACCGAGCCCGCGCCGGGCCTGCGAAAGGCCCCGAGCACCGACAGCAGGCTCGTCTTGCCCGAGCCGTTGCGGCCGAGCAGCCCGTAGATCTTGCCGCCGGTGAGGGTGAAGCCGACCCCGTCGAGGGCGACCGTCTCACCGTAGGTCAGGCGCAGGTCGCTGACCTCGACCTGCAGGCTCATGCGCGCTCCTCGCGCGCGTGCCCGCCGATCCGCTCGATGATCTCCGTCACCGGGATGCCGATGGCGTGCGCCTCGGCCACCATCGGATCGACCACGTCGGTGAAGAACCGCTTGCGCCGCTGCTCGCGCAGCAGGTCGCGGGCGGCCGGACTGACGAACATGCCGATACCTCGCTTCTTGTACAGGACGCCCTCATCCACGAGCTGCTGGAACGCCTTGGCGGCCGTGGCCGGGTTGATCCGGTAGAAGGCGGCGTACTGGTTGGTCGACATGACCTGCTCATCGCCCGCCAGCACCCCGTTCAGGACGTCGGTCTTGATCTTGTCGGCGATCTGCCGGTAGATCGGGCTCCGGTCGTCGAACACTCGCGCGCCCCTGCCTCATCGGTTCATTGCTCTACTAATGAACCATAGCACCTTTGGGGCGTATCGGGCAATCGCCGCCCCCGGCGGCCGGGGGAGGCCCACAGGGCGCACCGCCGATGTGGTTCACCGCACGGCGGAACGTCCAGCAGCCCCCCGCGGCGTGACGGCGGTACACGGCGACGCCCCGCTCGCCACACGAATCGAACAAGCGCTCGGTCCACGTCATCCCGTCGCCGCCGCCGCCCTCATCACCCCCGACGGCACGACCCTGGCCGCGCGCGGCGCCCCCCTGGAGGCGGACTACGAGATCGGCTCGATGGCCGTCACCGGCCTGCTGTACGCCGACGCCCTGGAACGCGGCGAGATCAACCACGACACCACCCTGGGCGAGCTGCTGCCGCTCGGCCACGTCCCCGCCGCGAAAGTGACCCTGGCCGCGCTCAGCACACACCGCTCAGGGCTGCCCCGCCTGCCCAGATCGGCGCGCCCGCTACGGTGCGCCATCGCCCTGTGGCGGTACGGCACCAACCCCTAGCACGATGACCTGCCGCAACTGCTGACCCAGGCCCGCGGCACGGCGGTCGGCAGGCCCCGGGTGCGCTACTCCAACTTCGGCTTCGAACTGCTCGGCCACGCCATCGCCGCCGCGGCCGGCCTGCCCTACGCCGAACCCCTCACCCGCCGTATCGCCCACCCGCTCGGCCTCGAACGCTTCCACCACCCCGCCACGCCCTACCACCTCGGACCGGACGCGCTCACCGGAACGACCCGCCGCGGCAGGCCACGGCGACCATGGGCCGGAGAGGCCCTGGGACCGGCCGGCGGCATCCGGGCCTCCATCGCAGACATGGCCCGCCTGCTGACCGCGCGTCGTCGCCGCCAAACGCGCCGCGCACGGGGATGACCTGCTGTCGGACCTGACCCGCGTCTCGGAGGCCGGCGATTCGCCTCTCCCACGCCGAACTGGTGTCCATGGCTTCCTGCTGCTGGTGGCCGGCCATGAGACGACGGTCAACCTGATCGGCAACAGCGTGCTCGCGCTGCTGAGCGACCCCGGGCAGATGGCGGCGCTGCTGCCCGGCGCGGTGGAGGAGTTCCTGCGCTACGACGGCCCGATCAACATCGCCACCGTACGGTTCACCACCGCCCCGGTGCCCGTCGGCGATGTGGAGATCCCCGCCGGAGAGTTCGTCATGATCTCCCTCCTGGCGGCCAACCGCGACGCCGACCGCTTCCCCGACCCCGACCTGCTGGACCTCACCCGGCCCGCCGCCGGTCACCTCGCCTTCGGGCACGGCATCCACCACTGCCTCGGGGCCCCGCTGGCCCGGCTGGAGGCCGAGATCGCGCTCGGGCGGCTGCTCGACCGGTTCCCGGCGATGACCCTGGACGCCGACCCCGCCGACCTGCGATGGCGCGACAGCACCCTGATCCACGGCCTGCACGGCCTGCCCGTCCGCCTCGCCTGACGACAGCCCGCCGCCATGACCATGCCCACGACCCGGCCGCGTTGCCCAGGTGCGGCGAGCGTGGCCGCGTACGGCACCACCACCTGCGCGGCCACCGACGTCAGCGCCGTCAGCGCGGTACCCGGCCACAAGCACCGGGCCGCTCGGCGCGAGCGCCGACACCAGCAGGAACACCGCCGTGGCGCCGGGGAGGCGTTCCTGCCCGCGGCCCGGGAGTGCCTGGAGGCCGCCGACCGCGCGCGGGCCGAGGTCGCGGCCGCCGGCGGGCAGATCGTCGGGCGCCTGGCCGTCGGCGCCATCCCCACCGTGACCGCCATCGACCTGCCGATCGCCCTGTGCGACTACCGCCACCGCCACCCGAGTGTGCACATCACGCTCACCTCGGCGGGCAGCGAGGTCCTGATCGAACGGGTCCGGCGCGGCGAGATCGATGTGGCGTTCCTCGGCCTGCCGCCCCACATGGAGCCCAAAGGCGTCCGAAGCCGCCTCGCCGGAGGCGAACTCGTCGCCGTGGTCGCCCCGGACCACCACCGGACAGAGCGCGAGACGGACCTGCGAAGCCTGGCCGATGAGCCGTTCATCGACTTCCGCGTCGGCGCGGCCGGGCGGGCGCAGTCCGATGAGGCGTTCGCGGCCGCGGGAGTACGGCGCGAGATGCCCTTCGAGGTGCCCTCGGCCGACTTCATGGTCGATCTGGTACGGCAGGGCCTGGGCGTGGGCATGCTGCCGGCCGCGTACGCGCCGCGCTCACCCGACCTGCGCGTCATCCGCCTCCGCGACGCCCCCACCCGCGTCGAGCACCTGATCTGGGACGACCGGCCCTCCCCCGCGGCCACGGCCTTCATCGAGCTGATCCACGCCGGGCGCGACGGCCCCGGCGCCGACGAACGGCAAGGGTGAGCCGGCGGCACGGCGCTCACCCGGGCCTTCAGAACATCTCATCCAGCAGCCGGAAGTAACCCAGCTTCCGCTCATCCAGGACATCCAGCCCATAGGCCGCGAAAAAGTCATCGACAGCAGGTGGGCCGAAATCGGCGCGCAAATCCCGCACCGCGATGGCCAGATCAAGGTAACGGTCGGCCACGCCGAGCCCCCCGACATCGATCAGCACCGGATCGCCCACGGGCGGCACCAGCACATTGCCCGGCGTGTAGTCGCCGTGCGCGACGACCGGATCCTCCTCGGCGGGACGCTCGGCGATCAGCCGATCAAGGACCTCCTGCGGCGAACAACCGGCATGATCCTCGTCGAAGTCATCGGCATCGACCAACCCGCCGCGCACCCGTGTGCCCGCCCGGGCCAGACGGACATCGAGCCGTTCGTCGAAAGGACACTCCCCGACCTCGATGGCGTGCAGGCCCCGCAGAACCCGCCCCAGCACCGTGCCGATCTCCGGCGGCGCGGCGGTTTCCAGGCTGGGCGCGCCCACATCGGCCAGCACCAGGCTCTGCCCGTCGAAGGCGACGATGCCGGGCACGGCCGCCCACCGCTTGAGCCAGCGCAGCCGCTCATGCTCGGCGACGGCGATCGGGCCCTGCTTGACGTAGAACACCCCCGCCGCGCCCGTCACCCGCATCACCTGGCCGCTCATCCCCTCATGCTGATCCGACCACACAGGGTCCGGGCCGAGCACGGCCATGATCTGCTCACTCACCCGCATGCGGGGGATCGTAACAACGCCCACGCAGATTCCGGACATC
>NZ_POUA01000426.1 GCF_003236385.1 Spongiactinospora gelatinilytica
GTGCTGACCTGCGGCAGCGCCGGGAAGTCCTCGACCGGCATGGTGAGCAGCGCGAACTCGGCGCTGCCGCAGGTCAGCACCGCCTCGACGCCGGACGTGGCGACCTCCACCGGCTCGTCGGGCAGGCTCTTGCTGATCTCGGCCAGGATCTTGCCGGGGATCAGCACCCGCCCGGGCTCGGCGACCTCCGCCTCGACCGAGCACCGCGCCGACACCTCGTAGTCGAACGCCGACAGCACCAGTTCCTCGCCGGCCTCAAGCAGGATGCCGGTGAGCACGGGCACCACCGGCCGGGCGGGCAGCACCCGGGCGGTCCACGCCACGGCCTCGGCCAGGACATCGCGGTTCACCCGGAACTTCACCTTGGTCCACCTTTCGCCCCGCCAGAACTTCCTCTGGACACCCCCTGAAAGGTAACCCCTTCCCCCGACAGAAGGCAGGAGTCAACGGCGGAACTCAGGTCAGGGCTGGGCGTTGAGGTAGGCCAGGACGGCGAGGACCCTGCGGTTGTCGTCGTCGGAGGGCGCGAGGTCGAACTTGGCGAAGATGCTCGCCGTGTGCTTGCCGACCGCGCTCTCGCTCAGGAACAGCCGCTGGGCGATGGCCGCGTTGGAGCGTCCCTCGGCCATCAGCGCGAGGACCTCCCGCTCGCGCGCAGTGAGCCGGCCCAGCGGGGCGCTGCGCGCGTTGCTGGCCAGCAGCTTGGCGATGACCTCGGGGTCCATCGCGGTACCGCCGCCCGCCACCCGGCGCAGCGCGTCCACGAACTGCGCGGCGTCGAAGACCCGGTCCTTCAGCAGATATCCCACCGAACCGGACCCGTCGGCCAGCAGTTCGCGGGCGTAGAGCTGCTCGACGTGCTGGGACAGGACGAGCACCGGCAGCCCGGGGACGCGGCGGCGGGCCTCCAGGGCGGCCTGTAGTCCCTCGTCGGTGAACGTCGGCGGCAGGCGTACGTCCACGATGGCCACGTCGGGAGGGTCACCGGTGAGGGCCTTCAGCAGCTCGGGGCCGGTCTCGACGGCGGCCACGACGTCCAGGCCGTGCGCACGGAGCAGGTGGACGAGCCCTTCCCGCAGCAGGTACAGGTCTTCGGCGATGGCGACTCTCACTCGACGAACTCCGCCTGCGGTGTCGTCGGCCGCCTGGCCGCTCTGACGTTCTGGACATTCAGCACCATACCTACAGCGAACAGCCCGATGCCCACCAGAACCATGGTGATCATGACCTGCCACTCCCGCCCGGCCAGCCCCAGCCAGCCGATCCACACGACGTCCGGCCCGTACGCCAGCGCGTACACCATGGACACCACCCCCAGCGGGAACAGCGGCAGCGCGAACACCGACAGGCACACCTGAGCCGGCCAGCGCCGCCACCGGGGCGGCCCGCCCAGGTCCACCGGCACGACCGGCCCCGGCTCCCCCGGCCCGGCCGGAACGCTCACCGTGGCCGTCGTCGGGCCGCCCCGCGGGCTGTCCAGCGCGAGCGTGCCGTCGAAGGCCGCGATCCGCCGCCGGATGCCGCGCAGGCCGCTGCCCTTGGCCGGGTCGGCCCCGCCGCGCCCGTCGTCGGTGACGGCCACGGTCAGCCCGGCGTCGTCGTGGCTCAGCGCGACGGTGGCGCGGGCCGCCCCGCCGTGCCGTGCCGCGTTGGTCAGCAACTCGCTGACCGCGAAGTAGACCGCGGACTCGATCGGAGCCGGCACGCCTTCCGGCAGGTCGCCGTCGAGCCGCACGTCGAGCGGGCTGTCCACGGCCAGCGCGCGCAGCGCCCCGGGCAGGCCGCGTTCGGCCAGCACGGGCGGCCGGATGCCGCGTACCAGCCGGCGCAGCTCGGCCAGCGCCGCCGCCGACGCCTCGCGGGCCTTGGCGATCAGCGCCTCGGCGGCGGCCGGGTCGGAGTCCAGCAGGTGGTCGGCCGCGCCCAGCGTCATGCCGATGGCGACCAGCCGGGCCTGCGCCCCGTCGTGCAGGTCGCGCTCGATCCCGCGCAGTTGCGCGGCCTGGGAGTCGACCGTCTCGGTACGGGACTCGGCCAGGTGCCGCACCCGGCGGGCCAGGCGGGACCGCTCGGTGGGCCCCAGCAGCACGCGCAGCCACAGGCCGTGCAGCCGCAGCACCCAGGGGGCGGCCAGCACGCCGAGCGCGACCGGCCCGGCGACCGCGAGGAGGGCCAGGGGCGAGGCGCCGAGCCCGTACGCCAGCACCAACCCGCACCCCGCCAGCCCGTACGGCAGCAGCGCCGGCAGCGCCCCGCCGAACGCGTAGGACACCACCCAGGCCATGTCCCGCCAGGTCGCCGGGTCGCGCAGCAGCCAGTTCATCCATCGGTTGAAGTCGGGGACCCTGGGGGTGCGGTAGAGGTTGCGCCCGTCGCGGTACCAGCCGTCCGGCTGGCGTACGGCGGGCGGCGGCTTCGGCAGGTACGGCGGCGCGATCTCCACGCCCGACCAGTCGCGGGCGAGCCTGCGGGCCAGGGCGGTCCACACCCGGGTGAGCCGGACGGCCGGCAGGAGCAGGAAGGCCAGCAGCCCGGTGGCGGTCGCCAGCAGCGTCACCAGGAGCAGGGCCGCCACCAGTACGTGCACGACGCCCACCGCGCCCAGCCCGAGGCAGCGGGCCAGCGCGAGCGGGTATTCACGGGGCCGCCACAGCACCCGGGAGACGCGCCGCACGCTCACCGCCTCCGATACGTGAAGGCCGGGGCGCACGCGTCGGTGCCGTGCTCGCGCGAGTGCAGCAGCGGCAGCGCCGTGGCCATGCCGTACAGGAACGTGCCGAGCATGATCATCAGCCCGATGAACGGCCACTGCATCGGCTCGGGCAGGTAGAGGGCCAGGAACCAGCTACGGTTCTCCGGATTGACGATCTTGTTGACGCCCGCCACGAACCCCTGCGGGAACAGCGGCAACCATCCCAGCGACCAGCCCAGGACCACCGGAATGCTCTTGCTGAGCGGCATTTTCGGGTGCGTGCCCTCGGTGGTGTGGGCGAGCGCCTGCGGCAGCTCGATGGTGATCATGGGCGGGCCCACGCCCTCCCGGCCCACCACGACCACGCCGTCGAACACGCCGATCCGCCGTTCGATCCCGGCCAGCACGGCGGGCGCGGGCGCGCCCACCCCGGTCAGCGTGATCCGCAGCGCCATGCCGCGCGGGCTGACGTCGATCTCCACGCGTTCGGCGCGCTCGTCCCGCGCCGCCTCGGCCAGCAACTCGCTGACCGCGAAGTAGGCCGCGGCCTCGACCGGGGCGGTGGGCCGCACCTGGAGGTCCACCACGACGTCCACGTTGAGCGGGCTGTCCAGGGCCAGGGCGCGCACGGCGTCGCCGAGGCCGCGTTCGGCCAGGACCGGCGGATGGATGCCGCGTACCAGGCCGCGGATCTCGGCCAGCGCCGCCGCCGACTCCGACCGCGCCTGCCCGAGCAGCGTGCGGGCCGCCCCGGGATCGGCCCTGACCAGGTCGTGCGCGGCCCCGAGGGTCATGCCCACCGCGACCAGCCTGGCCTGCGCCCCGTCGTGGAGTTCGCGTTCGATCCTGCGCAGCTCGGCGTTCTGGGCGTCGAGCGCGTCGCTGCGGCTCCTGGCCAGCCGGCCCATGTCCCGGGCGATCCGGGCGCGCGGGGTGGAGCCGAGCAGCCAGGAGCACCACACCGCGTGCGTGCGCAGCAGCACCGGCGCGAGCATGAAGGCGCCCAGCGTCATCGCCAGCCCGGCCGGTACGGCGAACACCGCCGGCCAGGGCACCGGCGTGACCCACGGTACGGCCACCGCCAGGCCGTACCCGGCCAGCGACAGCGGCAGCAGGCCCACGACCGCCGCGACCACGCTGTCGGAGGCGATCCACAGCATGTCCCGCCAGGTCGCCGGATCGCCGAGCAGCCACTTGTAGCGCTGGTTGAAGGCGGGCACCCGCGGGGTCTTGTAGAGCACCCGGTCCGAGCGGTACCACCCCTCGGCGTCGGGCACCGGCGGCGGGGGCGGCGGCTCGTACGGCTCGGGGATCTCGACCCCGGACCACGCCAGCGCCCTGCGCCGGGCCAGGGCCGTGACCCGCCGGTGCGTCCGCACCAGCGGGGCGAAGATGAAGACCATGCCCTGGCCCACCGCGAGCACCAGGGCGACGATCGTCCCCACGCTCATCAGGGCCTGGACGACCGCGCCGGCCAGCAGGAGCGTGGTCCGCGCGAACGCGCGGGCGTGTCCCGCCACCACTCCCGCCACCACGCAGCCTCCTTCATCGGGGTCCTTATAGTCTCGGTGACGACCGCTTGGCGCGGTATTGGCCCCAGGCCCCGGAGCAGGGTGTACCTAGCCACACCCCCGGTCGGCGTCCAGCCCGATTCCGCCGCGCCGCCCCTGTTCATAGCGTCGTCGGTATGGCAATCATCGATGTCAGCGACCTGCGAAAGTCCTACGGGGGGCGGGCGGTCGTGGACGGCGTCTCCTTCTCCGTCGAGGAGGGCGAGATCTTCGGCGTCCTCGGGCCCAACGGCGCGGGCAAGACCACCACGGTCGAGTGCCTGGCCGGGCTGCGCACCCCCGACGGGGGCGACATCCGCGTGGCCGGGCTGGATCCCCACAGCGACAAGACCGCGCTCAAGCAGCGCCTCGGCGTGCAGTTGCAGAGCGCGGTACTGCCCGACAAGCTCAAGGTCGGCGAGGCGCTCGACCTTTACGCGTCCTTCTACG
Organism: Spongiactinospora gelatinilytica; assembly: GCF_003236385.1. Taxonomy (GTDB): domain Bacteria; phylum Actinomycetota; class Actinomycetes; order Streptosporangiales; family Streptosporangiaceae; genus Spongiactinospora; species Spongiactinospora gelatinilytica. The sequence continues at coordinate 4,693 of NZ_POUA01000426.1, forward strand.
ACCACCCCGCCGACTGGGTCTCCCTGATGGACCGGGTGGGCCTCGGCGGCAAGCGGAACACGCCGTTCGCCAAGCTGTCCGGCGGCCAGAAGCAGCGCCTGTCCATCGCCCTGGCGCTGGTCGGCGACCCGCGCGTGGCCGTACTCGACGAGCTGACCACCGGCCTGGACCCACAGGCGCGGCGGGACACCTGGGGGCTGATCGAGGAGGTTCGGGCGTCCGGGGTGACGATCGTGCTGGTCACGCACTTCATGGAGGAGGCCGAACGGCTGTGCGACCGGCTCGCCGTGATCGACTCCGGCCGGATCGTCACCGTGGACACGCCCGCCGGGCTGGTCGCCAGGGTCGGCGAGGGCCAGCGGATCACGTTCCGGATCGCGGGCGGCGACGACGGCGGCGCGGTGGAGACCGCGCTCAAGGAACTGCCGGAGGTGACCGGGGTGACCCGGTCGGGCAGCCGGTTCGCGGTCTCGGGGGCCGATTCGCAGGACGGTTCGGCGAGCCTGGTACTCGCGGTCAGCACCACGCTCGCCGCGCGCCGGGTCGCCCCGCTGGACCTGCGAATCGACCGCGCCACGCTGGACGACGCCTTCCTCGCCCTGACCGGCAAGCCGATCGACTCATGAAGGGACCCGCCATGCGCAAGATCCTTGCCGTAGAGACCAAACTGCTGCTCCGCGAGCCGGCGGGGCTGATCTTCGCGATTCTGCTGCCGATCGGCCTGCTGCTGATCCTCGGCAGCCTGCCGACCTTCCGCACGCCCGATCCGAAGCTGGGCGGCATGCGGATCATCGACAACCACTTCCCGGCGATGATGACCGCGCTCGCGGTGGTGACGCTCGCGTTCGTGTTCGTGCCGGGCGCGCTGGCGCTCTACCGGGAGAAGGGCATCCTGCGCCGGATGTCCACCACGCCGGTCCATCCGGGGAAGCTGCTGGCGGCACAACTGGTGCTCAACGGGGCGACGGCGGTCGTCGCCGTGCTGCTGATGATCGTGGCGGGCTGGCTCGTCCACGACGTGCCGATCCCGAAGAACGTCGCCGGGTTCGCGGTCTCGTTCGTGCTCGGCGTCGCCTCGCTGTTCGCCATCGGGCTGATCATCGCGGCGGTGGTCGGGGCGAAGGCCGCGCCGGCGGTCGGCAACGTGCTGATGTTCCCGCTGCTGTTCGTCAGCGGCATGTGGATGCCCAGGGAGGTGATGCCGGAGGCGCTGCGGCGGATCGGCGACTTCCTGCCGGTGGCCCCGTTCGGGCAGACGCTGCGGGACACCTGGGCGGGCGGCTCGCCGCAGGTGCTGAACCTGGTCGTGATGGCGGTGACGCTGCTGGTGGCGGGCCTGGTGGCGGTGCGGATCTTCCGGTGGGAGTGACCTCGGGGCGGGCG
>NZ_POUA01000427.1 GCF_003236385.1 Spongiactinospora gelatinilytica
GAGCAGGTACTTCACGTTCTGCTCGGGGATGGGGTTCGACGCCGAGGTCATCCGAGCGGTGGAGGGGTTGCGCGGGGCGGGTTTCCGGGCGACCCCGGCCCGCTATGTCACCACTATGCTGCGCCACTATTTCATGACAGATCGCCGTAATCCCCCGATGACTTTGCGCGGGCCGGGCATCCCCGAGGCGGACGGGGTGTTCCTGGCGATCATCTGCAATACCACACCGTGGACCTACATCGGCGACCAACCGGTCAGCCCGACACCCTGGGCGAGCTTCGAGACCGGGCTCGATCTGCTGGGCCTGCGCCGGCTCGGAGTGGCGGCGATCCTGCGTACCGCGCCCCAGATCGTGGGAGAGCCGGACCGGCTGCCCAGCGGCGGGCACCTCACCCAGCTCCATGACGAGGCGGAGTTCACCCTCACCGCGTCGCGCCCTGTGGCATTCCAGCTCGACGGCGACTACCTTGGGGAACGCGAGCAGGTGACCTACCGGTCCATCCCTGCCGCGTTACAAGTTCTGCTCTAGGTGGATACTTTGCGTCACAGTGTGACGCATCCGACAGCTATTTCCAGCAAAACTTCGCCCCAAACCTCTTGCGTGCACTCAGCGTGGCTGACAATCTCAAGTTGACGTCGGAACGTAGGACGTTTGAGCCAGAGACCCCGGCCCAATCGCCCACCGGCGATCACTGAACAGCCGATCCTGTGCCCACCATGGCCCGGGAGGTCGTTCGCGGGAGTTAGTGAAACTCTTCACAAAGTATGAGACGACCGGAGCCGACCGAGCTCCACCTGACGAAGGAGTGGACCGCATGGACTGGCGCCACGTAGCTGCCTGCCGTGACGTGGACCCCGAGTTGTTCTTCCCCATCGGCAACACCGGGCCCGCTCTGCTGCAGATCGAAGAGGCCAAGCAGGTCTGCCGTCAGTGTCCGGTCTCCGAGGCCTGTCTTCAGTGGGCGCTGTCCTCCGGGCAGGACGCCGGTGTCTGGGGCGGGCTCAGCGAGGACGAGCGCCGCGCGCTCAAGCGGCGTACCGCCCGTGCCCGCGCCAACGTCTGACCGGCCCCCTGACCGCACACGCCACCATCTCGAACATCGCGAAAGACGATACGAACCTCTCTACGTCCCCGAGTGGCACTTGATTGCCACTCGGGGACGCAGTATATGTGTGCGATCCCACACCGGGTGACACGGGGTCGCCCAAAGGCCCACAGACCGGCCGTCCCTGACGCTCACTGGCTCGGTGGCGCCGGCAGCGGCAACGACAGCCCGACCTCGGTGCCCCCGCCCTCGCGCGGTTCCACGCGCAGCCGCCCGGACAGCTCGCTCACCACCAGCGTGCGCACGATCTGTAGCCCCAGGCTGGTCGAGTTCTCCAGGTCGAAGTCGGCGGGCAGGCCCTTCCCGTCGTCCACCACCAGCACGTCCAGGCGTTCGGTCGCGCGCGACACCACCACCGACAGCCGCCCGCTCTGCTGCGCGAAACCGTGCTGCATGGCGTTTTGCAGCAGCTCGGTGAGCACCATCGCGAGCGGCGTGGCGATCGCCGCGGGCAGCACCCCGAACGAGCCCTCCCGGCGCGGCGTGACCTGCGCCTCCGGCGAGGAGACCTCCCCGGTCATGGCGATCACCCGGTCGGCGATGTCGTCGAAGTCGACGAACTCCTCGGGGGCGTGCGACAGCGTCTCGTGCACGATGGCGATCGAGCCGACCCGGCGTACCGCCTCCTCCAGGGCCTCCCGGCCCTCGCGCACCTGAAGCCGCCTGGCCTGGAGGCGCAGCAGCGCGGCCACGGTCTGGAGGTTGTTCTTCACCCGGTGGTGGATCTCGCGGATCGTGGCGTCCTTGGTCATCAGCTCCCGCTCGCGCCTGCGCAGCTCGGTGACGTCCCTGATGAGCACCAGCGCGCCGATCCTGCCGCCGCCCACGATCAGCGGGATGGCCCGCAACTGCACGATCGTGCCGCCCGACTCGACCTCGGTCTCCCGGGGCGCGCGCCCGGCCGCCACGATCATCAGTGACTCGTCCACCGGCTCGTCGCCGTAGCACAGGGCGGCCGTGACCTTGCCCAGCTCGGCCCCGACCAGGTCGGCGTTGAGCCCGAGGCGGCGGTAGGCCGACAGGGCGTTGGGCGAGGCGTAGGTGACCCGGCCGGCGCGGTCGAGCCGCAGCAGGCCGTCGCCGACGCGCGGCGAGCGCACCAGGATCGGCTCGTCGCCGGAGAACGGGAAGCGGCCCTCGGCCACCATCTGGGCCAGGTCGGAGGCGCTTTGCAGGTACGTCAGCTCCAGCCGGGAGGGCGTACGGGCCGACGAGAGGTTCGTCGAGCGCTGGATCACCCCGACGAAGCTGCCGGCGGGCACCTCGGCCGCGTAGCCGCCCTCGACGGCGGCCCGGCGTACCGGGATCGTCTCCTCGCGCACCGGCACGCCGCTGGACCAGTCGGGGTCGCCCTCGCGGCAGATCCGCCGCTCGTCCCAGGCCGTGTCGATGAGCGGGCGCTCGCCCTTGGCCACCACCGACCCCACCACGTCGTCGTGGTAGACGGTCGGCCCGGTGGTCGGGCGCATCTGCGCGACCGCGATCCAGCCGGACCCGTCACGCAGCGGCACCCACAGGATGAGGTCCGCGAAGGACAGGTCGGCGAGCAGCTGCCAGTCGGAGACCAGCGAGTGCATCCAGTCCAGGTCGGCGTGGTCGAGTGCGGTGTGGCTGACCGCGAGGTCGCTGAGTGTCGGCACCTGTGCATCATGCGTGCTGTAGCGCTCCGGGTCCAAACCGGGCGCGCGCACGCCATGTCACTACCCGTTGCCGAACACGCGCGCGGTACTTGCGACAATGCGGTATGCACCCCACCCGGTCAGACCCGTTGGCGCGTTTTAGGGACGCCGCCGCCGCGCGTGCGGCAGCGGGGCTCAAACGCGCGCTGCGGCCCCGCGCCCCCGGCGACCCTGTGATCGACGTCGCCTCCAACGACTATCTGGGCCTCGCCAGGGACCCGCGGCCGGCGCGGGCCGCGGCCGAGGCCGCCATCGCCTGGGGCACCGGCTCCACCGGCTCCCGGCTGGTCACCGGGTCCACCACGTTGCACGCGGAGCTGGAAGAGGCGTTGCGGAGGTTCGCCGGCGCGCCCGCCGCGCTGGTGTTCTCCTCCGGCTATCTGGCCAACCTGGCGGCGGTCACCGTCCTTTCGGGCCGCGGCACGCTGGTGGTGTCCGACGAGGGCAACCACGCCTCGATCGTGGACGCCTGCCGCCTGTCGCGCGCCCGGGTCGTGGTGACGCCGCACAAGGACGTCACCGCCGTGGAGAAGGCACTGGCCGATCGCGACGAGGAGCACGCCCTGGTGGTCACCGACTCGGTGTTCTCCGTGGACGGCGACCTCGCACCGATCGCGGCGCTGCACGCGGCGGCGGTACGGCAGAGCGCGCTGCTCCTGGTGGACGAGGCGCACGCGATGGGCGTGGTGGGCGAGGGCGGCAGGGGCGCGGTACACGCCGCCGGGCTGGCCGGCGACCCCAGGGTGGTGCGCACGCTCACGCTGTCGAAGTCGTTCGGCTCCCAGGGCGGCGCGGTGCTCGGCCCGCCGGAGGTGATCGACGCGCTGGTGGACACCGGGCGGCCGTTCATCTTCGACACCGGCCTCGCGCCCGCGTGCGCCGCCGCGGCGCTGGCCGCCGTGCGGATCGTGGAGGGCGCGCCCGAACTCCCCGGCCGGGCCAGGTCCATGGCCCGGGAGCTGGGCGCCATGGTCACCGGGCTCGGCCTGCCCGATCCCGGGCTGCCCGCGGGGGCGGTCGTGCCGGTCGTACTGGGCCGTCCGCAGGTCGCGCTGCGGGCGGTGGCGATCTGCGCGGACCACGGAGTGCGCGCCGGATGCTTCCGGCCGCCCTCCGTTCCAGAAGGCCGTTCGTGTCTGCGGTTGACCGCACGGGCCGATCTGGGTTGCGATGATCTCGCGGTGATCAAACGCGCGCTCACCGCCGTGTCCGAATTGAAGGTGAACGCGTGACAGAAGATTCCCCTCGGGTTCCGAAGTACTACGACGTGAAACGGAGCCTGCTCGATCTGACCAAGAGCCTGTCGCCGGGCAGCGCCCTGCCGCCGGAGCGCACGCTCGCGCTGCGCTTCGCCACCTCCCGCACCACGGTGCGGCAGGCGCTGACCGAGCTGGTGGTCGAAGGGCGGCTGCTCCGCATCCAGGGCAAGGGGACCTTCGTCGCGCAGCCCAAGGTCGCCCAGGTGCTCCAGCTCACGTCCTACACCGGTGACCTGCGCACGGTCGGCCTGGAACCGGACACCAAGATCCTCGACATCAGTTACGTGAGCGCCGACGAGACGCTCGCGCGGCGGCTGGCCATCAACCCCGGTGGGCGGGTGCTGCGCATCCACCGGCTCCGGCTGGCGAACGGCGAACCGATGTCGGTGGACACGACCCATCTGTCGGCGCGCAGGTTCCCCCGGCTGCGCCGGGAGCTCGAAGGCCACTCGTCCCTCTATGAGACCCTGCACAACGCCTACAGCGTCCGGCTCACCGACGCGGAGGAGATAATCGAGACCGTGCTGGCCACGCCGTACGACGCCCAGTTGCTGGCGGTGGACGTCGGGCTGCCGATGCTGCTGCTCACCCGGCACGCCTTCGACGCCGACGGCAACCCGGTGGAGTGGGCGCAGTCCCTGTACCGGGGCGACCGGTACAAGTTCGTCACCCGGCTGCGAAGGCCGTGATGAGCATCCTGGTCGTCACGGGCACCGACACCGGCGTCGGCAAGACGGTGGTCAGCGCGGCGGTGGCCGCGCTGGCGCTGGCGCGCGACGTCCCGGTCGCGGTGGTCAAACCCGCGCAGACAGGGGTGAGCGCCACGGAGCCGGGTGACCTCGACGAGGTGATCCGGCTCACCGGGGTGCGCTCGACGTTCGAGCCGGCCCGCTTTCCCGACCCGCTGTCCCCGGCCGCCGCCGCCCGCGCGGCCGGGCTCCCCCCGGTGTCGCTGCGGATGGTCGCCGACCGCGTCCTCGAACTCGCCGAGACGCACCGGCTGGTGATCGTCGAGGGGGCGGGCGGGCTACTGGTCCGGTTCGACGAGGACGGCGCGACCATCGCCGACCTCGCGCGGATGCTGCGCGCTCCGGTGCTGATCACCGCGCGGGCCTCGCTCGGCACCCTCAACCACACCGCGCTCACGCTGGAGGCCCTGGCCGCCCGCGGGCTGGAGACCGCCGGGGTGGTGATCGGCTCCTGGCCGGCGCAGCCGGGGCTCGCCGAGCGGATGAACGTCCCCGACCTGGAGATGCTGGCCGCCCGGCCGCTCGCCGGGGCGCTGCCCGAGGGGGCCGGGGCACTGGATCGCACGGCTTTCGCCGACGCCGCCAGGGCCGGGCTCTCCCCCGCCCTCGGAGGGTGTTTCGACCCCGCCGCGTTCCGGGACGGGCTCGCCTGATGACTGTCCCCGCTATGTGACTCACTGGTAGGTTCGGCCGCATGGAGGCATCGAGACACGCGGGCGACGTCGCCGTCGCCGTCGCCGGTTCCTACGGCGTGGAGACCATGTTCACCCTCTCCGGCGGGCACGTCTTCCCGCTGTACGACGGCGCCGTACACGAGAAGATGCCGATCGTGGACGTGCGCCACGAGCAGAGCGCCGTCTTCGCCGCCGAGGCGACCGCCCGGCTGACCCGCAGGCCCGGGCTCGCGGTGCTGACCGCCGGCCCCGGTGTCACCAACGGCGTCAGCGGCATCACCACCGCGCGTTTCAACGGTTCTCCGCTGGTCGTGCTGGGCGGGCGGGCCCCGCAGTCCCGCTGGGGCAGCGGTGCGCTCCAGGAACTGGACCACCCGCCGCTGCTCGCCCCGGTCACCAAGCTGTCCTTCACCGCCGCGTCGGCCGAGAGCGTCGGCCAGGACGTCGAGAGCGCCTTTCGCACCGCCATCGCCCCTGTCTCTGATACACATCT
>NZ_POUA01000428.1 GCF_003236385.1 Spongiactinospora gelatinilytica
CGAGGGGGGTGGCGGTGGATACTGTCCGTTGACTGCCAAGCTGTCTTCCCCTTACCCCGTTTGTCCTGACCGCGACAAACCAGCCGGACCTTTACCTTATTTGGGGCAGAAGCATACTGATTTATCACCCGTCACGAATGTCGGCCTGATCCGTTACTCAGTGAAATCGTGCGAGGTGATCTCCGCAATGTGGCGGACCGATCAAGGCACTGTGTCCTAGCTTCAGAGCATGAATCTGCAGCAGCTCCGCTACGTTGTGGCGACTGCGGAGCACCGCACCATGACAGACGCCGCCAGGTCTCTGTACATCGCGCAACCCGCGCTTTCCCGCGCGATCAGGGACCTGGAGCGTGAACTCGGAATGACGTTGTTCGCGCGTTCCGGTCGTGGCGTGGTCGTCACGGCCCAGGGACGCCGGGTCGTCAAACTCGCGAAGGAGGCATTAGACGCCGTACATGAGATCGAGTCGCTGGCCGGGCACGGCCGCTCGGCCGACACCGACCTTCGGATCGCGCTGACGCCGAGCCTGGAGCCGGCGCTCGCCACGCGACTCCTGCCCGCGTACGCCGAGCGGAACCCCGCGGTACGCGTGCACATCGTGCGCTGTGACGGACGTGACGGCGTGGTGAGCGCCGTCAGGGACCAGCGGGCCGATCTTGGCCTGACCGACCTGCCGGTCCCCGCCGACCTGATCGGCCACCCACTGGAACGCCAGGAGATCGTGCTCATCTCCCCTCCTGGCCTCGACCTCCCCGACACGGTGCCGATGGCCCGGCTGACCGGCATGCGGCTGGTGCTCCCCAAGCGGGGCAGCGCCAGGCGCAGGGAGTTCGACGCGATGTTCGCCAAACACGGCGTGCGGCCGGTGACCGCCGCCGAGACCGATGAGCGGGGCAGTTCGATGGCCCATGTCCGCGCGGGGGTGGGTTCCCTGCTCGGATACCGCGGGCTGACCGAGCAGGCCCTGCGAGCGGGGCTGGTGATCCGTTCGTTGGAGCCACCCGTCCGGCGGGTGATCGCCATCGTGCACGCCCGTCGCCGCCTTCCGCTGATCGTCCAGGATTTTCTGGCGCTCGCCGAAGGGGGCAGCGCGGCCTAGCGCCGCCGACTCGCCCAGTCAGCGGGAGCGTTCCAACGCTCACGAGTAGTACAGGAAGCCGGTGCCGGGTGGGGCGGCACCGCTGGGCGCGAGCTCCGCGCCGGGATGACGATCTCCCGGTCGGCGTAGAGCGGCGGACGGCACAGCCGGACCGCGTCGCCCGTCATTGATCCTTCGCACTTTCCAGCACGGCCCCGTTGACCGGGCCGCCGGGAGCGCGGGCATCGGGAACCGGCCGGGACGCCGGTCCGGCGTAGAGCGCGGGGACGATCGTGAGCGGCAGCCGTACCACCGCCCGCAGGCCCTGCCCCTCTTCATCGTCTTCCGAACCGCCTGCGGACTCCAGATGGACGCTGCCGCCGTGCGCCCGCACGGTCTCGCGGACGATGGCCAGTCCCAGCCCCGCGCCGCCCTCGTCGCGGCTGCGCGCGGTGTCCAGCCGGGTGAAGCGGTCGAAGACGCGTTCCCTGTCGGCATCGGGGATGCCGGGGCCGTCGTCGGTGACGGTCAGCAGCGCCGCCGTGCCCTCGGCGCGCAACTCCACCGACACCCCGGCCTGGGCGTGCCGTACCGCGTTGTCCACCAGGTTGGTCAGCACCCGCCCCAGGTCGAGCGCGTCGCCGGTGACCGACAGGCCGCCGTCCACGACGGCGCAGGAGACCGTGACCGGGCTGTCGGCGTAGCGTTCGACGCCCTGCCGTACCAGCCCTTCGAGGTCCACCGGCTCCCGGCGGGCCGGGATGCCGCCGCGCTCGTCCAGCCGGGCCAGCGCGAGCAGGTCCTCGGCCAGGCGGGACAGGCGCATCGCGTCCTCCAGCACGCCCTCGGCGGTCTCCCGCCAGTCCTGTCCCTCGGGGTGCCCGAGCGCGACCTCCAGTTGCAGCCTGATGCTGGCCAGCGGGCTGCGCAGCTCGTGGGCGGCGTCGGAGACCAGCGCCCGCTGCCGGGTGTCGGCCTCCTCCAGCCGGGCGAGCATGTCGTTCAGGGTCATGGCCAGGCTGTGCACCTCGTCGTCGGCCTCGGGCACCGGCAGCCGCCGGGAGCGGGCCGTGCCGGAGATCTCGGCCGCGCCCCTGCGCAGCGAGGAGATCGGCCGCAGGGTGCCGCCGACGATCATCCAGCTCACCGCGGCCAGCAGGATCACCAGCAGCGGCGTGCCGAAGAGCAGCACCTGCGTCGCGGCGGCCAGGCTCTTTTCCACCTCGGCGATCGAGCGCGCGGCGATCACCACCCGGCCGTGGTCGGCGGACACCGCGACCACGCGCAGCCGCCCGGGGATGCCGTACGGCGCGCCGTCCAGGTCGCCGGCCTGGTCGGACCTGATCGCCTGGGCGCGGGCGGCGGGGCCGAGCAGCGGTACCAGCCGGTCGGTGCCGACCGTGGCGTGCATCACCCGGCCGCCCGGCTCGATGACCTGGATGAGCGTCCCGTCGGGGTTGCTCAGCTCGGGCGGCAGCCGCCCGGCGTCGGCGTCGGCGCGCACACGGTTGGCGCGCTGCAGGGCCGAGTCGTCGACGGTGGCGGTCAGCGACCTGCCGAGCAGCCCGAGCAACACCCAGGCGGAGATGGCGAGCGCCAGGGCGAGCACCGCCGCCGCCGCGGCCGTCACCCGGAAGCGCAGGCTCTTGCGTCGCCACCAGCGCCCGGCGGAGCCCGGCTCAGCCGCCATCGCCCACCAGCCGGTAGCCCGCGCCGCGCACGGTCTGCAGGGCGCTCCTGCCGAACGGGACGTCGATCTTCCTGCGCAGGTAGCCCACGTACACCTCCACCACGTTGGGGTCGGTGTCGAAGGTGTCCCAGACGTGCTCGAGGATCTCCGACTTGGAGACCACCTCGTCGTGGCGGCGCAGCAGGAACTCCAGCAGCGCGAACTCCCGCGGCGTCAGCTCGATCTCGGTCCGCCCCCGGGCCACCCGCCGGCTCGCCGGGTCGAGCTCCAGGTCACCGGACCGCAGCACGGCGGGCCGCCGCCCCGCGCCGCGCCGCAGCAGCGCCCGCAGCCGGGCCACCAGCACCACGTAGGAGAACGGCTTGGTGAGGTAGTCGTCCGCGCCGAGGTCCAGGCCGTCGGCCATGTCGTACTCGCCGTCCTTGGCGGAGAGCATCAGGATCGGCACCCAGTTCTCCTCGGCGCGCAGCGTCTTGCAGACGTTGTAGCCGGAGATCCGCGGCAGCATGATGTCGAGCACGATCACGTCGTACTCGCCCTGCCTGGCCATGTGCAGGCCGTCCTCGCCGTCGTGCGCGAGGTCCACGGCGAAACCCTCCGCCGAAAGCCCCCGCTGGAGCGCGGCGGCCATCCGCCGCTCGTCCTCGACCACGAGAACCCGCATCCGCTGACCTCCTGAAGCCGCATGTCTCCTCCCATCCTGGTCAACGCGCCTGAGACCGGGCTGAGAGCGCTGAGAGGTTTCTCAGCCTGAGACACCTCTCAGTCTGTCTCAGCTTGGGCACAGCGACGACCGCGCAGGCTTCGTTGTGACCGGCCGCCCATCCGCGGCCGGCGACATACGGTTAAGGAGTGAGATGTCGTCCAACGTTCACGACACGGGACCGCCCAGGGAGTCTCGCAAGTCACGGGGTCGTGCCGTGAGGTGGGGTGTGCCGATCGCCGCGGTGGCCGTGATCGCCGCGGCCGTGGGCACCGGGCCGGTCATCGCGGCCGTGCAGGGCTCTCCAGCCCTGCCCGACCGCACCGCGGGGCAACTGCTCGCCGAGGCGGCGCGCGCCGCCCGGTCGGGGCAGTTCCCGCCGATGTCCGGCACCGTCCTGCAGACGTCCTCCCTCGGCCTGCCCTCCATGCCGGCGCAGTCCGCCGATCCCACCTCGCCGCTGTCGTTGCTGACCGGAGCGCACGAGTTCAAGGTCTGGTACGGCGGCGCCGACCGCCAGCGGGTCGCCCTGCTGGGCCGGATGAGCGAGACCAACCTGATCAAGAACGGCGATCGGCTCTGGCTGTATGAGAGCGGGGGCAACAAGGCCACCCGGCTGAAGGTGGACGACTCCCTGCTGCGCGGCGAGGAGCGCGCCCGCAAGCATCCGCTGGGCGGGCGGGCGATGCCTTCTGATTTGACGCCGCAGGCGCTGTCGGCGCAGTTGCTGGACGCGATCGACGAGCACACCGCGGTGGGGGTGAGCAATGACGTGAAGGTGGCCGACCGCGCCGCCTACCAGCTCACGTTCGCCCCCAAGTCGCCCGATTCGCTGGTCAAGGAGATCAGGATCGCCTTCGACGGCGAGAACTACGTGCCGCTGCGCTTCCAGATCTACGCCAAGGACTCGATCGAGCCGGCGTTCGAGGCGGGCTACACCTCGGTGACCTTCACCCCGCCCGCGCCGGAGAACTTCACGTTCACCCCGCCGGCCGGCGCGAAGGTGACGCAGGAGACCATCGGCGAGAAGGATATCGAGAGGGCCGAGGACCACGCGCTGCGGCGGCTGCGCCACGGTGACGAGAAGGCGGGCAAGGACGCCAAGGGGCCCAAGGACGGCGAGGAGGCCGGTCCGCGCGTCCCGGGCGCGGGCGAGGTCGCCGTCCACGGCAGCGCGTGGACGAGCGTGATCGTCGCGCCGCTGCGGACCTCCGACCTCACCGAGAAGCCGCGCGACGGCGCCGGGAGCGAGGTGGCCGGTTTCGGGGAGGCCGTGCTGTCGGCGGCCAAGCCGGTCAGCGGCGCCTGGGGCAACGGACGCCTGATCCAGACCAAGCTGGTCACCGTCCTGCTGACCGACGACGGCCGGGTGCTGGCCGGCGCGGTCGGGCCGCAGGCGCTGTACGAGGCGGCCGGCCGGAAGTGAGCACCATGACGCCAGGAGAGACGCCGCTCCTGGCGGGGGAGCGCGACGTCGCGGACCCGGCTGCGGCCGGGCCCGCGGGGCCGCGCGGCGAGATCCGGGGGACGCCCGAGGCGGCGTCCCCGTCCCCCGGCCAGGACACCGCGCGCGGGCACGCGATCGTCACCCGTGGGCTGACCAAGCGCTTTCGCGGCGGGCAGGTCGCCGTGGACTCCCTCGACCTCGCCGTGCCGCGCGGCTCGGTCTTCGGGTTCCTCGGGCCCAACGGCTCGGGCAAGACCACCACGATCCGGATGCTGCTCGGGCTGGTCACGCCTTCGGGTGGCGACTGCGAGCTGCTGGGCGTGCCCATGCCGGGCGGGCTGGCCGAGGCGCTGCCCCGGGTGGGGGCGGTCGTGGAGGGGCCCGCGTTCTATCCCTATCTGAGCGGCGAGGCCAACCTGCGCCGCTTCGACGCGGCGGACCCTTCGGCGGACCGGCGTACCGCCCGTGCGCGGATCGCCCTGGCCCTGGACCGGGTGGGCCTGGCCGCCGCGGCGGGCAAACGGTACCGCGCCTACTCCCTGGGCATGCGGCAGCGGCTGGCCATCGCCGCCGCCCTGCTCGGCCCGCGCGAGCTGCTGATCCTCGACGAGCCGACCAACGGGCTCGACCCGGCGGGCACCCGTGAGGTGCGGGCGCTGATCCGGCAGGTGGCCGCCGCCGGTACGGCCGTGTTCGTCTCCTCCCACCTGCTTTCCGAGGTCGAGCAGATGTGCACGCACGTGGGCGTGATGCGCACGGGCCGCCTGGTCGCGCACGGCCCGATCGAGGAGCTGCGGGCGGGGCGCGAGCCCCGGATCAAGATCGAGACGCCGGACGTGGGCCTGGCGGCCGGCGTCCTGGCCGGGCTGGGGCTGGCCGACCCGCGTTCCGGTCCGGCCGAGGTGAGCGCGGCGCTGGGTACCGCGGCCCCCGACCTGGTGTGCGCGGCCCTGGTCACGGCCGGGGTGGCCGTACACGGGCTCGCGATCCTGCGGCCGAGCCTTGAGGAAGTGTTCGTGGGCCTGACCGGGGAGGGCTTCGATGTCGACGGTTGAGGTTCCGGCCGCCGGGACGGCGGCGTCCGCGGGCACGGCGCCGGATC
>NZ_POUA01000429.1 GCF_003236385.1 Spongiactinospora gelatinilytica
AGAAGACGGCATACGAGTTGAGCGCTAGTCTCGTGGGCTCGGAGATGTGTATAAGAGCCAGGCTCGGAGGCCAGCCAGGGGCTCTCGGGCGGCACCGCGCGCTCGCGGGCCGCCAGGATGGTCCTGATCGCCTCCCGGCTGGCCGCCACCTGCACGCCGAACTCCTCGTTGCCCTCGCCGTCCTCGCCCAGCCCGGCCTGCACCAGCGCGATCAGCAGCCGCGAGGTCAGCGGCCGCCACTCGCCGTCCTCCAGCCAGGCCGGCGTCCCGTCGAACCGCAGCGCCGTACCGCCGCTCGCCCGCACCCGGATCAGCGTGCCGGCCATCCGCAGGAACAGGTACGGAGGCACCGGCCACACCTCGCCGCGCGGCCCGGCCACCTCCCGAAGGCAGCAGCGCAGCAGCGCGGCCACCGTGGCCTCCTCGGCGGCGGCCAAGAAACGCGTGTCGTGCGCGGTCTCCGGCGATTCGAGCAGCAGGCTGTCCACGTGCGGTCATGCCCCTTAGGTAGGACTGGGTCGGTGATCAGATCCGGCGCAGGTAGTTGGGCCCGCCCGTGCCGTAGTGCTTGTTCACGTCCAGGGCCCCGGTACGGGTCTTGTCGACCAGGGTGCCCGCGGTCAGCATGGCCTTGCCGACCAGGCGCGCGGCGTCGAGCGTGCGGGCGCGCAGCAGCTTCGCGAGCGGGTGGTCGCCGTGCTCGGCCAGCGCGTCGGCGAGGGTGTCCCTGACCATCCGGCGCGCGGCGCCGGCGGGCAGCGCGCCGAAGGCCACCGCGGCGGCGGCCAGGTGCAGGGTGATGGTGACGAACACGTCGGCCAGCGCGTGCGGGTCGTCGGTGAGCATCCGCGCGTCGGCGAACGCGGGCACGCCGAGCCCGGCGGCGCGCAGCTGCTCGGGGGAGGCCAGCAGCCCGTCGTTGTCCTTGATCAGCAGGGCCGGGGGCCCGGCGGGGGTCAGCGAGAGGTTCTGCTGGTGGGCTTCCAGGGCGATGCCGTACCTGACGAAGAGCCGTACGTTCCAGCGCAGCAGCAGCCGCAGGTAGCCGCGCAGGACGTCGGCGACGTCGCGCCCGGACGCGCGGGCGACCTCGGCGATCACGGTGTCGCCGCCGGGGGCCGGGGCGAGCAGCGCGGCGACCGGGATGACCGGCGTGTCCGGGATGGTCCGGACCATCCAGGCCAGGTACTCGTGCCCGGCGTGCCCGAAGACCTGCTCGTCGGCCAGCATGATCGCGTCAGCGAACTCCGGCTCCGCCGCCAGCACCTCGCGCAGCAGCCGTTCGGCCAGCGCGCCGTCGGTGAGGGTGCCGGGCTTGATGGACCGCCGGTTGCGCAGCCCGAGCGTGCTGGCCGCCAGCGGCAGCTTCAGGTGCGTGCCCGGCCCGGCCTGCACCGTGCGCATCGACAGCGTGGGCCGCACCCGGAGGTACGGCAGCGGGCCGACGCGCACCCCCGGCATCCGGCCCACCACCCGCACCGACAGCGGATGCACCGGGAACAGCACATGGCTCGCGCCCAGGCCGGGCAGGCCCACCTCCCGGAACGACGGGCCGAACGGCACCCGCGCGCCGCGCGCCCGCCCGCGCGGCACCGCCGCCCAGCGCAACTCGAACGACGGCGCGAACTCCGGCGCGTAGGCCAGCAGCTCCGCCTCCGACAGGCCGTAGCGGGCGCGGGCCGTCGGGTACACCGGATGATCGACGAACGCCGCCAGCGTCTCGTAGTCGATCGGGTCGCGGTGGCGCGGGTCGCGCCCGATCCGCGCCATGACCTCCTCGCGCCGCGCGTCGTGCAGCTCCAGCGCGCGCAGCGCGGCGCGGCACTCCACGGCGAGCGCCTTCACCCCGGCCGCGTCGGCGTGCTCGGAGATCTCGCTGACCGCGCCGAGCACGGTGGACAGGCCCAGGGACTCATCGGGGGCGACCACGAAGTCCTGGTAGAGGGAGCCGGGGGCCAGCCGTACCCGGCGCGCGCCCGGAAGCTCCAGCGCGACGCCGTCCTTGGTGCGGGTGACCCGGCCGGCCAGGCCGCCGTAGTCTTCGCGCAGCAGCGCGTTCACCACGCGGGCGGCCAGGTAGCACTCCCGGTGGCTCACGCGGTCACCGTCCAGGGGTGGGCGGCGCGGAAGGCCGCGATGGCGGCGTCCACGGCGGCGGTGTCGCCGCCGATGGCCCGCACGATGCCCAGATAGTCGCGGTTGGTGTTGCTGTGCTCCACGCGGTCGCCGAGCGCGCGCAGCGGGCGGTGCCACAGCTTCACGCCGTCGCCCCCGGCCGCCGGGTCGATGGCGGGCGGGGCCGTGCTGATCGTGCCCGAGCGTTCGGCGAGCAGGCTGAGCGCGACCCCGGCCCGCTCCGGCGGCGCGGGGTGGGGCCGCGGCAGGCGTTCGCCGAGATGGACCCGCAGGATCTGCTCGAACAGCGGGACGCCCAGCAGGTCGGCCAGCAGGAAGTCACAGTGGTCGCCGATCACCCGGTAGTTGACCTCGATGATCCGCGGCCCGGCGGCGGTCAGCGCGTACTCGGTGTGGCACGAGCCGAAGCCCGCCCCGAGCGCGGTCAGCGCGGACAGGACGTGCTTGGTGTGCTCGTACGGCACGGCGGGGGACCAGTCCAGGCGCTCCTCCACGAAGTGCGGGCGGGGGCCGAGCGTGGTGGCGAACCCGCCGAGCACGCGCGTCTCGCGGCCGTCGCCGATGGTCTCCAGGGTGCGTACCGGGCCGTCCAGGTATTCCTCCACGACCAGCGCCTCGCCGGGCCGCCTGGCCCTGGTCCGCCGGACGGCGGCGGCCAGGCCCGCGGCGTCTTCGACCAGGACGACGTCTTCGCTGGCCACGCCCTCGCGCGGCTTGACGACGACGGGGAAGGGGAGGGCGGCGGGGTCGATGGGGTCGTCTGGTGCCAGTCGTACCGACCGGACCCGTTCGACGCCGGCCTCGGCGAGCCTCCGCCGGGTGAGGGCCTTGTTCTTGGCGGCCAGGCAGGCCCGCCAGTCCTTGCCGGGCAGGCCGAAGTAGGCGGCGGCCAGGGCGGTCTCCGGCTGGATGTGGTCGGAGTTGGAGAAGATCGCGTCGGGGCGGTGGTGGTGCGCGATGGTGTCGATCACGGCGCGCGGGTCGCGTACGTCGCAGGCGATCACCTCGCCGGGGTGTGCCCGCCGGTGGTCCGCGGGGCGGTCGGTGAGCACGGTGACCTCGCAGCCCAGGTCGCGGGCGGCGGGCAGGAATCCGTCGGTCACGGAGTCGGTCGGTTTGAGCGCGGTGATGTACAGCCGCACGCAGGCACCCCCGGATCAGGTAAGGCTAACCTAACCCGTAGCATCTTAGTCCCGTGACGATCGGCCCGTGGCGCGAGTGGTCATTCGCGGTACATGTCGATAATCGGTCTGTGGGTGGCGTGAGGTGGACGGATGAGAGGGTTCTCATGCGGCTCTCACCGTCTTCTCGGGGAAGGCCGCCTACGGTTGGGGGCATGAGCCGCCGCACTTCCGTCATCGCCGTTCTCGCCGTCGCCGTGGGGGCCGTGGCGGCGGTGCCGGCGATGGTCGGGCTGGTGCGGGCGGTCAGCGTCGATCCGCCCGACCTGCGCCGCACGATCGTGGTCGGCCCCGAGTCGTCCGCCGCTGCGAAGTCCTCCGCCGAAAAGCCCGCCGAGAAGCGCACTGAGAAGCGCTCGCCTGAGAAGACCTCACCTGAAAGGGCCTCGCCCTCCGGGGAGAAGCCGCGGGAGCGCACGGCCCGGCCCGCCGAGCCGGTCGAGCCGCCACCTCCGCCGCGCGGCGGAGGCGACGACGATGGCGGTGACGACGGCGACGAAGGCGGGGATGACTGACCGATGAGCGCGCGGGCCCGGATCGTGGGCTGGATGCTGCTCGTCGTCACCCTCGCCCTGGCGGTGTCGGTCTTCGCGACCTGGACCCTCCTGCACGCCCGCATGGAGGAGCGGGTCAACGCCGAACTCGGCAACGAGGCCGAAAAGCTCGGCAACTACATCAAGGAGGCGAGCCGCGCCGAACGCGACGTCGAGCGGCTGCTGACCGGTCACCTCGTGGTCAACGCGCCCGACCGGCACGAGACGTTCTTCACGATCGTCAACGGCAAGAAGGGCCGCAGGACGTACGTGACCCCCGAACTGGACCTCAGCGCCGACGACTCCCTGGTCGCCGGGCTCGCACGGGCGACCGAGCCGTACGCGGCCTGGCTGGAGACCGCCGCGGGCACCGTGCGCCACGCCGTGATCCCGGTCCGCAGCGGGGCCGACGTCGGGCACTTCGTGATCGTGGTCTTCTACGAGCACCACTCACGGGAGGTCGACGAGTCGGTTCGCGCGGTGGCCGTCACCGCAGGGGTGGCGCTGCTGCTGGCCGGCGCGGCGGGCTGGTGGGTGGCCGGGCGGGTCCTGGCCCCGGTGCGCCTGGTACGCCAGGCCGCCGAGCGGATCAACGACTCCAGCGACCTCACCCGCCGGCTGCACGTGCCCGGCAACGACGACGTCGCCGCGCTCGCCGCCACCTTCAACCGCATGCTGGACCGGCTGGAGCGCGCGTTCGCCGTGCAGCGCGACTTCGTGGACGACGCCGGTCACGAGCTGCGCACCCCCATCACCGTCATCCGCGGCCATCTGGAGCTGATGGGCGATGACCCGCAGGACCGCGCCGAGACGATCGCGCTGGTCACCGACGAGCTGACCCGGATGAACCGCATCGTGGACGACCTGCTCACCCTCGCCAAGGCCGAACAGCCCGGCTTCCTCGCCCTCGACGACGTCGAACTGGCCGACCTCACCGTCACCGTGCTGGCCAAGGCCCGCCCGCTCGGCCCGCGCAACTGGCGGGTCGAGGAGGTCGCCGACGCCTCCATCAGGGCCGACGGGCAGCGGCTCACCCAGGCGATGATGCAGCTCATCGCCAACGCGGTGCGGCACACGGAGCCGGGCGACCTGGTGGCGGCGGGCTCGGCCGTACGGGGGGCCGAGGTGGTGCTGTGGGTCCGCGACAGCGGCCCCGGCGTGCGCGCCCAGGACCGCGAGCGGATCTTCGCGCGGTTCGTGCGCGGCGGCAGCCGTACGCACGAGGGGGCCGGGCTGGGCCTGGCCATCGTCAGGTCCATCGCCGAGGCGCACGGCGGCCAGGTGCACGTGGAGAGCGCGGACGGCGGCGGCGCGCTGTTCGTCATCACCATCCCCTTCCACAACGCGCGCAGGGAACCGCCGGACGACGTCGGCGACACGATCGAGATCATGCTGGAGTCCCGATGAACCGCATCCTGATCGCGGAGGACGAACGCCGCATCGCCTCCTTCCTGGAGAAGGGGCTGCGCGGCAACGGCTTCGCCACGACCGTGGTGGAGGACGGCGTGGCGGCCTACGAGTACGCGGCCGGCGGGGCGTTCGACCTGCTCATCCTGGACATCGGCCTGCCGCTGCGGGACGGCTTCACCGTGCTGCGGCGGCTCCGCGAGATCCGGGCCGCGATCCCGGTCATCATCCTGACCGCCAGGGACAGCGTGGCCGACACCGTGGCGGGCCTGGAGGGCGGGGCGGACGACTACATCGCCAAGCCGTTCGCGTTCGAGGAACTGCTGGCGCGGGTCCGGCTGCGGCTGCGCGGCGACCGCGTACCGGAGGTGACCGTGCTCCGGGTCGGCGACCTCTCCCTCGACCTGCGGGCCCGCCGGGTCAACGTCGGCGACCGGCCGGTGGAGCTGTCCACGCGGGAGTTCGCACTGGCGGAGGTGTTCTTCCGGCATCCCGACCAGGTGCTCACGCGCGAGCAGTTGCTGAGCCATGTGTGGGGGTTCGACTTCGACCCGGGGTCCAACGTGGTGGACGTGTACGTACGCTACCTGCGGCGCAAGATCGGGGCCGACCGGATCCAGACGGTTCGCGGGACGGGATACCGATTGCGGGGCTGACCTGGGGCTGACCTGGGGCGATGTGATGGGAGACCTCTCATCCGACCCTCATCGGGGGCTCACGGGCGGGGGTG
>NZ_POUA01000042.1 GCF_003236385.1 Spongiactinospora gelatinilytica
GGCGTACCCCGCAGTACCTGAATCGCCCCCGAGCACCACCCCACAGCTCGCACGATCCGACCCGACCGCGATCTGATGGACCATGCGCCAGCGCGGCTCGCCGCATCTGGCCTGACCCGGCCCGCACGCACCCCACGACCCCGGTGGGTCCCGCCGCGCCTGACCGGCCCGGCCCGCGTACAGCCCACACGATCCCAACCGGCCATGAACCTATGACCGCCGCCGGGCGGGGTCTCCCGCGCCGGAGGCGGTGGGGGTGCCACCATGCGAGCCGCACCATCCGGTGGCCCCGCGGTCGGATGCGCACGGGTCGGTGTGGCTGAGGCTGGAAGATCGGCGGGGTGCATACCCTCGCATGTGTCTTGGTCCTCACATAGCCTTTCAAGGGTGGTGAACCCGTGGCCGTTCGCCGGCCGTACCGAGGCGGTGGCGCGGATCGGGTCGGTGGAGGGCGGGCTGGTGGTGGCCGGGCCGCCGGGCGTGGGTAAGAGCCGGCTCATCGCGCGGGCCGTGCGCGGGCTGCCCGGGGTGGCCTGGGTGCGCGGCAGTGAGGCGGTGCGGCGGATCCCGCTGGGGGCCTTCGCCCCGCTGCTGCCCGCCGCGCAGCCGCCCGCCGACGGCCCGCTCCGCTGGGCCGCCGCCACGATCACCGCGCCCGTGCTGGTGGCCGACGACGCGCACCTGCTCGACCCGGCCTCGGCCGCGCTGGTCCATCGGATCGCGGCGAACGGCAAGACCCGCGTGATCGCGACCGTCCGCGCCGATGTCGAGCCCCCCGACCCCGTCCTCGCGCTGTGGAAGGACGACCTGCTGCCGCGCATGGACCTCGCCCCGCTGTCCCCCCGCGAGAGCGCGGGCCTGCTCACGGCCGGGCTGGACGGGCCGGTCGAACCGGCCACCGCCGCCCTGCTGTGCCGCGCCGCCCAGGGCAATCCGCTCCACCTGACCGAGCTCACCTTGTCCCGGCGGCTCGCCCGCGTTCGCGGCGAGTGGCGCTGGCACGGCCCCGAGCCCGTGCCCGGCGCGCTCGGCGACCTCATCGCCGAGCGGGTCGCCGGGCTGCGGGAGGCCGAACGGACCGCACTGGAACTCGTCGCGTACGGCGAGCCGGTGGGCGCCGGGCTGCTGGCCGGGATGACCGGCGGCCGGGTGGCCCTTGAGCGGTTGATCGAGCGGCGGCTGGTCATCGTGCGCCGTGAGGGCCGCAGGATCCAGGTCCGCCTGGCCCACCCGCTGTACGGGGAGGTCGCGCGCGCCCGGTGCGCCGCCCCGCTCGCCCGGCAGCGGGCCGGCGCGCTGGCCGAGGCCGTCACGGCGCTCGGCTCCAAACGGCGCGAGGACGTGCTGAAGGTCGCCCTCTGGCGGCTGGACGGCGGGGTGCCCGGCGATCCGGCCCTGCTGCTGGCCGCCTGCGACCTCGCCAGGTCCATGCGCGACCTGGACCTCGCCGAGCGCCTGGCCAGGGCGGCGGTGGACGCCGGCGCGGTACGCGCGCTGCCCAAGCTGGGCGCGGTGCTGGCCGGCCGGGACCGCCACCAGGAGGCCGAGGAGATCTACGCCGCCGCGTGGGAGCGCGACCTGGACGATTCCACCAGGGCCGACTGCGGCCTGATGCGGGCGCTGAACCTCGTCTGGGGCATCGGCCGGATCGACCAGGCGCGCGCCCTGCTGCGCGAGATCCCGCTCCCGGCCGGTGACGTGACCACCCACCAGAGCGTGATGGCGATGCGCGCGTCGCTGGAGAGCGCCGCGGGCGACGTACGCGCCGCCCGCGCGCTGCTGGCCCGGGCGCGTGAGCTGGGCCCGCTGGGACCGCGGGCGCTGCGCGGCAACGGCACCACCGAGGCGGCCATCCTGCTCGGGGAGGGCCGGGCCACCGCGTGCCTGGCGATGGTGGACGCCACGCTCGCGGTACTGGCCGAGGAGCCGGACGCGCGGCCGGGCCTGAGTTCGGCGCTGGCGGACACGGCGGTGCAGGCCGCGCTGCTCACCGGCGACCTGGACGCCGCCGAACGCCTCACCCGCGAGGGGGCCGAGCCGGGCGCCGGCTTCGGGCCCTGGCAGCGGCCCCCGCCGCAGTTCGGCTCGCGCCGGGCGCAGATCCTGCGGCTGCGCGGCCGGGTGGCCGACGCCGTGGACGCCTCCGCCGACGCCGTGGCCAACCTGCCCCCGCGCGGCCTGCTGGCCGGGCAGTGCCTGAGCGAGCTGGCGCACGCGCACGCGCTGCTCGGCGACGCCCGCGCGGCCACCGACACGCTGGAGCTGGCCGAGCGGATCACCCTGCCGATCGGCCCGCACGTGGTGTTCCCGCTGCGCGCGGCCCGGGTGTGGACGCTCGCCGCGCGCGGCGACGTACCGGGGGCGATCGCGGCGGCACTCCGGCTCGCCGAATCGACCCTGCGGTGCTACGCGCCGTTCGCGCTGCACGACGTGGTCCGGCTGGGCCACGGCGAGCTGGTCGCCGAAAGGCTGGCGGCCCTGGAGGTGGACGGCCCGCTGGCCGCGCTGTTCGTCCGGCACGCCGCGGCCGGCACCGGCCGCGACCTCGACGCGGTGTCCGCCGCGTTCGAGGAGCTCGGCATGCTGCTGCACGCGGCCGAGGCGGCGGCGCAGGCGGCGGCCCGCCACCGCGACGCGGGCGCGCGCCGCGCCGCGCGTACCTCGGCCACCAGGGCGGGCGCCCTGGCCCGGCGCTGCCAGGGGGCCCGCACCCCCGCGCTCGCCGGCCTGGAACTCCCCGAGCTGACCCCGCGGCAGCGGCAGATCGCCGAACTCGCCGCCCAGGGCCTGACCAACAGGGAGATCGCCGAACGCCTGGTGGTGTCGGTCCGGACGGTCGCCAACACGCTGTGCGCGGTCTATGACCGCACGGGCGTCAACGACCGCACCGCCCTTGCCGAACTCCTCGGCACGGCGGCGGGGGCGGCCGCCCGCCCCCCGCTCGCCACCTGACAGGCCCGCCGGGCCGCCTCACCGCGAGAGCGATCAGCAGGTACGGCACCGCGAACCCCTCCGCACGGCGGCGGCGACCGCGCCCCGCTCGCCTCACCGCGGGATCCGCCGCAGCCCGAGGGCGATCAGCAGGTACGGCACCGCCGCCGCCGCGAAGATCTGCCACGGTGGCGCCCATGCCGAGCCCGCGCCGTAGGCGGCGAAGAGCAGTACCGCCACAACCTCCGAGCCGAATCCCGCCGCCGAGGTGATCGTCGCGCGGTAGCGGTCGCCGACCTGCTCCTGCAACCGGGCGTCGGCCGCCGCCATGGCCCACCGGAACCCGCCGAAGGCCACGCCGACCAGCGCGAATCCGGCCGGTCCCGTGGCCGCGCCGACCGCCAGGCAGACGGCGGCCAGGGCCAGCACGGGTGTCAGCCATCGGGTGCCGCGCCCGGCCAGCCAGCCCCCGGCCACCGCCCCGACGTCGGTCACCAGCACCAGCAGGGGCACCGCGGCGAGCGCCACCCCGGTTCCGGCGGCGAGCATCGGCAGGTACTCGTCGATGGCGGTGACGCCGGTGAGCAGGGAGGCGAGCAGCAGGGTGAGACGCAGCGCCGGGGCCTGCCGTACCGCCGCGAGGGCGTCGCGCAGCAACGCGCGGGCGCCGCCCTGCTCGCCCGCGGAACCCGCAGCGCCCGCGTCCTGGCCCGGTGAGGCCCTGGTCTCGGGGAGCGCCATGCCCGCGACCGCGCCCAGCAGGCACACCGCGATGCTCGCCGCCCCCAGCGCCGGATGCCCGCCCCACGCGAGGACCGGCGCGGCCAGCGCGCTCGCCGCGAGGATCGCGGTGGATCCCATGGCGCGGGCACGCCCGATCACCCTGGCGTAGGAGTCCGCGCGGCCGATGCGCGCCAGCTCCTCATAGACCAGGGCCTCCCAGGCCCCCGAGGTCAGCGCGGTGCCCGCGCCCCACAGCACGAAGCCCGCCGCGAACGACGGATAGCCGGGCAGGAAGGTCCACAGCGCGTAACCCGCGCCGGTGACGATCGGCGAGATGACCAGCAGCAGCCTGCGCGAGAAGAGGTCGGCCAGCAGCCCGGACGGAACCTCGAACGCGAAGGAGGCGACGGACCAGATCACGAACAGCGTGGAGATCTGGGCGGCCGACAAACCGGTCTTGGCGAACAGCAGCGCATAGACCGGATAGAGCAGGATGAAGTCATCAAGAAACGCGTAGGCGTAGAGCCGACGCGTCAGCCGGTGTTCAGGTGAAGATCAATGTCGCCAGGTCATGCCCGGCACATTACACCATCGAAGCACGGCCAAGGGACGGCACGGGAAGCGCCGGGGGCGGTGTGGGACCGCCGTCGCCCGTACCGGTGATCTCTACCGTCACCGCGCGTGAAACACTCCAGAGCGCTTGCCGCAACCGCGTCCGCGATCACGTTCGTCCTGCTCGGCGCCCTTCCCGCCGCCGCCTCGCCGCCTCCGCCACCGCCAGTCACCGCCGCCCTGACCAGCCTGGAGGCGCTGCCCATCGCCCCGCCCGGCAGCAGCGCCGGCTACGACCGGGAGCTGTTCCCGCACTGGACCACGGTGTCGGGGACCTGCGACACCCGCGAGACGGTACTGCGGCGGGACGGCGATCAGGTCACCACCGACGCCGCCTGCCGCGCCGTCTCCGGGAGCTGGTTCTCCCCCTATGACGGAATCACCTGGACGCGCGCCTCCGACATCGACATCGACCACATGGTGCCGCTGTCGGAGGCGTGGAAGTCCGGCGCGTCCCAGTGGACCACCGAGCGCCGCAGGGCGTTCGCCAACGACCTCGCCTCCAGCCAGCTCTGGGCCGTCACCGACAACGTCAACCAGGCCAAGGGCGACAAGGACCCGGCGCTCTGGCGCCCGCCGCTGGCGAGCTTCCAGTGCACCTACGCCCGCTCGTGGGTGGACGTGAAGTTCAGGTGGGGGCTCGCGGTGGACGACGCGGAGAAGACCGCGCTGGCCGAGATGCTCGCGACCTGCTGACGGTCAGGCCCGCCGTAGCCGGAGCGTGACGATCTCGAACGGCCGCAGCCGCAGCTCATCGTCGGGCGCGGCCGGGCGGCGCCCGCCCGCGAGCGGCCGTTCGAGCAGGTCGGTCTCGATCGTCTCGGCCACCGGTACGGCGCAGCTCAGCCGTACCGACGCGCGCCCGCCCAGGCACTCGTACAGGCGCACCACCAGGTCGCCGGAGCGGTCGTCGGCGAGCTTGACCGCCTCCACGACCACGCCCTCGCCCTCCAGGGACACCAGTGGGCGCACGCCGTGCGCCCCCCGCACGGTGCGCGGCGGCAGGTTGAGGTCATAGCCCTCGCGCACCGCGTCGCCGATGGCCGCGCCGGGCGCGATGGCGTACCGGAACCGGTGCATGCCCTGGTCGGTCTGCGGATCGGGGAAGCGGGGGGCGCGCAGCAGCGAGAGCCGTACCGTGGTGGCGGTGCCGCCGCCCGGCGTGGGCTGCCGGGTGACGTCGTGGCCGTAGGTGGAGTCGTTGACCACGGCGACGCCGTAGCCCGGCTCGCCGACGTGCAGCCAGCGGTGCGCGCAGATCTCGAACTTCGCGGCGTCCCAGGAGGTGTTGGCGTGCGCGGGCCGGTACACGTGCCCGTACTGGATCTCCGCGGCCGAGCGGTCGGCCCGCACGTCGATCGGGAAGGCCGCCTTGAGGATGCGCTCGCGCTCGCGCCAGTCGACCTCGGTCTCGATGTCGAGGCGGCGGGCGCCGGGCAACAGGCGCAGCGTCTGGCGCACCCGGGAGGAGCCGAAGGCGCGCACCACGCGCACGGCGGTGGCGTCGTCGGCGGCGACCTCCTCGGCCGCCACCAGGTCGGTCACCGTGTTGCGGTAGTAGCCCTCCACGTCCCAGGCGTCCCAGCTGATGGGCAGGTCCTTGTGGAGCTGGAGCAGGTTGCCCCGGGCGCCGGGGGGCAGCACCTCGCGGCCGGCGGTGAGGTCGCGCAGCGAGGTGATCAGCCCGTCGCCGCCCACGGCGACCCGCAGCAGCCCGTTGTCCATGACGAACTCGCCGCCGGCGATGGTCATGACGGTCGTGCTCGCGTCGGCCTCGGGGGCGCGGGTGGCACCGAACGCGGGCACCCCGCCCCGGGCGTACGGCGAGCCGTTGAACACCACGGGCCGCTCGCCCCGGCCCGCCAGCGCCCGCTGCGCCTGCCGGATGATCTCCTCCAGCTCGGCGTCGATCTCGGCGTAGGCCGCCTCGGCCTCGCGGTGGACCCAGGCGATCGAACTGCCCGGCAGGATGTCGTGGAACTGGTTGAGCAGCACCCCTTTCCAAAGCCGGTCCAGCTCGTCGTAGGGGTAGCCGGAGAGCCCGGCGACGGCGGCGGTGGCCGACCACAGCTCGGCCTCGCGCAGCAGGTGCTCGCTGCGCCGGTTGCCCTGTTTGGTGCGGGCCTGGCTGGTGTAGGTGCCGCGGTGCAGCTCAAGGTACAACTCGCCGACCCACACCGGCGGGTCGGGGTATTCGGCGGCGGCGGCCTCGAAGAACTCCACCGGCGTCTCCATCCGCACCCGCGGGGAGCCTTCCAGGTCCGCCGTACGGCGGGCGCGCGCCACCATCTCCCTGGTCGGCCCGCCGCCCCCGTCGCCCCAGCCGAACGGCACCAGCGAGCGGGTGCCACGGCCCTTCTCCGCGTAGTTGCGCGAGGCGCGGGCCAGTTCCTCGGCGGACAGCTCGGAGTTGTAGGTGTCGACCGGCGGGAAGTGGGTGTAGATCCGCGTGCCGTCGATGCCCTCCCACCAGAAGGTGTGGTGCGGGAACCGGTTGGTCTGGTTCCAGGAGATCTTCTGGGTGAGGAACCACCGCGACCCCGACAGCTTGATGATCTGCGGGAGCGCCGCCGAGTAGCCGAAGGAGTCGGGCAGCCACACGTCCACGGTCTCGATGCCGAACTCCTCGGCGTAGAACCGCTTGCCGTGCACGAACTGGCGGGCCATCGCCTCGCCGCCGGGCATGTTGGTGTCGGGTTCCACCCACATGCCGCCGGTCGGGACGAACTGCCCGCCGGCGACGAACCGTTTGACCCGTTCGTAGACGGCGGGGTGGTGCTCCTTGAGCCAGGCGAGCTGCTGGGCCTGCGACATGGCGAAGCGGAAGCCGGGCTCGGCGTCCATCAGGTGGGTCACGTTGGCCGTGGTCCTGGCGACCTTGCGTACGGTCTCGCGCAGCGGCCACAGCCAGGCCGAGTCGATGTGGGCGTGCCCGACGGCGGAGATCCGGTGCGCGCTGGCCTGGGCGGGGGCGGCGAGCACGCCGGTCAGGCGGGCGCGGGCCTCCGCCGCCGTGCTCCCGACGTCGAGCGGGTCGAGGACGTCCAGCGCGCGCTCCAGGGCGCGCAGGATCTCGTGGCGGCGCGGCTCGTGCTCGCCGAGCTGGTGCATGAGCTGGTCAAGGACCTCCATGTCCTGGACCAGCTCCCAGACCTCGCGATCGAGGACCGCGAGGTCCATCCGCAGGAGCCGGTAGAGCGGGGCGGTGCCCGCGGTCTCCTTGTCGCCGAGCGGCGTCGGCACGCCGATCGGATGGATGATCGGGTTGGCCGCCGCCTCGACCCAGAAGAAGACCTCCTCGCCGCCCGCCGCGGGGGCGGCCACGGGCAGCCAGGCGTTGAGCGGGTTGATGCCCTTCACCGGGCGGCCGTCGGCGGTGTAGGCCAGCGCCTCGCACAGGAACCCGGTGCGCTCGATGACGAAGCCGATGTCGATGACCGCCTCGACCGTCTCCCCGGCCCACTCCGGCGGCACCCGGCCCGACAACCGGAACCAGCTCGTGCCCCAGGGCGGGCCCCACGCCTCGCCGATCCGCGCCGGGCGGTAGTCCTGCCGGACGGCGTACTCGAAGGGGACCGGCTCCCCTGGAGCGTGCCACACCTGGACGTCGAGCGGGACGGCACGCCCGTACACCGCCGGGCGGACGCGTTCGCGCAGCACGCGGTCCAAACGCGCCTCGGCGAGTAGGCGGTCATCATGCATGCGAGGTCTCCTTCGCAGGGGGGCCGATCAGGCGGCGAGGCGTTCGCAGAGCCAGGCCAGGGCGAGCGGGTAGCGGTACTCGATGCCGGCGTGCCCGGCGTCGAACAACTCGAAGTGGACGCGTTCGCCGGGCACGCCGGCCGCCTGCACGGCGCGGCGGAAGGCCACCGCGCCGAAGTCGAGGTAGTACTCGTCGCCGGCGCCGGCGTCGATCCAGATCGCGCGCATCGACCGCAGCGCCTCGGCGTGCGCGGGCCGGGCGGCCATCAACACCGGGTCGTGGGCCAGCCAGCGCTCCCACACGGCGGGCACGACCGCGCCGGTGTCGTCGAAGGGGATGCGCACGGTGCCGTCGCCGTCGGCGGAGTAGGCCGCCGCGTAGGCGTAGATCTCCATCAGCTCCAGGTCGCCCGGCCTGGTGCCGGCGATCCTGCTCCTGAAGTCGGCCAGAAAGCCGGGGTAGGACCCGTCGTGGTGGTCGCGCAGCAGCCGGGCGCGGGCCGGGAACGCGGGCCGGTAGGCGACCTCGAAGAGCGCGTCGCCCGCGTGGGTGGCCAGCGCGCCGAACACACCGGGGCGCAGCATGGGGGTGACCATGGCCGCGTAGCCGCCGCTGGACTTGCCGGTGATGGCCCGGTGGTCGCGGCTCGCCAGGGTGCGGTACCTGGCGTCCACCCATGGCACGATCTCGTCGCACAGGTAGGAGTGGTAGCGCCCGGTGGCGGGCGAGTCGAGGTACTGGCTGCCGCCGTAGGAGGTCCACGCGTCGAGGTAGACCACGATCGCGGGCGGGGCCCGCCTCTCGGCGAACACGGCGTCGGCCAGCTCGGGATAGGACCGGCGGAACGGCACGTGGTTCAGCCACATGCCGACCTGGCCCGTGTAGCCCTGGGTGACGTAGACGGCCGGATAGCGCCGCCGCGGTTCGTCGTCGTAGCCGGGCGGCACGTAGACGAGCAGCGGCCTGCGGTGCGGATCGCCGAGCGGGTTGCCGCGCAGCAGCGCGCTGTCGATGACGTGGTGGTCGAGGCGACCCGCGAGTTCGGCGGACCAGGGCGGCATGGCGCTTGCTCTCCAATCGGGGGCCGGACGGCGGGCGACGAAGGCGATGTACCCTCATGGCCGGCCCGTCCCCCGCACGCGGAGGGAAGGAGTGGCTACCCCTGGCTCCTCATCGACCTCACCGGTCGTCTAGCGCCTCACCACTCCTCGACCGGCAGTTCGACCTCGTTGCCCGGGTCGAAGACCACGACGCCGTCGCCGAGCCGCACCACGTGCACGTTGCGCGCCATGCCGCGGCCGTACGCGCGGCGGGCGGCCTCACGCGCCCAGTCGGCGAAGTGGTAGCCGTCGCTCTCCACTCCGCCGCCGGGAAGCTCCCAGCGCACCTCGAAGCGGTTCGGCGGCCACGCCGGAGCCAGTGGCGGGTGCTGTGGCATGAGTTCCATCCCCTTGTGCTGCTCTCTCTCCTCCCGTCCACCCGCGCTTTGCCAGGGCACGGGCACCGGTTGGAGCCCCGATGACGAAAGTCGAGGCTAGCCTCCCCGGTTACGGCTGGCCAGAACCCCCCCTTCCCTTAGGCCACTCCAGCAGCATCCGACAAACGGTCGCATTCTGTCCTATAGGGGGCGTCACCAGGATTTAACCGGCCCGTTCATGCGCCGTCAGTTTCCCCTGAAGGTCTCCTCCACTTGCACCTGCACGGTTGTAGTCAGCCAAAACGACAAAAGCTGATAACAACCCTTAAACCCCCGCAAAGTACACCGAGCACATATCGGAGCCTGAACATGTCACGTCGCGCGCTGTGCGCCGCGTCACTGGGTGCCGTCGCCGCCCTGTCCGCCTGCTCCTGGTCCACCGCAGGGGCCGAGAGCGGTGAGGAGCTGACGTTCGCCGCCATCCCGGCCGAGCAGAACGCCGACCCGGTCGTCGACTACGCCAACGTCATCAAGCTGATCGAGAAGAACACCGGCAGGAAGGTGAAGTTCGTCCGCTCCACCGACTACAACGCGGTGATCGAGGGCACCGTCTCCGGCAAGATCGACATCGCGGAGTTCGGCCCGCTCTCCTACGTGCTCGCTCGGAACAACGGCGCCAAGATCACCCCGATCGCGTCCACGGTCACCGAGGGGCGGCCGCCCACCTATCTGAGCTACGCGGTCGTCAAGGCCGGCAGCCCGATCAAGGACCTGGCCGGGCTCAAGGGGAAGAAGGTGTGCTTCGTCGATCCCGGCTCCACGTCGGGCTACCTGTTCCCCGCCGCCGCGCTGCTGGGCGCGGGCATCGACCCCAAGACCGGCGTCTCCCCCGTGATGGCGGGCGGCCACGACAACAGCGTCACCTCCGTGACCGGGGGCACCTGCGACGCGGGCTTCGCCTACGACCAGATGGTGGACAAGCTCCTGGTGGACAAGGGCAAGATCAAGCAGGGCGATGTGGAGGTCGTCTGGAAGTCCGAGCCCATCCCCAACTCCCCGATCGCCATCAGCGACGCGCTGCCCGCCGACATCAAGACCAAACTGGCCGACACCTTCGTCAAGGACGCCAACAAGGACCGCATGGTCGCGCTCGGCATCTGCGCCGACGCCGGCGCCTCCAAGGTCACCTCCGACGGTGAGGTGTGGGGCTTCGGCGCGGTGAACGACGCCACCTTCGACCCGATCCGCAAGGTCTGCGCGGCGACCAAGCATGACAAGTGCTCGGAGGCGTAGCGGCATGAACCACGGCACGGACCACATCGTGGAAGTCGACTCGCTGGTCAAGACGTACGGCGAGACGCGCGCCTGCGACGGCGTCGGCCTGACCGTGACGGCGGGCGAACTGGTCGCCCTGGTCGGGCCCTCGGGGTCGGGCAAGTCCACCCTGCTGCGCCACCTCAACGGGCTCGCCCGGCCGGACTCGGGGACCGTACGCGTGCTCGGGGTGGACGTCGCCACCGCGCGCGGGCGCGCCCTGCGCGCGCTGCGCCGCCGGGTCGGCATGGTCTTCCAGCAGTTCAACCTGATCGGGCGGCTCACGGTACTGGAGAACGTGCTGACCGGCGCGCTCGGCCGCGACCCGCTGCCCCGGTACGGCATCGTCACCTGGCCGAAGGCCGACCGCACGGCGGCCATCGAGCACCTGGACCGAATCGGCCTCGCCGACCGCGCATACCAGCGCGCCGACAGCCTGTCCGGCGGTCAGCAGCAGCGGGTGGCCATCGCCAGGATGCTCATGCAGCGCCCGGAACTGGTGCTCGCCGACGAGCCGGTGGCCTCGCTGGACCCCGAGTCCGCCGCCCAGGTGATGGACCTGCTGTTCCGGATCTGCCTGGAGGACCGGCTCACCGTGGTGTGCAGCCTGCACCAGATCGATCTCGCGCTGGCCTGGACCCGCAGGGTCGTCGGCCTGCGCGACGGCCGGGTGGTGCTCGACCAGCCGACCGGCGCGCTCGACCGGGAACGGCTGCGGCAGGTCTACGTGCCGGCGGCGCCGGTCGCCGTGGGCGCCGGCGCATGACGCATGGATCGGCCACCCGCGCCCGCGGCCTCGGGCCGGCCGCGGGCGCGGTCCCGCTGACGCCGCCGCCGAGCGCACGCAGGATCGCCGCATGGGCCTACCCCGTCGTGTTCGCCGGGCTCGGCCTGCTCGCGGTGCAGCACGTCGGGATCGGCCTCGCCGCCCTGGCCGAGGGCGGCGACGCGATGGGGGCGCTGCTCGCGCGGGCCTGGACTCCCACGCTGGCCGCACCCGCGACCACCTTCGCCCACGTCCTGGACACCCTGTCGATGACGATCGCGGGCACGGCGCTCGCGGTCGCCGCGGCCGCGGTGCTGGCCGTGCTGGCGGCGCGCAACACCACGCCCGGCCCGGCCGTGCGGTCCCTGGCGCTCGCGATGATCGTCGGCTGCCGGGTGATCCCCGACATGGTGTTCGCCATCTTCTTCGTGGCGGCGCTCGGCATCGGCCCGCTGCCCGGCGTGCTCGCGCTCGGCCTGCACTCCATCGGCATGCTGGGCAAGCTGTTCACCGAGGCGGTGGAGGCGGCCGACGACGGGATCGGCGAGGCGGTGGCGGCCACCGGGGCCGGGCCGGTACGGCGGCTGCTGGCCGGAATCTTCCCGCAGGCGGTGCCGTCCATGGTGGCGGTCACGCTGTACCGGATCGACATCAACTTCCGCGCCTCGGTGCTGCTCGGGGCGGTCGGCGCGGGCGGGATCGGGATGGACCTGCGCACCGCGTTCGGGTTCACCGACTACCGGGAGGCGCTCGGCATCTCGTGCGTCGTGGTGGCGGTGGTGTTCCTGGTGGAGGCGGTCGCGCTGGGGCTGCGCTCGCTGCTGATCGGCGGCGGCCGGGCGAGCGGGCTGCCCCCGGTGCGCGGCACCCGGGTGCCGTGGACGGCCGGCCGTACCGTCACGCACGTCGCGGCCTGGGGCGGGCTGCTCGTCGCGGCGGTGGCCTGCTGGCGCTCGGGGGCGACGCCGGACGCGGCCCCGGCCACCGCCGCCGGCTCGCTGCGGGCGCTCACCGAGTTCTTCCCGCCGGACTTCGCGCCGGTGCTGGACATGCTCGGCCCCGGCCTGGCCGAGGTCTGTGCGATCGCGATGGCCGCCACGTTCCTGGGCGTGCTCGGCGGGCTGGTGCTGGGCCTGCTGGCCGCGCGTACCGTGGCGCCGCATCCGGCGGTGCGCGCGGTGGCCCGCGCCGCGCTGGCCTTCCTGCGCTCGATCCCGGACCTGCTGCTGGTCCTGCTGTTCGTGGCCGCCTTCGGGATCGCCGAGGGCGCGGTGGCGGGCACCTGCGCGCTCTCGCTGTTCACCGCCTCTTTCGTGGGCAAGCTGGTCGCCGACACCGCCGAGGAGATCCGCCCCGGCCCCAAGGAGGCGATCCTCTCGACCGGGGCAGGCCGGGTGCAGGAGCTTTTGTACACGGTGCTGGGCCAGCTCACCCCGCGCCTCGCCGGCCACTCCCTGTACGCCCTGGACGTCAACCTGCGCTCCTTCCTGGTGCTCGGCATCGTGGGCGCGGGCGAGATCGGCTTCGCGCTCAGCCGGCACATCCGCTCGCTGGACTACGACGTGGTGACCGCGATCGTGCTGCCGATCTTCGCGATCGTGCTGGTCGTGGAGCTGGTGTCGGCGTCGCTGCGAGGGGCGTTGCGGTGACGGTGACCGCCCGGCAGGTGCCGATTCACCCGCCGGGCCCCTCCGGTTCACCATCGGCGGCCAACCTGCTTGTCATGACAAGCTCCCACCGCTATTTGGAGATGGCAGAAGAGCTGGAGTCAGAACTGCAGCACGTGCCCGTGGGCTCACGGGTGCCGAGCGAGCACGCCCTGGCCAGCCGGTTCGGCGTCAGCCGGCCCACCGCCCGGGCGGCGCTTCAGGAGCTGGAACGCCGCCTGCTGGTCCACCGGGTGCAAGGCCGTGGAACGTTCCGAAGGGGCCGGCTGGACTACGTCATCAGCCCCGCGTGGCCGCCCTCGTTCAGCGAGACGCTGCGCCGCGCGGGCGGCGTGCCGGGGGTGCGGCTGATCTCGGTCGCCGTGCGGCGGGCCGTGGAGCAGGAGTGCCGCCAGCTCGCCCTGCCCGCCGCCAGCGCCGTGTGGTCGGTGGAGCGCGTCTTCACCGTGAACGGGGAGGTGGCGGCGTACGCGACCAGCGTGCTCCCGTACCGCGCGCTGCCCGGCCTGGACGTCGCGCTGACCGGCGAGCCGTCCCTGGCCACCGCGCTGCGCAGGCGCTACGGCATCGCCGTGCAGCGGCTGCGCTACCGGATCAGCCTGGCCAGCCCGCCGCAGGTGATCGCCGACCACCTCACCGTGGACCGGACGCCGACCTGGCTGGCCGAGAGCGTCAACCGCACCTCGCACGGAACGCCCATCGAGAGCGCCCGCACGTACATGCGCGCGGACGTGCTCAACATCAGCTTCGAGATGGAGGAACGAACACCGTGACCGCGAAGCTCACGACCGAGCACCGCGCCGAACTGCTGTCCGCGGCCACCCGCGACGAACTCGTCGCGCTGGCCGAACGCCTGCTCGCCCAGGGCGCGCTCGGCGAACCGGCCGTCCTGGTCCCGCCCGAGGTGGGGATGGTGATGCTCCAGGTGCGCGAACCCATCGCCGAGGAGCGCTTCTACCTCGGGGAGGTGCTCGTGACCCGCTGCGGAGCGGAGGTCGCTGGCGTCGCCGGCTGGTCGATGCGCGGCGACGACGACCGCATCGCCGCGCTGGCCGCCGCCCTGCTGGACGCCGTCTGCGCCGCCGGGCTGCCGGAGTCCGCCGAGGTGGAGGAACTGTGCGCGGCCGTCGAGCGGCGCAGGCGGCGCGAGATCGACGAGGAATGGGCGCGCATCGCCCCGACCCTGGTGACCTTCGAGGAACTGCCATGACCGCGAGCACGAGTCCGGCGGATGTGCGAGGGGTGCGGCGCGACCCGCGCGCCTCCCAGCGCGACTTCCGGGTGCTGCTGGACGTGCTGTCCCGGCCGGGGCGGATCGGCCACCTGGCGGTGACCCGGGGCACGCCCGCCGCGACCATCCCGGTGGCCGGGCTGGCGGACGTGGAGGTCCCGCTGGCCGTACTGGCCGACGGCGGGCGGCAGGAATGGGCGCGGGCCCTGCGCGTGGCGACCGGCGCGCCCGCCGCCGAGCCGCAGGCGGCCCGCCTGGTGCTGGCGCTGCGCCCGCTCACGCCCGCCGAGATCGGCGCGCTGCCGCGCGGCGACGCGCTGCACCCCGAGCTGGGCGCGCGCCTGGTACAGGCGGTGGACGCACTGCTCCCCGGCGCGCAGGCCGCGCCGGGCGACACGGTGCTGGCGCTCACCGGGCCCGGGATCGACGGGCGGGCCGAGCTTGCGGTGCGCGGATTCGGCGAGGACGCCGCCAGGGCGCTGGCCGCGGCCAACGCCGGCTTCCCCGCCGGGATCGACACCTTCCTGGTCGCGCCGGACGGCGCGGTGGCCGGCCTGCCGCGCAGCACGCGGATCACGCTGGACGGAGAGGGCTGATGGGATTCTCCAACGCGCGCGGCGGCACCGAGGCGATCCTCGCGGCCGAGCGGCTGGTACGGAGCAGCGGCGAGGAGGCCGGCAGCGACCGGATCGGCCTCGCCCAGCTCATCGAACGGATGGGCCTCGCCGTGGACCGGGTGATGGGCGAGGGCGGGCTGTGGTCGCCGGAGCTGGCCGCGCGGGCGCTGCGCCGGGCCGAGGGCGACGTGATGGAGGCCGCCCAGTTGCTGCGCGCCCACCGTTCCTCGATCCCCCGCCTGGCCTACTCCGAGGTGGCCTCCACCGACGAGCTGCGGGTGATCCGGCGCATCTCATCGGCCTTCCGCAACCCGCCGGGCCGCCAGCTCCTCGGCCGTACCACCGACTACGTGGGCCGGCTGCTCGACCTGATGCCCGAGGACGCCGACGCGGCCGAGGACGCACCCCACGACCACGCCCATGAGCACGGGCACGGGCACGGGCACGGCCATGGGCACGTCCACGACGAGCCGGTCACCACCGGGGACCAGGACCTCCGGCATCCGCCGCGGCTGATCGGGCTGCTGCGCGAGATGGACATGGTCGTGGAACGGCGGCCCGGCGCGGATGCCGAGGACCCGGAGCCGTTCGACATCACCCGGGTCCCGGCGCGGCCGGGTGCGCCGCGCTCGGCCGTACTGGCCGCGCTGGCGCGCGCCGAGACCGGCGCGCTGGTGAACCTCTGGTACGCCTACACCTTCAGCACCGTCAAGCACGGCCACGAGATCCCCGGCGAGGTACGGCACGGCTGGCTGCCGGTCAAGGTGGCCCACCCCGTCACCGGCCGCCCGGTCACGGTCACCGAGATCCGGGTCACCGAGGTCGAGACCATCGACGATTTGGACCGGCCCGAGGAGGACCGCAGCAGGCTGGACCTCGGCTACGGGCTGTGCTTCGGCCACAATGAGCGCAAGGCCATCGCCATGGCCGGGCTGGACCTGCTGGTCCACCGCGACGGCGGCCGTACCGAGCTGGAGCAGCGGGTGCTGATCACCCTCGACGGGATCGAGGCGTGCGGCTTCCTTGAGCACCTCAAGCTCCCCCACTACGTCGACTTCCGCTCGCTCCTGGACCGCAAGCGCGCGGTCAGGGGCTCATCCGCCGATGGAGGCGCCCGATGACCACCACCCTGCGCCCGGGTACGGCCCTGCGCGGCCTGGCCGGGGACGCGGAGACCACCGGGATCTTCGACGAGCTGTCCCGGCGCGAGGTGCGCAGAGCCGTCCTCACGGCCGTGGCCGTACCGGGCTACCAGGTGCCGTTCGGCTCCAGGGAGATGCCGGTCGCCCGCGGCTGGGGCTCGGGCGGGCTGCAGGTGACGCTGGCCCTGGTCGGCCCCGAGGACCGGCTCAAGGTCATCGACCAGGGCGAGGACGCCGGAGTCAACGCCGCCAACCTGCGCAGGCTGGTGTGCGGGCAGGCCGGCTGCGACGAGGTCACCGACACCCGCGAGGCCACCCTCGTGCAGTCGCGGCACCGCATCCCCGAGACGCCGATGACCGAGGAGCAGGTGCTGGTCCTGCAGGTGCCGGTGCCCGAGCCACTGCGCGGCGTGGTGTCGGACATGCGCGAGCAGCGGCGGATGCACGCCGAGGCCGACTACGCCAAGATGTGGGTCAGCCTGTACGAGGACATCGTGCGCAACGGCGTGGTCACCCGTTCGGCGGGCTACCCGTGCCTGGTGAACGGCCGCTACGTGATCTCCCCCACCCCGATCCCGCGCTTCGACGTGCCCAAGCTGGACCACTCGGCGCACCTGACCCTGTTCGGCGCGGGACGCGAGAAGCGCATCTACGCCGTACCGCCGCA
The DNA here is from genome assembly GCF_003236385.1 of Spongiactinospora gelatinilytica. Taxonomy (GTDB): domain Bacteria; phylum Actinomycetota; class Actinomycetes; order Streptosporangiales; family Streptosporangiaceae; genus Spongiactinospora; species Spongiactinospora gelatinilytica. The sequence goes on from NZ_POUA01000042.1 coordinate 16,791, forward strand.
CACCCTGGTCGAACCGCTGACCTTCGAGGACGTGCCGTTCGAGGTCGAGCACACGTCCGGGGCGGCCTGCCGCCACTGCGGCTCGGCCGGCACCTACCTGGTGGAGGAGCCCGCCCGGGACGGAACGATCTACCTGCCGGCCGCGATGCTGGCGGCGGCGATGCGGCTGGCCGCGGACGGCCTGGTCCCGCTGCACCGGGCGGTCGCCCTGGTCACCTCCGGCCCGGCCCGGGTGGCGGGGCTGACCGACCGGGGTCGCCTGGTGCCCGGCGCGCGCGCCGACCTGGTCGCGGTCACGGTCGCCGGCGGCTGGCCGACGGTACGGCTGTCGCACTGCGCCCTCACCCGCAGGTGGAGCGGCATCGTGGCGGCCACCCCGGCCCTCGCCGACGAGATCGCCGAGACGCTGCGCGCGGCGGCCGGGGAGCCGGTCACGCCGTGGCGCTGAGCGGCCGGGCGATCGCCTCAAGGCCCTTGCCCTCGGCCCTGACCCCGAGGAACAGCTCGACCACCCCCGCGAGGATCATCAGCACCGCGCCGATCGCGAAGGCCAGCGCGGTGTCGCCGGGCATGCCGCTCTCCACCAGCCCGGCGAAGATCAGCGGGCCGGAGATGCCGCCGACCGCGGTGCCGATCGCGTAGAAGAACGCGATGGCCATCGCCCGGGTCTCCATCGGGAACACCTCGCTGACGGTCAGGTACGCCGAACTCGCGCCCGCCGAGGCCACGAAGAGCACCAGGCACCAGCAGGCGGTGAGGGTCACCGCGGTGAGCGCGCCCTGGGCGAACAGCCAGGCGGTGATGAGCAGCAGCACTCCGGAGCCGATGTAGGTGGCGGAGATCATCTGGACCCTGCCGACGCTGTCGAACAGGTGGCCGAGCAGCAGCGGGCCGAGGAAGTTGCCGATGGCGATCACCGCGAAGTAGTAGCCGGTGTGCGTCTCGATCTGGAAGAAGGTGGCCAGGATGTTGGCGTAGCCGAAGGTGATCGCGTTGTAGAGGAACGCCTGGCCGATGAACAGCGACATACCGAGGACGGTGCGCCTGGGGTAGGCCCGGATCAGGGTGTGGGCGACGGTGCCGAAGCCGGTGGATCTGCGCTGGCGGATGGTGATCGCCTCGCCCGGTTCGGCCAGGCGCGCGCCCGTCTCCCGCTCGACCTCCTGCTCGATGCCGCCGACCAGGCGTTCGGCCTCCTCGCCCCGGCCATGGATGAACAGCCAGCGGGGGCTTTCCGGCACATGCCGTCGTACCAGCAGGATGGCCAGGCCGAGCACCACGCCCATGCCGAAGGCGACCCGCCAGCCGATGTTCACCGGCAGGTCGTTGAGCAGCGGCACGGTGAGCAGCGCGCCGCCCGCCGCGCCCAGCCAGTAGCTGCCGTTGATGATGATGTCGATCTTGCCGCGGTGCCGGCTCGGGATCAGCTCGTCGATGGCCGAGTTGATCGCCGCGTACTCCCCGCCGATGCCGAACCCCGTCATGAACCTGAACAGGAAGAACCACCACACCTGGAAGGAGAAGGCGGTGAGCGCGGTGGCGGCCAGGTAGACCAGCAGGGTGATCATGAACAGTTTCTTGCGGCCGAACCGGTCGGTCAGCCAGCCGAAGAACAGCGCCCCCGTGCACGCGCCCGCCACGTAAAGCGCCCCGGCCATGCCGGCCACCTGCGTCTGGGTGATGTCCAGGCCGCTGCCCGGCCTGGCCAACTGGGCGGTCAGGTTGCCGACGATGGTGACTTCCAGGCCGTCCAGGATCCACACGGTGCCAAGGCCGACCACGATCATCCAGTGCCAGCGCGACCAGGGCAGCCGGTCGAGCCGGGCGGGCACCTTCGTGGTCACGGTGCCGAGTCGCACGATGCTCATACCGGTCACCTGTTACCCGGATCCCCCAAAAAAATCTCCCTGCCCGGAACGGAGTCGCCCCGGATCGTGGGCTCGCGCGGCACGGCGTAGTCTGCCCTGCTGCACCCGGCGACAAGGGACTGGCCGCGGACCGCCGCCGAGGCCGAGGCGATCCAGCGGCGGCTCGCGCCGCCGGCTCACGATCACGCCGGACCTGCTCGTCTGCGACGGATACGGCCTCGCCCACCCGCGCCGCTTCGGCCTGGCCTGTCATCTGGGCGTGCTGACCGGCCTGCCGGTCATCGGCGTCGCCAAGACGCCCTTCGCCGGGCGGCACGACCTCCCGGCCCGCGAGCGGGGCTCCTGGACGCCGATCGTGCTGGACGGCGAGGTGGTCGGGCGGGCCCTGCGGACCCGCGAGGGCGTCAAGCCGGTCTACGTGTCGCAGGGCCACCGCGTCGGCCTGGACGAGGCCTGCGGGCACGTACTGCGGCTGGCCCCGGCCTACCGCATCCCCGAGCCGATCCGCCGGGCCGACCGGCTCTCCCGGGGGCGCTGAGTCATCCCGGGGCGCCGGCAAGGACTGCGCGCGCCTCCATCAGTGCGAAACCGAGCAGGTTGCGCCCGGCCCACTCGTGCGGCCGCTCGGCCCTGACATCGCTCGCGGTCATCCCGATCCCCCAGATCCGGTCGGTGGGGCCGGCCTCGACCAGCACCCGCTCGCCGGTTGGCCGGTGTCCCCAGAAGAACAGGTACCTGACCCTGCCGCCCGCCCGCACGGCCTGGACCAGGCCGGCGACGTCGCGGGCGCGCGCGGATTCGATCATGGGCACGACCTCCCTCAGCCGCCGGCGAGCAGCGTCTCGCAAAGGCGCGGGACGGCGCCGCCGATCGGCGTGTCGATCACCTGCTCGGCCAGGTGATCATAAGGGGTGGGCTCGGCGCGGAACAGCCACAAGCGGCGGCGGATGTCCGGGTCGGACATATAGATGGAGTAGGTGACGAGCTTTTCGTAGTCGGGGTCCTTGTTCCCACAGCCCGGCGGGGCCCCGGTAGTCGGGGATGCCGGAATCGGTGGACATGCCTGCGCCGGTGAGCGCCGTTACCTTGGGCATGGCGCCGATCGTAGGGCCGGGCGGCGACAATGGCATCTCATGGACACCAGGCAGGCCGCCCTGCGGTTCACCGGCACGTGGCGGCGCGGATGGGCGGAGCACGACGTCGAGGCGATCATCGCGCTGTACGCGCAGGACGCGGTGCACCGCAGCATGCCGTTCCGCCCCGAGCATCGGGGCAGGGCCGCGATCGAGGAGTACATCCGGTGGTCGTTCGCGGATGAGACACCGGTGAGCGTGGAGTTCGGGACGCCACTGGTGGACGGCGACACCGCCGCCGCGGAGTTCAAGGTGCGCTCACTGGACGACGGCGAGCCCGTCACGCTGGCCGGGTGCGTGTTCGCCCGGTTCGGCGCGGACGGCCTCGCCGTGGAGACCCGCGACTACTGGCACACTACGCAGGGGCACCGGTGAGGCGGCGGTGGATCAGGATGGCACCCGCGTGGTGTAGACGGGCAGGGCGGTGTCCTGCGGCTGCGGCTGCGGCTGGTGCCGGGCCGGTCCCGCGATCTGCTGCCGCACGGGCGGCGGCGCCGCCGGCTCGGCGCATCCGCCATCGCAGTAACCGTTGGAAACGATCAGCCGTCCCCTTGCCGGAGTGTAGGCGTCCGGGCCGGATGCGGGCAGCACCCCCGTGCACACAGGGCACTGAATCAAGTCCATCCCCACGTGTCCTTCCTTTCCCGCGCTGTAGGCCGAGAGCCAGCGTAAGGCGACACGTTCCAGCCGATGGGGCATTTCAACAATGTGTCAAGTTCGCAGTCATTCGTCGCCGCCCGCCCTCCACCACACTAGATGCACCGCTTCAGGGTGACGTACGTCATGAACCGGCCGGTAACTTACCGGCTCGGCGAGCCGTAGTCCGGGCAGTTCCGAAGTGAGCGTCTCCAGCGTGATCCGCAGTTGCATACGCGCGAGTCCTGCGCCGACGCAGAAATGGACGCCACGGCCGAAGGCGAGATGCCGGTTGCGCTGCCGCTCGATGTCGAATTCCGCGGCGTGCTGGAATTTGCCGGGATCGCGGTTGGCGGCGTTGTAGCGGAGCAGTACCCGCGATCCGGCGGGCAGGGCGACCCCGCCGAGTTCGGTGGGCGCGGTGACCTCGCGGTAGAGGCCGCTGGCGGGCGTGCCGTACCGGAGGATCTCCTCCACCGCGCCGGGGATCAGGGAGGGGTCGGCGCACAGCCGTTCCCACTGCTCGCGATGGTCGAGCAGCAGCGCCATCGCCATGCCGCCGAGTGGCACGGTCGTGATGTGCCCGGCGATGACGAGCTGGAACAGGTTGGCCACGACCTGCGCCTCGTCCTCGTAGGACAGCGGCTCCTCACCGGGGACGCTGGCCGCGACCACCTCACTGATCGCGTCCTCGCGCGGCTTGGCCCTGCGCTCGCGGACCAGGGAGCCGATCAGTTCCTGAAGCCGTACGAACCCGCGGGCCCCGGCCAGTTCCTCTTCCTCGGTGAGACGGGCCGAGCGCAGGATGATGAAGGCGTCCAGCCACTCGTAGGCCAGACGCGCCTGCTCGGCGGAAAGGCCGCACAGCCGGCCGATCGTCCGGCAGGGCAGCGGCACGGCGTACTGCGTCATGAACTCCACGCGCCCGGCCCCCGCGAAGGAGGCGACCAGGTCGGCCGCCTGCTCACGGACGAACGGCTCCAGCGCGGCCACCCGGTCCGGCTTCAGCACATCGGCGATCGGCGCACGCAGCCTGAGATGCGTCTCGCCATCGGACTGGATCAGGTCCGGCTGCGGCGGATAGCCCTTGCCCAGCTCGGCCAGCGTCGCCTCGCGCAGCGGGAACGCGTTGGTGAACGGGGCGGAGGAGGAGTAAAGGACGGGGTCGCGCAGCACGGTCACCACGTCGTCGTAGCGCGTGACCACCCACGCCCCCATGACCGGCGAATAGAACACCGGCTCCTCTTGCCGTGCCCGGTCGTACACCGGATAGGGATCGCGCAGATGCGCGCCGAGCGGGTCGTAAGTCTCCCCGACCGTCATGATCCTCCCTCGGGTAAGCGCCGGGGTTGAGTATCACACGCTAAGACCGTTTCGCCCAGATCCGTCTCACTCCTTGATCCTTTTCCTCCCACCGGCCACACGCCCCAGCAGTAAGGAGTCCACTCCTCCGGTGGCGGCGACGTGCCATGCCGTGCCCATCGGGGGTCCGAGGAGATGAGCCCACCGTGCCGAAGGAAGATCGGTTGGCGACGACCTTCGTCGCCCTGGCCGACACTCTCACCGCGGACTTCGATGTCGGCGGATATCTGCAGATGCTGACCGAGAGGTGCGCGGAGGTCCTGGACGTGGAGCAGGCCGGGCTGATCGCCGCGGCCCCGCCCGGCGGCCTTGAAGTGGTGGCCGCCTCCTCCGAACGGGTGCGCCTGCTGGAGGTGTTGCAACTGGAGAGCGGCGAGGGTCCCTGTCCGGACGCCTACGACGGCGGGCGGCGGATCGCGTGCGCCGACCTGAGCCAGGCCCGCGAGCGCTGGCCGAGGTTCGCCCCGGCCGCGCTGGCGGCGGGCTTCTGCTCCGTGCTGGCGATCCCCATGCGGCGCGGCGACCAGGTGCTCGGCGCGGTCGGCCTGTTCGCCCGCCGTACCGGCGAGCCGTCCGAGCCGCAGGCACTGCTCGGCCAGGCCCTGGTGGACGTCGCCACCATCGGGCTGCTCAACCAGCGGACCATCGCGGAGCGAGAGGTGCTGGTCGGGCAGTTGCAGACGGCGCTGACCAGCCGCATCCTCATCGAGCAGGCCAAGGGCGTGATCGCGGAACGCTCGGGGACCGGCATGGAGGAGGCCTTCCGCATCCTGCGCGGCTACGCCCGCTCCCGCCGCCGGAAACTCGCCGAGGTGGCCCAGGACGTCATCGACCGCTCCTCCTGCGTCACCGACCTGTTCCCCGACCCCACCTGACCGCCTCCACCGTCAGCGCCGCCACGAGCCGCGATTCCGGGAGCGGCAGGCGTCCGGGGAGAAGCATCGGCACAGGAGGACGCCCTGGAGCGGACCAGCCGCCGGGCGCGACCCGGCCGACCCGCCGACCAGAGGCAACCGGTCCATCCAGCGGCCCCGGCCCACCGTGCCGCTCACCGATCCGTGTCGGCAGGGTCCGATCCGGCAAGAACCGGGCGGCCTGCTCATCGGCCACGATCGGCCGATCCACACCGGCCAGGGCCGTCATGTGGGGTAAGGGTCCGGGTGGGTGTCGGGGAAGACGGTGTCGAGGCCGACGACCTTCAGGGTGGAGCGTAGGCGGGGACGGATGCCGACGACGTGGAAGGCGACTCTCGACCGCTCGGCCATGGCGCGGGCGGCGACCAGGATGGAGATGCCGCGCGCGTCCATGAAGGTGGTGGCGCTCAGGTCGAGCACCACGGCCGCGCCCGGGGCGGCGAAGACCTCCTCCAGACAGGCGCGCACGATCGACTCCGCCCCCATGTCGAGCTCACCGGCGACCGATATGACCGCGCAGCCGTCCGTCCACGAGGTGTCAACGGCAAACCCCATCACGGCCACCCGGGATCCCATCATTTCCAGACTTCAGGAGGGCGCCGCAGTGGTCTGGGCGGCCGAGTCGGCTACTAACCGTAGCCAGTCGGTAGCGTACAGGATAATCCGGTGGTTCCGCACGGTGGTTCCGGGCGGTACGGGGATCGCCACCGGCACCGCGCGGCACCCTGCGGGTGTCTTCCCGAGCGGGCACGTTACGGTCTTCGGGAGATCGTGGCGGTTCGGGGGCCGCTGACCACCGTTTCGCACATGGAGGTGCGCTGTATGGACCTCGGGCTGACCGGCCGGGTCGCGCTGGTCTGCGCGTCCACAGGAGGGCTGGGCGAGGCCACCGCCCGCGCGCTGGCCGCGGAGGGCGCCCGCGTCGTCGTGTCCGGCCGGCGCGGCGAGCGCGCCCGCGAGATCGCCGCCGAGTTGCCCGGGGCGATCGGCGTGCAGGCCGACCTGCTGGCCGAGGACGGCCCCGAACGGCTGCACGCGGCGGCCACCGAGGCGTTCGGCCCGGTCGAGGTCCTCGTCCTGAACGGCCCCGGCCCCAAGCCGGGCGGCGCCGCCGGGATGTCCTCCGACGACGTACGCCAGGCCGTGGACGCGCTGGTGCTGCCCCAGCAGCGGCTCGTCTCGCTCGCCCTGCCCGGGATGCGGGCCCGCTGCTGGGGACGCGTCCTGGCCATCGGCTCGACCGGCGTCGCCGCCCCGCTGGCCAACCTCGCCCTGTCCAACCTCGGGCGGGCCGCCCTCGCCGCCTACCTCAAGACGCTGGCCGCCGAGGTGGCCGCGGACGGCGTCACGGTCAACCTGCTGCTGCCCGGCCGGATCGCCACCGACCGGGTGGCCGAGCTCGACGCGGCGGCGGCCGGCCGCACCGGGATGACGCGGGAGGAGGTCGAGGCCCGGGCCCGGCAGGGCATCCCCATCGGCCGGTACGGCAGGCCGGAGGAGTTCGGCGCGGTCGCCGCGTTCCTGTGCGGCGTCCCGGCCTCCTATGTCACCGGCACCGCCCTGCGCTGCGACGGCGGGCTGGTCCGCACGCTCTGACGGGCGCTACGACGCGCGGATCGTCTAGAGTTGCGGCCACGTAGAGCACAGGGACGGCTTCAGATGACCAGCACCGCATACGAGCGCGCACAGCGAATCGGCCAGAACGCGGTCAGAACCGCCATCTTGGACCAGGCGATCACGCTGCTCACCCGCGAGGGGCACGCGGCGCTCACCGTGCGGCGGATCGCGACCGAGGCCGGCTGCTCCACCAAGGTGATCTACACCTTGTTCGGCGGCAAGGACGGGCTCGCCGAGGCGCTGTGGCGGGAGGGGTTCGCACGGTTCCGGCGGGCGCTGGAAGACGTGCGCCCCGGCCCCGGCCCGACCGCCCACCTGCTGGCCCTGACCGCGGCCTATCGGGCGTACGCGCTCGCGGAGCCGTACTACTACCGGATCATGTTCGAGAAGGTGATCCCGGAGTTCTCCCCCAGCGCGGACGACGGGCGCGAGGCCAGGAAGGCATTCCACCTGCTGAAGTCCGCGTGCGAGGCGGCCGTGGCCGCGGGCGAGCTGGCCGGCGACCCCCGGGAGATCGCCGACCAGCTGTGGATGGCCATGCACGGCGCGGTCAGCCTGGAGCTGTCCGGTTTCTTCGAACGGGACCATGCCGACGCGCTGTTCCCCGCGCTGTGCGCCGCGATCCTGCGGTCGTTCACCGCGCCGCCGGGGGCCGCCGGCTAGCGCCGGGGCCCCTCGGCGTCGGCGGTCAGGTCGCGGTGCAGTTCACGGCGGCCGGCAGGCCGTTGGAGCCGGAATATGTGGCGTTGAAGCCCACGGTGAGCGTGCCGCCGGGGGCGAGCGCGCCGTTCCAGGGTTCGTTGCGGATCGTCACGTTCGCGCCGGACTGGGTGTGCCGGCCGTTCCATGCCTGGTTGATCCGCTGGCCGTTGGGGAAGGCGAAGCCGACCGTCCACGATGACGTCCGCTGGCCGATGTTGCGCACGACCACCTCACCCTGGAAGGCGCCGCCCCACTCGCTGACCACCCGGTAGGTGGCCGAGCAGGCGAGACCTCCCGTCGGCGTCACGGTGGGGCTGACGGTCGGCGTCACCGTCGGAGTGACGGTCGGGGTCACGGTGGGTGTCACGGTGGGTGTCACAGTCGGGGTGGGGCCGCCCTGCGGGGGCACGCGGATGATCCGGTCGTCGTCGGGCGACGGCGTGCCTCTGCCGTCGCGGTTGTTGTTGGCCACCCACAGCCAGCCGTCCGGCCCGACGGCGACGGTGCGCAGCCGGCCGTACGTCCGCGGGAATTCGGCGACCGGCGTGCCCGCGCTTCCGTCGGGGTTGACCGGCACCGTCCACAGCCGGGTGCCGCGCGTCGCCGCGACGAACAGCGTGTCGTTGGCGTACGCGATGCCGCTCGGCGACGCCTCCGACGTCCGCCAGGTGACGATCGGGTTGCGGTAGGAGGGGTTGTTGCAGGTGCCCTCGCAGGTGGGCCAGCCGTAGTTGCCGCCCGCGACGATCAGGTTGACCTCGTCGTAGGCGTTGTTGCCGAACTCGCTGGCGAACAGCCGGCCGCGGTGGTCCCAGGTCAGGCCCTGCACGTTGCGGTGGCCATAGCTGTAGACCAGGGAGTTGAACGGGTTGCCCGGCGGCACGCCGCCCGTGGCGGTCATGCGCAGGATCTTGCCCGCCGGGGTGCCGAGGTCCTGCGCGTTGGCCATGACGCCCGCGTCGCCGGTGGCGACATAGAGCAGGCCATCGGGTCCGAAGGCGATCCTGCCGCCGTCGTGGTAGGTGTTCCTCGGCACTCCGGACAGCAGTACCTCCTGCCTCTGCGGCGCGCTGAGCTTGAACCGGACGAGCCGGTTGTCAGAGGTGGTGGTGAAGTAGGCGTAGACCCACTGGTCCTGCGCGTACGTCGGGGACACGGCGAGCCCGAGCAGGCCGCTCTCCCCTCGCGCCGACACACCGGGGACGGTCGCCACCGGGACCGGCGTGGCCCCAGGGCGCACCTGCATGATCCTGGCGGTGTTGCGTTCGGCGACCAGGGCGCTGCCGTCGGGCAGGAACGCGAGCCCCCAGGGAACCTGCAGGCCGGTGACCGACACCTGGGCGCGTCCGAAATCGAAGCCCCCGATGACCTGGGCACCGGCGGCGGCCGACGGGTTGAGTACGGCGATCACCGCCGCCACCGCCACCGCGCATGCGGTGGCCACGAGGACGGGAACCGAGCGTCTGGGCATGGCGCACTCCTGTGCGGGAGGAATCGCTCCGGCGCCCCGAAACGTACGCCCGTGTCCACAACCGGTCAACATAACGTGCAAACCACACATCCACATGACCCCCCTCCCGATCGGGAGAAGAGAATGGTATGGCCTCCCGGAGATCGGGCGAGGGCGGTGGTCAGCCCACGACCTCGTCGTCCGCGCGCGCCCCGAACTGCGCGGAGCGGACCTCCACGGCCCGCTCGTAACGGCGGATCCGGTGGTGACGGATCAGCATGCCCCCCATCATCGCCCGGCACCGAACGCCCGCCGGGGAGCGCCGGGCGCGAGGTCCGAAACCCGTGTCCCGCGCCCACCTGGCCGAGGCGGCCAGGCTGCGCGCCCGCTTCGGCGACGACTCCCTGACCGGCCGCCGGTACGGCCTGCTGCACGCCTGCCTGGCCCACAAGTACGACGTTGAACCCCCGTCCCCCGATCGTCAGCGAGCGCTGCGGGGTTCGAGCACGCTGCCGATCGCGCTGGTGAACGCCTGCCAGGCGGAGCGTTCGCCGGCCAGCGCCTTGCGTCCCGCGCCGGTCAGCCGGTAGGTCCTGCGCTTTCGCCCGCCGACCGTCGCCCACTCGCCCGCCAGGTATCCCGCGCGCTCAAGCCGGCGCAGGGCCGGGTAGAGCGTCCCGGTCGGCACCGACAACGCTCCGCCACTGCGCTCCTGCAGGGCCTCGATGATGGCGTAACCGTGTAGCGGCTCGTGTTCCAGCACGGACAGCAGGAGGGCGTCCATGTGCCCGCGCAGCGCGTCGGTGTTCACGCCGTAACTCTATCCCGATTCGTCATGTAGCCAGTCTACATGTAGGCTCCCTACATATAGGCAGACACAATGACGGAGTTGGCAACGATGGACGTGCTCGACCTCGCCCGGACTCAGTTCGCCGTGACGGGAAGCCTGCACTTCCTGTTCGTCGTGCTCACCCTGGGCCTGGCCCCCCTGGTGGCGATCATGCAGACCCGGCACGCCCTGTCCGGCAAGCCGGTGTTCGAGCGGATGACGCGTTTCTGGGGCCAGACATACGTGATCAACTATGCGCTCGGCGTGTTCACCGGGCTCGTGATGGAGTTCCAGTTCGGGCTGAGCTGGAGCGGGCTGTCCCACTACGCGGGCGACGTGTTCGGCGCGCCGCTGGCCATCGAGACACTGGTGGCGTTCTTCCTGGAGTCCACCTTCCTGGCCCTGTGGATCTTCGGCTGGCACCGGCTGCCCCGGTGGCTGCACCTCGCCTGCATCTGGTTGGTCACCCTGACCGCCTACGCCTCGGCGTTCTGGATCATGGTCGCCAACGCCTTCCTGCAGAACCCGGCGGGCTCGCAGGTGCGCGGCGACCGGCTGGCGCTGACCGATCCGGGCGCGCTGCTGTCCAACCCCTCGTTCGTCTACGCCTTCCCGCACGTGATCGGGGCGGGCCTGCTCGCCGGAGGGCTGGTGGTGGCCGGGGCCAGCGCGTTCCAGCTCAGCCGCCGCCACCCGGAGGCGGAGTTCTTCACCCGCTCGATGCGCCTGGGCACGGTGGTGGCCTCCATCGGCGTCTTCCTGGCGGTCGGCTTCGGGTTCGCGCAGTTCGGCCCGATCGGCGGCCTCCAGCCGGGCAAGTTCGACTCCGACCCGCTCAGCGGCCTGTCCCTGGGATTGATGATCATGCTGGGCGAGCTGCTCATGTTGCTGTTCATGTTCCTGCTGCTCCCGCTGATCTGGTGGCTGCCGAAGTGGCGCTGGACGCACCCCGTCGTGATCCTGGCCACCCCGGTGCCGTTCGTGGCCGCGATCCTCGGCTGGCTGGCCCGCGAGGTCGGCCGCCAGCCCTGGATGATCAACGGCAGGCTGACCGTGGCGGACGCCATGTCCCCCGGCCTGACCCCCGGCATGGTCGGCGCGTCGTTCGCCGCCTTCGCGGGGCTGCTCGGGCTGCTCGCGGTCGTCGACTACGTGCTGATCGCGCGTACCGTGCTGCGCGGCCCCGCCGCCACCTTCCTCGGCGCGCCGGAGGAATCGCACGCATCCGACTGTCCCTCCCCCGCGCTGACCTACTAGGAGGCAGGAATGGAGATCGTCTGGTTCGGCGCGCTGGCACTGCTGCTCGCCGGATATTTCGCCCTAGAGGGCTTCGACATCGGCGTCGGCATGTTGCTGCCCGTGCTCGGCCGCGACCAGGCCGCGCGCGACCGGCTGGTCGGGGCCATCGCCCCCTTCGTGCTCGCGAACGAGGTCTGGCTGGTGGCCGGGGTGGGCGTGCTGTTCGGCGCGTTCCCCACGCTGGAGGGCGACGTCTTGTTCGCGCTCTACCCGCTGGTGGTGGCACTGCTGGTGTCGTGGATCGTGCGCGACGCCGGGCTTTGGTTCCGCCGCCGCGTGGACGGTCCGCGCTGGCGGGCGTTCTGGGACGGCGCGCTCTGCGCGGGATCGTGGGGGCTCGCGCTCACCTGGGGCTTCGCACTGGCACGGGTGGCGACCGGGCTCGACGGCCTGCCCGCGCTGCTGCTCGGCGTGGTGCTCGCCGCCGTGGTGGCCGCCGTGTTCGCCTTCCACGGCCGCACGTTCGCCGCGTGGCGGCTGGCCGGCGAGGGCCGCCCGCGCGGCGGGCGCGCACTGCTCGGCTCCGCCCTGCTCGCCGCCTCCCCCGCGCTCGCCGGGCTGGCGCTGACCGCCTCCACGGTGGTCGGCCACGCCGCCCCGGCAGGGACACTGAACATGCTCGGACTTATGGTGGTTCCGTTCGCGCCGCTCATGGTGGGGGCGCAGATATGGGTATGGCGGACGTTCGGACCGCGCAGGCCTGCGGGCTCGCGCGTGCCGTCGTTCTTCTAGCTCACAGATCGTCCGAAACGGGGTTCCAGCGGGGCTGGAAGGATCGATCGTAAAAGGGAGTCATGCACAAGGACCTCCTGCGACTGGCCCGCACGGAACGGGCCGTCGGCCGCCACCTGGCGGTGTGCCTGGCCGCCGCGGTGCTGGCCGGGCTGCTGGTGATCGCCCAGGCCGAACTGCTCGCGGGGGTCCTGTCCGGGCGGTTCGCGGTCACCGCGCTGTGGGGCCTGGTCGCGGTGGTCGCAGTGCGCGCGCTGCTCGGCTGGGCCCAAGGTCTCGCGGCCGGCCGTACGGCGGGCGCGGTCAAGTCCACGCTCCGCCACCGGCTACTGGCCCGGCTCCAGGACCTCGGGCCCGCGAGGATCACCGCGCACCGATCCGGTGAGCTGGTCACGCTGACCGGCAGGGGCCTGGACGCGCTCGACCCCTACCTGACCGGATACCTGCCGGCCGTGGCGGTCGCCGGATTCATACCGATCGCCGTCCTCGTCCGGCTGTTCTCCGCCGACTGGGCCAGCGCGGTCATCGTCCTGATCACCCTCCCGCTCATCCCGATCTTCGGCGCACTGGTCGGGTGGCACACCAAGACGGTCACCGAACGCCAGTGGCGGGCGCTCTCCCGGCTCGGCGGGCACTTCCTGGACGTGGTGCGCGGCCTGCCCACGCTGCGGGCGTTCGGCAGGGCCCGGCACCAGGCGAACGTGATCCGGGAGGTGGCCGGCGCGCATCGCGCGGCCACCATGCGCACGCTGCGTGTGGCGTTCCTGTCGTCGCTGGTCCTGGAGCTGGCCGCCTCGCTGTCGCTGGCGCTGGTGGCGGTCCCGATCGGGCTGCGGCTGCTGTCCGGCTCGATGGACCTGCACGTCGCGCTGCTGGTACTGCTGCTCGCCCCGGAGGCGTACCTGCCGCTGCGGGCGATGGGCACCAAGTTCCACGCCTCGATGGAGGGCGTGGCCGCCGCCGACCAGGCGTTCGCCGTACTGGACACCGACGCGGGCGACGGACCCGGCCCTGCGGGCGACGCGCGGACCGGCCCGGACGTCCCCGAGATCCGCCTGGAGAACGTGACCGTCCGCTACCCGGGCCGCGACGACGCGGCGCTGGACGACGTCTCCCTGGTGATCGCGCCCGGCGAGCGGGTGGCCGTGATCGGGGAGAGCGGGGCGGGCAAGAGCACGCTGCTGCACCTGCTGCTGGGGTTCGTGACCCCGGAGCACGGCAGGGTCACCGTCGGCGGGGTGGACCTGGACCGGCTCGATTTGGACGCCTGGCGCGCCCGGCTGGCCTTCGTGCCGCAGCGCGCCCACCTGTTCGCCGCGTCGGTGACCGACAACCTCCTGCTCGCCGACGCCGGTCATACTCCGGCGGTGGACGTGCGCGCCGCGGCGGCGGCCGCGCGGGCCGCCGAGTTCGTCGAGGCGCTGCCCCAAGGGTATGACACCGTGCTCGGTGAGCGCGGCGCGGACCTGTCGGCGGGCCAGCGCCAGCGCATCGCCCTGGCCCGCGCCTTCTGCCGCCCCGGCGCCGCCGTACTCCTCCTGGACGAGCCCACCGCCCGGCTCGACGGGCGCAGCGAGGCCGCGATCGTGTCCGCGACCCGGGCCTTGGCCGGCGGCCGCACCGCCGTCATCGTGGCCCACCGGCCCGCCATGATCGACCTGGCCGACCGGGTGATCCGCATCACCGACGGCCGCGTGGTCTCCGACGAACCCGCCCGCCCCGCCGTCATCGGAGAC
>NZ_POUA01000430.1 GCF_003236385.1 Spongiactinospora gelatinilytica
GGCGGTCGCAGCGGAGCGGGGCGAACGGGTAGGCGGGCAGCGCGCAGCGCCGCCCCTCAGGGTCCAGGAGAGCGGCGAGGCCGACCTCCGCGCCGCGTTCCCACAGCCCGGCGGTCAGGCGCAGCACGTCGGCGCGTTCGGTGTCGGCCGAACGGCCCAGGGACGGCAGGGCCGTACGCCGCTCGTTCCACAGCGCGTGCCGCCGGGCCGCCCGGATCGTGCTGCTTCCCGGGCCGAGTTCGATGAGCAGGTCCGCGTCGTCGCGGCTCAGCACCGCCGCCAGGCCCTCGGTGAGCCGGACGGTGCCGAGCAGGTGCGCGGTCCAGTAGTCCGGGTCGCCCACCTGGTCGTCGCCGACCCACGTACCGGTCAGGTTGGAGACGAACGGCACGCGTGGCGGCCGGGCGGGCACCGCCGCGACGGCCTCGCGCAGTTCGTCCGCCGCCCGGTCCATCAGCGGCGAGTGGAAGGCGTGCGCGGTCTCCAGCAGCTTGCCGCTCACCCCGCGCGCCCGCCAGGACTCGTGCAGCGCCTCGATCCGCTCGACCGGCCCGGACAATACGAGCTGGTGCGGGGCATCGACGGCGACCGTGACGCCCTCCAGGCCCTCGCACAGGTCGGCGTGCCGCCTCGGTATCGCGAGCATCCGCCCGTGCGGCGCGGCCCGCATCGCGCGCCCGCGCCCATGGATGACGCTCAGCGCGTCCGGCAGTTCCCACACGCCCGCCAGCGCCGCGGCCACGTACTCGCCCACGCTGTTGCCGATCATCGCGACCGGCCGCACGCCCCACGCCCTGACCTGCGCGCCGAGGGCGTACCCGAGCGCGAACTGGGCGAGCTGCGCGAACACCGTGTCCGTCAGCGGCGCGGAACCCGCGAGCAGCGCCCCCAGATCGACGCCGAACCGGCCCGCCACCAGCTCACTGATCTCGTCGAAGGAGGTCCGGAACTCCGGCAGCAGCAGGTCTGCCGCCCGCCCCGCCCCCTGGTGCAGCACGCCCTGCCCGGGGAAGGCGAGGATCGCGCCCGGCTCGTCCGTGGCCTGCGCGCCGGTCCCGTCCCGCAGCGCGGCGGCCAGCCCGGCGCGGTCCTCGGCCAGTACGGCCAGCCGGTGCGGCAGCGTCCGGCGGCCCTCGGTGAGGGTGAACGCCACGTCGCCGAGCGGCGGCGCGTCCGCCTCGTCCGTGACCCGGCCGGCGAGGGCGGTGCGCAGCCTGGCCAGGGCGTCGGGGTCGGCGGCCGAGACCGGGAAGATCCGCGGCCGGTCCGGCTGCGCGCCGCGCCGTACGGCGGGCGCCTCCTGAAGGACGACGTGCGCGTTGGTCCCGCCGATGCCGAACGAGCTGACCCCCGCCAGCCGCGGCCCTTCCGAACGCCACGGCTCGTGGTCCCGGCAGATCCGGAACGGCGTGGACTCCAGCCGGATCTCCGGGTTCGCCTGCCGGAAGTGGGCCGTCGGCACCAGTTCGCCATGGGTGAGCTGGAGCACGGTCTTGATCAGCCCGGCCACCCCGGCCGCCGCGCCGGTGTGCCCGATGTTGCTCTTCACCGCGCCGAGCCGGCAGGTCCCCGCGTCGTCGCCGAAGGCGGCGGTCAGCGCGGCGATCTCGATCGGGTCGCCGACCCGGGTGCCGGTACCGTGCGCCTCCACGTACCCGATCTCGCCGGGCTCCACCCCGGCGTCCTGGTGGGCGAACCGGATGACATCGCGCTGGCCCCAGATCGAGGGGGTGGTGTAGCCGGGTTTGTCCGCGCCGTCGTTGTTGACCGCCGCGCCGCGCAGCACCGCCGTGATCCGGTCGCCGTCGGCCAGCGCGTCCTCCAGCCGGCGCAGCACCACGACGCCCACGCCGCCGCTCGGGACGGTGCCCGCCGCCGCCGCGTCGAACGGCCGGCAGTGACCGTCCGGCGACAGGATGCCGCCCTCGGTGTAGCGGTAGCCGCCGGTCTGCGGCAGCCGCAGCGACACGCCGCCGGCGAGCGCGACGTCGCACTCATGGCCGAGCAGCTTCAGCCGCGCCTCGTGTACCGCGACCAGCGACGTGGAACAGGCGGTCTGCAAGGTGATCGCCGGGCCGCGCAGCCCCAGCTTGTAGGCCACCCGGGTGGCCAGGAAGTCCTTCTCCCTGCCGATGATCTGGCCGGTCGGGTCGGCCGCGTCGATGTCCAGCTCCCAGCTCGCCAGGTCGCACCCGGCGAAGACGCCGATCCAGCCCTTGTAGCAATGCGGGTCGATGCCGGCGTCGTCGAGCGCGGCGGCGGAGCATTCCAGGAAGACCCGCTGCTGGGGGTCGATGGTGGCGGCCTCGCCGAGGCTGTAGCCGAAGTAGCGCCAGTCGAAGGTCTCGCCGCCGGGCACGGTACCGCCCGCAGGGACCCGGCCGGAGCCGTCCGCGCGCGGGTCCACCCCGGCGGCGCGCAGCTCACGGTCGGTGAACCTGCTGATCGTGTCGCGTCCGGCGCGCAGGTTCGCCCAGAACTCGGCGGTGTCGGCGGCCCCGGGGAACCGGCACGACATCCCGACGACGGCGACCGCGTTCTCGATCATCATCGCTCTGCATCCCTCCGGGGGCGTGTGGTGCGGTACCGCCGGGCGCGCGCGGCCCGGTCACGGATCGAGCCGTCGTCGTGATCGCGGGCCGGTGGGGCCGCCCCGGCGTACGCCTGGGCGAAGGACCGCACGGTCGGATACTGGAACAGCAGTCGCATCGAAAGCCCGGCGTCCAGCTCCTCCTGGAGCCGGGCGTGTAGCCGGGCGAGCAGCATCGAGTTGCCTCCGGCGTCGAAGAAGTTGTCATCGACGCCGACCCGGTCCAGGTCGAGCACCGCCGCCCAGACCCGCGCAACCCGTCGTTCCAGGTCGGTGCCCGGCTCGGCCGCGGCGGCGCCCTCGGGTTCGCGGGCGGGGGCGGGCAGCTTGTCCACGTCCACCTTGCCGTTGGGGGTGGTCGGCAGGTCGTCCAGCCACACCACGCGGTCCGGCACGAGGTGGCGCGGGACGCGTTCGGCGAGCCGGGCGAGCACGGCCCGGCCGTCGGGACGCTCGCCGCCGCGGTCGGGCACCAGGTAGGCCAGCAGCCGCGCCGCGTCGCCGGTCACGAACGCCCGCCCGACCAGCGGATCGGCCAGCAGGTGCGCCTCGACCTCGCGCGGCTCGACCCGGTGCCCGCGTACCTTGAGCTGCCGGTCCAGCCGCCCGAGGTACTCCAGCGTGCCGTCCGGCAGCCAGCGCCCGCGGTCGCCGGTGCGGTAGACGCGCCGACCCGTCCGCGCGTCGCGGACGAACCGCTCCTCGGTCTGTCCTGGCCTGCCGAGGTAGCCGATGGCCACCCCGTCGCCGCCGATGTGGATCTCCCCGGGAACCCCGGCCGGGCACCGGCCGCCCGACTCGTCCAGCACATGGATGGACGCCCCGGTGATCGGGCGGCCGACGACGTTGAGCGGCCCCGCGGCGGGCGGCGGGCCGGGCAGTGACGCCACGGCGACCGTGCATTCGGTCGGGCCGTAGTTGTTGCACACGTCGTAGCTCAGGCCGGCGGGCGGACGCCTGGTCAGCGGGGCCGCGCCGTACAGCATCCAGCGCAGCGCGGGCAGCGGGACCGGATCGGCCCACACCACCTCGGCCAGCGGCGTGGCCAGGAAGCACACGGTGATCTCCCGCTCGGCCAGCCAGCCCGCCACGTCGGAGATCACCACCGGCCGCTCGTGCGGCACGACCCGCGCCCCCGCCGCCAGGTAGGGCCACACCTCCCACTGCGAGGCGTCGAACCCGACGCTGGACAGGTGCGCGCCGCGGTCGGCGGGGCCGACCTCGAAGGCGTCGATGTACCACCGCACCAGGTGGGCCAGGTTGCCGTGGCCGACGACCACGCCCTTGGGGGTGCCGGTGCTGCCGGAGGTGTAGATGACGTACGCGGGCGCGGCCGGATCGGGCGTGACCGGCTCGAACGATCCGGCGGAGCGGCCGGCCGCCGCGATGTCGAGCACCGGGACGTCCGTGTCAGGTGGGGACCCGGCGGCCAGCAGGGCGACCGCGCCGGTGTCGCGCAGCACGAACCCGGCCCGCTCGTCGGGATGATCCGGATCTATCGGGCAGAACGCGCAGCCCGCGTACCAGGCCGCCAGCATGCCGACCACGAAGTCCGCGCCGCGCGGCGCGTACAGGGCGGCCACCGGCAGCGGCCCGCGGACCAGCGGGCGCAGCCGCCCGGCCAGCGCCCGCGCCCGTTCGTCCAGCTCACGGTAGGTGAGCGAGCCGATGGCGGTCTCGATGGCGGTCTCGATGGCGGGGGCGTCCGGGCGGCGGGCGAGCTGCTCGGCGAGCAGTGCGGGCACGGTGGTCGGTGGCGCGGACCGAGGCCCGTGCTCGAACATCCCGAGGCGGGCCCGCTCGGCCGCGTCCAGCAGTACCGAGCCGGAAAGCGGCCGGTCCAGGTCCTCGGTGAACCGCCTGACCAGCCGCCCGACCAGGCCCGCCAGGGTCGTGGCGTCGGCCGCCGCCACCTGGTCGCCCCGGTAGGCGACCCGGCCGGTGAACTGCCCGCCCTCCTGCCGGAAGTGGACGGTCAGCGGGAACTTGGCGGACACCGCCGCGTCCTCATGACCGGCGTCCGGCTCCAGCCGGGCCTCGCCCAGCCGGATCGGCTGCTGCCCGGTCTCCACCGACAGCATGGCGTCCACGTACGGCGTGCGCCCGGGCAGCCGGGGCGGGTTGAGCCGGTCCACCACCGCCTCGAACGGCACGGCGGCGTGCTCGTGCGCGTCCAGCAGCGCGTCCCGCACGGCGGCGAGCAGCCCGCCGAGCGTGGTCCCGGTGTCCCGCCGGGAGCGGACCGCGGCGGTGTTCAGCAGCGGGCCCACCAGGTCGGCGAACTCCTCGCGGTCCCGGTTGGCCATCGGGGTGCCGAAGGTGACGTCCGGCCTGCCGGTCCAGGCGTGCAGGGCGGCGGCGAGCGCGGCGGCCAGTACCTGGAAGGGCGTGACCGCCCGCGTCGCGGTCAGGTCGCGCAGCCGGTCAGCGAGCCGGGGCGGCAGCTCGACCGGCACCATGCCGTGCGGGGCGGGCTGGACGGGCGTGGCCAGGTCCAGGTACGGCGGAGCGCCGTCGAGCACCCGCGCCCAGTGCCCGAGCCCGGCCGCGTCGTCCCTGGCGGCGGCCTCGGCGGCGACGAAGTCGCGGTACCGGGCGGCGGGCGGGGCCTGGCGGACCATGTCCGGCTCGATCGCCGCGAGCGGGCGGTCCAGCAGGTCGCCGAAGGCGTCGAGGGTCCGGCCGAGCGCGCCCGCCAGCCACTCGGCCTCCGCGCGCCGGTAGCGGTCGCCGCGGTAGGACAGCACGGCCTCCAGCCGGTCGCCCCGGTCGGTGACGGTGAAGGTCAGCCCGAACTTCTGCTCGTGCCGCCAGATCCGGTCCATCGGCTCGGCGGTCGCCTTCAGCCCGCCGAGCGCGGGCCATTCGCCGGGGACGACGTTCAGGTTGAGGGTAACGTCCAGGTACGGGGTCCAGCCGGGCCTGCGGGGCGGGTTGAGCCGTTCGACCACGGCCTCGAAGGGCACGTCGTGGTGGGCGACCGCGTCGAGTACGGCGTCGCGGGTCCGCAGCAGGACCTGGCCCAGCGTGTCGGAGGGCAGAACTCGGGAGACCAGCACGACGGAGTTGAGGCACGGCCCCACCACGGACCGGGCGCGCGGGTCGTCGCGCAGCGCGACCGGGGTGCCGACGGTCAGCTCCGAGCGGCCGGTACGGCGGTGCAGCGTCGCCGCCAGCGCCGCCGCGAAGATCATGAACCGGCTCGCGCCGCGCGCCCGCTGCAACTCGCGCAGCCTGTCCGCCAGGTCGGGGCGCAGCGGGACGGTCACCGCGCCGTGCGGCTCGGCCCGGACCGGCGGCGTGACATCCGGGTACGGCGGCGCGCCCGCCAGCGCCCCCGCCCAGTAC
>NZ_POUA01000431.1 GCF_003236385.1 Spongiactinospora gelatinilytica
GTGGGCTCGGAGATTTGTATAAGAGACAGGACCTGGGCGGCCACGGCGGGGCTCAGGTCGCTCTGGCGGATGTGGGCCAGCGCCTCGGCGACGGTGGCGGTGGGCGGGAGCACGATCGGCTCGCTGGTCATCAGGCCGCCCGCGGTGTCCTCGGCGTAGGTCAGCAGCCTGCGCACCGGCTCGGCCTCGCCCGGCTCCATCATCGACAGCAGCACCTCGGCCTGCTCCGGCGGGAGATCTTGCAGCAGGTCGGTGGCGTCGTCGGGGTTCATCGCCTCCAGCACGTCGGCGGCGCGCTCGGCGTCCAGCCGGCCGAGGATGCCGACCTGGTCCTGGCCGGGCAGCTCTTCCAGCACGTCGGCGAGCCGGTCGTCGTCCAGGGCGGTGGCCACCTCGATCCGCCGCTTGCCGGGGAGTTCCTGGAGCGCGTGGGCGAGGTCGGCGGCGCGCAGCGACTCGAAGGCGGCGATCATGTTGGCCGCGCCCTGGTCCCGCTGGACCACGCCGAACCCGTGGACCTCCTCCCAGTCCACGACCGACGTCACCCCGCGCCTGCGCAGGCCGAGCCCGCCCGCGCTGCGCAGCCCGGCGGTCAGCACCGCGACCTTCGTGATCATCCACTCCGACCCGCGGGTCTCCTCCATCGCGACGTCCAGTACGGTGACCCGCTCGTCCTTGACGGTCACCGTGAGGTCGAGCAGCTCGCCGATCACCAGGGTCTCGGCGGAGCGTTTGGCGAACCGGCGCATGTTGATCCGCCCGCTGAAGATCACCGAACCGGGCTCGATGCTCCTGACCCGCGTGATCGGCAGGAAGACCCGCCGCCTGGGCTGTACCTCGATCACCATGCCGTGCACGCGCGGCGGGGCGGCGGCGCGCAGCCCGGCGACCACGTCGCGCACCCGCCCGATCTGGTCCCCGGCCGGGTCGAAGACCGGTGTCCCCGCCAGCTTGGCGATGAAGACCCGCACATCGGCAGCCTAGAATCCGGGGCCCTGGATGCGCCGGACTGCGGGCTCAAAGGATTCTTTGCCCGCCCCGGCCGGGCGTCTCGAAGGGCATGTCGTAGCCTCGCGAACGTGACGGACAGGCTCGGGGTCTTCGAGGAGCATCGGCCGATGCTCCTCGGCATCGCCTACCGGATGCTGGGGAGCGCCGCCGACGCGGAGGACATCGTCCAGGACGCGTGGTTGCGCTGGCACGACGTCACCGGCCCGGTGGGCGACCCCCGGGCCTACCTGGCCAAGATCGTGACCAATCTCTCGCTCAACCGGCTGGGCTCGGCGGCCGTGCGGCGGGAGTCCTACGTCGGTTCGTGGCTGCCGGAGCCGCTGCTGACCTCGCCCGACGTCGCCGAGGACGTCGCGGCGGCCGAGTCGCTGGCGAACTCGCTGTCGATGGCCGTGCTGGTCCTGCTGGAGAGCCTGTCGCCGCTGGAGCGGGCGGTGTTCGTGCTGAAGGAGGCGTTCGGGTTCCCCTATCCCGACATCGCCGAGGCGCTGGACCGCAGCGAGGCCGCGGTACGGCAGGTCGGTCACCGGGCGCGGGCCCACGTACACGCCCGGCGTCCGAGGTTCGAGGCGTCGGAGGAGGTCGGACGGCGGGTCACCGCGCGGTTCGTGGCCGCGAGCCTGGGCGGTGACATCAACGCGGTGATGGAACTCCTGGCGCCGGACGTGACCATGTGGAGCGACGGCGGCGGCAAGGTGCGGGCCGCGCTGCGGCCGATCACCGGGGCCGAGAAGATCGCCAGGTTTCTGGCGAGCGTGGCGGGCGGGTTCGGCGGGTTCGAGGTGCGGTACGCGCACGTCAACGGCGGTCCCGGGGTGGTGATGTCCAAGGACGGCGTGCTCGAATCCGTGACCGGCCTGGACATCGCCGACGGGCGGATCACCGCCATCTGGCTGGTCCGCAACCCGGACAAACTCCGGGGATTGCCGCAGCTTGACCTCATGTGACAGTATCAAAATGCTAGTTCACTGGTTACCGGTCCGTCGTCGCGCGGCCGCCGAGAGCACGAGGTGCGCGGCTGATGAGAAAAGTGAGCCTGGGCATAGCGGTCTTAGCGTCCTGCTGCTTCGGCTTTTCCGGTCCGATGGCCAAGTTCCTGGGCGCGGTGGGGCTGACGCCGACCGAGGCGGTCTGGGTGCGGATGGCGGGCGCTGGGGTGCTGATGCTCGCCGTACTGGCCGTCGTGCGCCCGCGCGCGCTGCGCATCCCGGTGGGCAGGCTGCCGCTGGTGGCCACGTACGCGATCGTCGCGGTCGCGGGCGCGCAGGCGTTCTACTTCCAGGCCATCACCCGCCTGCCGGTGGGGGTGGCGCTGCTCATGGAGTTCACCGCGCCGGTACTGGTCGCCTTGTGGGTCCGCTTCGTGCGGCGGGTACGGCTGCCGCGGGCGGCCTACGTCGGAGCCGTGGTCGCGTTCGGCGGCCTGTGCGTCGTGGTCGAGGTGTGGCAGGGCATGCGCCTGGACGGCGTCGGCCTGCTGCTCGGCGCCGGGGCGGCGGCCTGCTGCGCCGGATACTTCCTGCTCAGCGACAGCATGGGCGACGACGTGGACCCGCTCGGCGTGATCGCCTGGGGCCTCGCGGGCGCGGCCGTCGCACTCGTCCCGCTGGCCCGCCCGTGGGGCATCGACTGGACGGCCTTCGGCCGCGCGGCCACGGTCGGCGATCACACGCTGCCCGCCCTCGCGGCGGCGGCCTGGATGGTCGTGGTGGCCACGGTGTTCGCCTACATCGCCAGCGTCACGGCGGTCCGCAGGCTGTCGGCCGCGGTCGGCTCCACGGTGTCCACGCTGGAGGTCATCGCGGGGGCCGTGGTCGCCTGGGTGCTGATCGGCGAGGCCCTCGGGCCGTACCAGATCATCGGCGGCCTGATCGTGATCGGCGGAGCCCTCCTGGCCCAGTCGGCCACCGCCCCGCCCCCGGTGCCGAGTCCGGCCGAACCCGCGGTGGCCCGCCAGTACGGCTAGGCCGCCTCGGGAATCAGCCGGACGATCTGCGACCCATCGGCCCAGCGGGCGGTCATCGCGGCTCCGTCGGGGGCGTTGAGCCGTTCCTTGGCGAGGGCCGCGACGGCGGGCGCGGCCTCGGCCGCCGACTGGTCCACGACCTCCACGGCGGCGTCGAAGACGGCCAGCTCGCCGCCCTTGTCCTTGCTGCGCAGGGTGACCCGCACCCGGCCGGACTCGGCGAGGCCGGGCAGCGACTGCTCACCGCCGCCGGTGACCACGTAGATCGCGCCGTCGTGCCAGGCGTGCCAGGCCAGCCGCGGCCGGTCGTCCAGCGTGATCCACAGCACACCGGACTTCTTGGCCCCCTCCTCGATCAGCGCGAGGGGCGGGGCCTGCGGGGGGAGATCGGGTGAAGTGCTCACGTCGCGACTTTATGCCCGCCGGCCACTCCGAGGGCGAGCACCTGCGTGAGCAGTTCCGGATAGGTGTAGGGCCGCGACAGCCGCGCGTCGGCGCGGACCGGGGACTGCCGGCATCCGGCGGCCTCGATCAGCAGGATCCGCGTCGGCGACTCCGCCAGCAGGTCGCGCGTACGGCTCGCGGCGAGGGCGGGCGCGTCGCGCTCGATGATCAGTACGTCGTACTCGCGCGCCGTCTTGAGCAGCAGATCCGCGTCGTCGCTCGCCCCGTGCGCGACGTCGGCCGCGATCTCCTCCTCCCTCAGCCCCTCGGCGACCATGTCGGCCAACTCGGTCTCCGTGTCGGTGATGGGCACGATGAGGACGCGCATAGTCGGCTCCCCCCGTTGTGCGCGAAGCGGGACCTCCCGCTCCCTAGAACTATGCCAGCACATCTGTTAAGCGCCGGTAAGAAGTGCTTTGCAGCTACTTTAGGGGCTTTGGAGCGATGCATCGGGACGCGCGGAACGGCGCTCCCTGGTGGGAGCGCCGTCCAGTGGTACCCGGCGGGGGAAGGCTCAGTCGCGGTCGCCGCGGGCCATCCGCACCAGCTTCCACGTGCCGGGCAGCAGGCCGGCCGCGGCCACCACCTTCAGCGCGTCGCCCAGCAGGAACGGCACCACGCCGGCCATGAGCGCCTTCGGAAGGTCCATGCCGGTGGCGACCATCAGCCACGGCACGCCCACCGTGTAGATCAGCAGCGTGCCGAGCGTGATCGTGCCCACCGTCCGCGCCACCGTGCGGTCGCCGCCGCGCCGCGCCAGCGCGCCCGTCACCGCCGCGGCCAGCACGAAACCGACCACATAGCCCAGTGTCGCGTTGCCGCCGTCGGGGGCGAACCACGGCACGCCCACCTGCCCGAGGACCAGGTACAGCGCCATCCCCAGCGCCGCCCGCACCGGCCCCAGCGCGGCGGCCGACAGCAGCACGGCGAACGTCTGCAGCGTCGCCGGGACCGGGGTGCCCGGCAGTGGGAAGCTCACCTGGGCCGCGACGCCGGTCAGCAGCGCCGCGCCGACGACCAGCGCGCCGTCACGCACCCGCGCCCCGGGGAGGAGGTCCGTGAGTACGGCGGGCCGCTGTACGCCCGAGAGGACAGCCATGTCTTAACTCCTCTAGATCGTTGGTTGACCTCCAATATCGGACATAGCACTCGAAGCTTGGTAGAGCGGGGCGGCCAAGAAAGCCGACCCGGCTTTGTGGCAAGCCCACTGCCGCCCGTTACGGTGTCCGCATGCGATCGCGACGTTCTTGCCTGTCCGTACCTGGAAGCAATCCCAGATTCCTGGAGAAGGCCCAGGGCCTCGACGTGGACGAGGCTCTCCTGGACCTTGAGGACTCCGTGGCGCCCGCCGCCAAGGAGGCGGCCCGGCGCAACATCGTGGCCGCGCTGCGCGAGGGCGACTGGTCGGGCAAGGTACGCGCGGTCCGGGTGAACGACCTGGCCACGCCGTGGACCTACCGCGACGTGATCGACGTCGTGGAGGGCGCGGGCGACGCGGTCGACTCCCTGATCCTGCCCAAGGTCCAGGAGCCGTCGCAGGTGCGGTGGCTGGACACCCTGCTCACCCAGATCGAGCTGGCCAACGGCCTGGAGCAGGGCCGGATCGGCATCGAGGCGCAGATCGAGGACGCCAAGGCGCTGGTCAACGTGAACGCCATCGCGGGCGCCTCGCCCCGGCTGGAGGCCCTGGTGTTCGGCCCGGCCGACTTCATGGCGTCCATCAACATGCGGACCCTCGTGGTCGGCGAGCAGCCGCCCGGCTACACCGAGGGCGACGCCTACCACTACACGCTGATGCGGATCTTGATGGCCGCCAGGATGTACGACCTCCAGGCCATCGACGGCCCCTACCTCCAGATCAAGGACGTGGACGGCTTCCGCCGGGTCGCGGGCCGGGCCGCCGCGCTCGGCTTCGACGGCAAGTGGGTGCTGCACCCCGCGCAGGTCGACGCGGCGAACGAGGTCTTCTCGCCCACCCAGGAGGACTACGACCACGCCGAACTGATCCTCGACGCCTACGAGCACGCCACGACCGTCGAGCGACGCGGCGCGATCATGCTCGGCGACGAGATGGTGGACGAGGCGTCCCGGAAGATGGCCCTGGTGGTGGTCGCCAAGGGCCGCGCCGCGGGACTGCGGCGGACCACCACCTTCACGCCGCCTTCGTAGTCGTTCTCACAGGCGTACGCCGATCGTTCACAGGCGTACGCCGATCGCGGTGAAGAACCACAGCGACGAGGTCAGCCAGAGCCCCACCAGCGCGGTGAACGCCAGCCCGCCCAGCACGGGCAGGCCCCAGCCCGGCAGGCCGCGCCGGGGCAGGGCGAGCATCTTGGCGACGAACACGCCGTAGAAGAAGCAGCCGAGGAGTGAGTGGACCAGGACGCGGGCGGCGTCGTACTGGAGGCCGAGGGCGTACAGGCAGTGGAAGGCCACGGGGATGGTGAGCAGGAACGCCGCCCTGCCCGACCACCGGTGCAGGCCGCCGATCCAGGTGGGCGGGCGGGGG
>NZ_POUA01000432.1 GCF_003236385.1 Spongiactinospora gelatinilytica
GCCTCACCCCCAGGCCCTGACCACATCCTCCGGCCCCCACGCGAGCGCGAGATCGTCCGCCGGAACGTCGGGCGCGAGTCCGGACAGCGAAACGGCCGTCAACGCGGTGTCCGTGGTGAACCCGGGCACCGCGAGCGCACCCCGGCGCAGAGCGGCCAGGTCATGACGGTCGAACGGACCGGACAGCCACTTGATCGAGCCGGTGAACAGCACGGTCCGCGCCACCGGCGACCGGTCCACGCCCACCAGGTCGATCTCGGGATCGAACCGGCGGTTCCACCAGCCGCCGACGGCCTCCACGCCCGCCCAGGGCAGCTCCCCGGCCCGGGCGGCCAGGGTCAGCGCCTCGCGGATCACCGGCTCGACGGCACGCCCGCGCAGGGACGGCCAGCGCCGCTCGATCCCCCGGAAAGCCGCCTCCGGACGGCCCCTGCGGGACTGCTCCGCGGCGGTGCGCAGCATGCCGAGGTAGAGCCGCAGGTTGTGATCGGCGATGCGGTAGAGCGTGGGCCTGCCCGGCTGTGTGGACAGCGGTTGATCGGCGGCGATGATCCGTTTGTCGTGGACCAGGCGGGCGAGGAGCGGGGACAGCGAGCCCGACTTGAGCGGCCCGGCCCTGCCCCCGGCCGCGGCGGCGATGGCGGCCTGCGTACGATCGCCCGCGCCGATCGCCTCAAGCACGCGTTGTGACTGGTCCGGCGTGGGGAACTCGGCGAGCAGCACCGACTCCGGGACTCCGAACAGCGGCGAGAAGGGGTCGGCGCACTCGGTCTCGACGAAGTCGAGCGGGGGAGTGCCGGATGGCCAGGCGCGCAGGATGCCTGGCAGCCCGCCGGACAGCAGATGGGCGTCGATGGCGTCGGCATGGGCAAGGCCCAGCGCGCGGCCGATCTCGGCCGAATTCAGGGGCCCGAGGACCATGGCGTCGGCCCTGCCGAAGAACGGCCGTTCGTAGGAGGTCAGCCGCTGCATCATGTGCAGGTCGCTGCCGAGCAGCAGGAGGAGCACCGGCCTGGTGGACAGCAGCCGGTCCCACGCGGTCTGGAGCGCCCCGTCGAAGACCTCGTCCTGTTCGGCCGGCCAGGGCAGCTCGTCGATGACCACGATCGAGGGCCGGGACGGCAGCGCGCCGGCCAGAACGCGAAGGGCGTCGGTCCAGTTTCCCGACGTCACGGTGGGGACCTGCTCGGGGTCGGTGGGCAACCTGGAGTCGCGCAGGTCCGTGGAGAAGCGCTCGGCGGATTCGACGGGCGACATGCCCTTGGTGGCGGTGAAGTAGAAGTACGGCACGCCGGCGCGGTCGCAGAACTCCTGCACCAGCCGCGACTTGCCGACCTGCCGCCGCCCGCGCAGCGTCACCGCCACGCCGGTCGCCGTGGCGGTGACATGGTCGAGCCGCTTGCGCAGCACGGCCAGTTCCGTCCGGCGGCCGACGAATCCGCTCATGGGCGACCCTTTGGTAGATGCCATCTACCTAGATGGCATCTACATAACCCTCAGTCCAGCAGGACCATCTGGCGCAGGACCTCGCCGTCTGCGAGGGCGGTGACGGCCTCGTTCAGGTCGGAGAGCTTGATCCGGGCGCTGATCAGGCTCTCCAGGTCCAGCCGGCCGGCCTTCCACAGGCGGGTGAGGTAGGGGAAGTCGCGGCGGACGTCCGCGCCGCCGTAGACCGAGCTGAGCAGGTTCTTGCCCTCGAACAGCAGGTTGAACGCCGACACCGAGAACATGTCGTCGGACGCGCCCGCGCCCACCACGATCACGTCGCCGCCGCGGCGGGCGGCCTTCCAGGCGGAGCGGATCGCGGTGGACGTGCCGACGACCTCGAAGGCGTGGTCGACGCCGGTGCCGCCGGTGGCGGTGGCGATGGTCTCCTCAAGGTCGCCGGGGGCGCAGGCGTCGGTGGCGCCGAGCCGCCTGGCGAGGTCGCGCTTGGCGGGCAGCGGATCGACGGCCAGGATCGTCGTCGCCCCGGACAGCCGCGCGCCCTGTACGACCGACAGCCCCACGCCGCCGCAGCCGATCACCGCGACCGTCGCCCCCGGGCGGACCTCGGCGGTGTTCAGCACCGCGCCCACGCCCGTGGTGACGGCGCACCCGATCAGCGCCGCCACCTCGTACGGCACGTCCGGGTCGACCTTGATCGCGCCCTGCCAGGGCACGACGATCTCCTCCGCCCAGGTGCCGCACCCGGCCATGCCGTACGCCGGGGCGGCATCGCCGCCGAACCGGAACCGCGGCGTGGAGAAGACCTTGCCCATGAAGGTCGCGCAGAGGTACGGCTGGCCGCGCAGGCACATGGCGCACCCGCCGCACGGCGGGGTCCAACTGATGATCACCCGGTCACCCGGCCGCAGGCCGGTGACGTGCTCGCCGGCCTCCACCACCTCGCCCGAGCCCTCGTGCCCCGGGATGATCGGCAACGGCTGCGGCAGCACCCCGGAAAGCACCGAAAGGTCGGAGTGGCACACACCGGTCGCCCGCATCCGCACCCGGACGTCGCCCGGGCCGATCGGCGCGAGTGTGACGTCGTCGCGGATGTCGAGCACGCCGCCGCCGACGGCATGGACCAACGCGGCTCGCATCAGAAATCCTCCTGTAGGGGGGTCACTCGCTCAGGGTGAGGGCGGCCTTGGGGCAGGACCGCACCGCGTGCCGTACCCGGTCGGCCAGCGCCAGAGGCGGCTCGGGCAGCAGGACGCGCAGCTCATCGTCGTCGTCCAACTCGAAGACCTCGGGAGCCAGACCCGTACAGACCCCGTTGGCCTCGCAGATCATCGGATCGACCTCGACCTTCACCTGTTCACCTCCGTGAGAGCGCGTTGTGCGCACTTTCGATGATGTCACCGGCGCCGGGTACTCTGCCCTGGTGATCCATCCCACGCCGGTGCCCGCGATGCCCGCCGAGCTGCGTTCGGCCGCCGGGCGCGCCAAGGGCTTCATGCCCGCAGAAGAGGGGCAGGCGCTGTACGAGACGGGCTGCGCGTACGGCGCCCGCGGCCCGATCTGCGAGATCGGCAGCTACTGCGGCAAGTCGGCCATCTACCTCGGGGCCGCTGCCCGGCAGACCGGCTCGGTCGTGGTGACCGTGGACCACCACCGCGGTTCGGAGGAGATCCAGCCCGGCTGGGAGCACCACGACCCCGAGCTGATCGACCCGGCCACCGGCCGGATGGACTCGCTGCCGTTCTTCCGCGCGGCCATCGCCGCCGCCGGGCTGGAGGACGAGGTGATCGCCGTCGTCGGGGCCTCCGAGCGGGTGGCCGCGCTGTGGAGCACCCCGCTGGCCATGCTGTTCATCGACGGCGGCCACGCCGACGCCCTGGCCGCCGCCGACTACGAGGGCTGGTCGCCGCACGTCATGCCGGGCGGCGCGCTGGCGATCCACGACGTGTTCGAGCGCCCGGAGGACGGCGGCCAGGGCCCCTACCGGATCTTCCGCAGGGCGGTCGAGTCGGGCGCGTTCATGCAGGTACGCCAGACCGGCTCGCTGCGCATCCTGGAAAGGACCTAAAGAAAGACGCGGTCGCGCCAGATGTCCATCGGGCGGCGCGGCCGGTCGCCGTACAGCGCGGCCAGGTCGGGCAGCCCGCCGCAGGCCCACAGTGCGGCGGCGGTCTCCGCGGCGGCCACGCCGTCCGGGCCGTAGGTGTCGGTGCCGACCGCGGGCACGCCGGTCGGGGCCACCAGCGAGGCCAGCCCGCGCCCCGGACCGGCCTCACAGAACAGATCCGTGACCGCCGCGACCCGCCCGACGGCGTCCCAGAACCGCACCGGGGCGAGCAACTGCGCGCGTAGCAGCATGGCCAGGTCGTCGTGGCCGCCGACCGGATGCCCGGTGACCGTCGAGATCAGCGTGCGCTCCGGAGCCGCGAACGACACGTCCCGCAGGCACTCGTCGAACGGTTCGACGCAGGCCGCCACGTGCGGCGAGTGGAACGCCCGGGACACCGGCAGCACGATCGCCTCGATGCCCTCGTCGGCGGCCCGCTTGGCGACGGCCGCCACCTCGGGGTCGCGCCCGGACAGCACGTGGACGTTCGGGCCGTTCTGCGCGGCGATCACCACGCCGGTCCCGGCGGCCAGGAGTTCGGCCTGTTCCCTGGAGGCGGCCACGCTGACCATGCCGGTGCCGGGCGCGCCGAGGTCGCTCATGATCTGGCCGCGCCGCCGTACCAGCCTGCGGGCCTGGCGGACCGACATGCAGCCCGCCCACACCAGGCCGGTGATCTCGCCGGTGCTGTGCCCGATGGCCGCGCCCGCGTTGAGCCCGAGCCGGTCCAGTTCGCCCAGCGCGACCAGGGAGGCGTCCATGATCGCGGGTTGCGCGACGGCGGTGTCGGCCACCCGCGCGCCGCACAGGGCCGCAGCCGGGCCGCGTCCGGCGTCCTCGGGGCGGCGTACCGGTGCGCCCTGGCCAGGGAACAGCAGCGTGACCCGCCCCCGCACGGCCAGGCCCACGAACAGCCCCGGCTGGGCGAGCAGCCGGCCCACGGCCAGGTCGGTGCGTTCGGCGGCGCGGCCGGCGCGCTCGGCGAGCTGTTCGGCGGTGCCCGCGACGATCGCCACCCGCAGCGGCCCCTGCGGCGGCTGCGCGGCCAGGCCGCAGGCCAGGTCGTGTAGTTCGCCCTCCGACCAGCGGTGGGCCTGGACGGCGACGCGTTCCAGCACCGGGCGCACGGCCCGCATGTCGGCCCCGGACACCGCGAAGACGAGCGGTTCGGCGGCGGAGGGCGGCGGCCACGTCCTGGCCCTCGGCTGGGAGGTCCGGCGCGGGGTCTGGCCGTTCAGCGGGGCGTCCGGCGCGGTCCGGTCCCTGATGACCAGGTGGGCGTGGACCCCGGTGGGGCCCATCGCGCTGACCCCCGCGTAGCGGGGGCCCTCCGGCCACGGTTCGCGCCCGGCGAGCAGCCGTACCGGGGCTCCGTGCCCGGCCAGCAACTCGTGCCTGCGCCCGGCGGCGGTGGACGGCGGCAGCACGCCGCGCGCCACGCCCAGCGCCGCCTTGATCAGCCCGGCCACGCCGGACGCGGCCCCGGTGTGGCCGATGTTGGCCTTCACCGAGCCCACCGCCGGACGTCCCCGGCTGCGCCCGTACGGCTTGCCGCCGGTCAGCAGTTCGATCAGCGGGGCGAGGTCGGCCGCGTCGCCCGCCGTACCGCTGTGGCCCTCGAACAGCGCGACCTCCCCGGGAAGCGCGTCCGCGTGGACATAGGCCCGGCGCAGGGCCAGCAGTTGCGCCTCGGCGGCGGTACGCGCGATCGGGCCCTCGCCGCCCGAGGACGCCACGCCCCACCCCGCGATCTCGGCATGGACGCGGATGCCCCGCTCGGCGGCGTCGCCGGCGCGCATCAGCGCGACCATCCCGCAGCCCTGGCCCGGCCAGTGGTGGTCGGGCCGGTTGAGTTCGAGATCGATGCCCCCGGCCAGTACCAGGTCTGCTCCCTCGTCGCGGAGCGAACGGCATGCGGTGATCACCGCCAGCAGCGATCCCGCGCAGCCCGCCTCAAGATCGTGGCCGCCGCCCAGGAACCCGAACTTCTCGCACACCGCCCCCGCCACCGGGTCGCCGGGCCCACCGAGCAGCGCGCCGATCGGATCGCCGGGCACGCCCATCACGACCTTCACCCGCCGCCGGTCGATGCGCCCGGTGGAAAGGCCGCTCGCGTCCGCGATGGCCTGCGTGGCGGCCCGCACCGACAGGTACGGCGCCGGGTCCGCGTCCTGCGGCGGGGTAAGGCCCTCGACCAGGGCCTCCCGGTCGGCGCCGCTCCGGGCGGGCAGGAACGCCCGCCGCCGCCACAACACGTTCTCCCACAGCGCTTCGGCGTCGGGCGCGTCGGGAAAGATCCCGGCCATACCGATGATCGCGACGTTCATGGCGGCCCCCGTTCGTTGCCAGACGTCCCCGGGCGGCCCTCGCCCC
>NZ_POUA01000433.1 GCF_003236385.1 Spongiactinospora gelatinilytica
CGCGGGGACGATGGCCCACCCACCCCTTGCGACACGGTAAGCTTTTCCCCGTTGGCAACCGGTTCGCTCCGCCCACTTGGATGCGATACGCTCAATGCCACACTCTGCGGGGCTATAGCTCAGACGGTTAGAGCGCTTCCCTGATAAGGAAGAGGTCCCAGGTTCAAGTCCTGGTAGCCCCACCATGTTTCCCCAACCTAGAGGCTAGATCCCGCGACCGTGGATCTGGTCTCTTGCTCGTTTGTGGTCATTCGCCAGCGGTCGGCGGCAGAATGGCGCATTGGGGTCCCCTCGTCGGGACCGGGTGGGATGTAGTGATCACGATGCCGTTGATCGCGGAAGTGTGCCGGCGGCTCAGACGTCTGCGAGCGTGATCGGTTGAGATGGAAGAGGCCCGCAAAGGGGCGTAGGAGCTCGGTTCGATTTTCCTCGATCTCAGTCGATTTCGTGCGGGTGGCAGGCTTTACAGGGGATGCGCATCGGGTGGGCGGATATATCCGGACGACTGTCCGGAACGGGTCGGCCGTACGCGGCTCTCGGGGGATTTAGACACGGCGGCAGATCCAAGACCCTTATATCGGGGCGGGTCGCCATGATCGGCAGGTCCGGTCGCGGTGTGTACGCCGAAGCGCGTAACCCCCCGGTGCCGCCGCAGTCATAGACTTTCGTCGCTCCCAGGATCTGCCAAGGGCCGATGCCCCGCCATGCGCAGTGTCTTTAGCGTCGTGGCCATGACACAGACGCCGGGATCAAGGCGAGTGCACGAGATCGACGCCGTGCGCGGGTTCGCGCTGGCGGGCATTCTGGTGGCCAACATCGGCTTCTTCGCCGATCCGCGCTACGTCGTGATCACCGGCACGATGTCGATCACGGACGGGCCGGTCGCGTGGTTCGTCAGCACGGTGGTGCTGACGAAGTTCTACATCCTGTTCTCGTTCCTGTTCGGCTACTCCTTCACGCTCATGTCGCGGGACGGCGTGAAGGTGAAGGCCAGGATGGCGCGGCGGTGCCTGGGGCTGTTCGCGATCGGGGTGGCGCACGGGTTCCTGTTGTGGATCGGCGACATCCTCACCCTGTACGCCATGCTGGGGTTGATCCTGCTGGCCCTGCGCGGCATCTCGGCCAGAAGGGCGTTCGTCGTCGGCTGCTGGATCATCGGGGTCATGTCGGTGATCTGGCTGGTACTGGCCGGGCTCACCCTGCTGGATCCGGCGGGCGACGCGATGCCGCTGGTGGACACGGCGGCCGGAGTGCGAGCCGAGGAACTGGTCAGGAGTGGGCCGCTGGGCGTACTGACGTTCCAGGCCGAGACCTATCCGGGGCTGGCCATGATCGTGTGGGTCGGGCAGGGGCCGATGGCGCTGGCGCTGTTCCTGTTCGGGATGGCGGCGGGCAAGGCGCGGGTGCTGGAGGAGCCGGAGCGCTGGGCCCGTCTCGTGCCGCGCATCCAGTGGGTCGGCTTCGGCGTGGGGCTGCCCGCCGCGGGCTTCTTCACCTGGGCGCAGGGCCGTGGGAACGTGCTCGAACTGCCCTCGATGGCCGTGAACAACGTGGCCTCGGTACTGCTGACGGCCGCCTACGTGGTCACGTTCCTCCAGGTGATCAGGCGTTTTCCCGCCGTGGGCCGCGGGCTGGCCCCGGCGGGACGGGCGGCGGCCTCGAACTACATCGGGCAGTCGGTGCTGTGCTGCCTGGTGTTCACCGGTTACGGGCTGGCGCTGGCGGGTCGGCTGTCACCGTTCGCCGTGATGGGGGTCGCGGCGGTGATCTATGTGGTGTTGCTCGCCCTGAGCGCGTGGTGGCTGCGCGGTCACCGGTACGGCCCGGTGGAGTACGTGCTGCGCTGGTTCACCCGATGGGCCAGACCGTCCGGGGGGATCGAACGTAGCAGTCGCAAAGCCGCCGCGGAGGCGAGGTAGGTGATCAGCGCGAATGTCGGCATTCCGGATACGGTCGGAGCGGCGCTCGGCCACAGGCTGTTGACGAGCAGGGCGCAGGCGACTCCCGCGAGCCCGGCCATGGTCAGCCACAGCCGGAACACCGGACGGGAAGCCGTGCGGGCCAGGCCCGCCGGGACCGGGATCGGGATCGGGATCGGGAGCCGGCGGGAGCGTTGGGCGCCGCGTACCTCGATCGGTCCGAAGATCGCGACGAGCAGGGCGAGGACGGCGGTGCACATGATCAGCAACGGCGCTCGCCAGGCCAGCCACGCGGCCGAGCCGGCCTCGGGGGTCGGGAGTACGCCCGCCGCGTGCAGTGCGGCGGTGAGCAGGATCGCGGCGGAGATGTGCCAGAGAAGGATCGTCATGATCACCGAGTTGACGGCGACCACGGCCGTCCACCGGCGGGTGCGCCGCAACCATCGCTCGGCCCGATTCCGCAGCAGCAGCGCCACCCCGAGCTGGGCGGTCGCGACCGCGAGCAGGGCCAGGCTGGGCGGGGACATGTTGTGCAGCCGCTCGCCGGGCACATTGATCAAACTGACCGGGTAGGGGCCGGGAAGGGTGAGCAGGAGCAGCCCGCCGATCCCGGCGGCCACCAGCGGCACGGCGACGCGGGGGCGGGCCGGGAGCAGTCCGTCCCGCCAGGCGAAACCCATCTGGTGGATGGCCAGCCAGCCGAACAGGAAGTTGCCGTCGCCCCAGAGGTCATGGCCGAGGAAGCGGGCCGCGTCGCCGACGGCGACGAGCCCGACCAGCACCGCCGGGACGGTGAGTCCGTACCGGCGGTGGAGGGCGTACATCGGCGGCGTCAGCGCGACCACGATCAGGTAGACCACGAGGAACCACAACGGGATCGAGGCCAGCCAGACCACCATGCGAACCCGGGCGGGGTCGGCGTCGAACAGGCCCGCCGCCAGCGCCCCGCCTCCCAGCACCAGCACCAGGGCCGTGGTCGGCGGGATCAGCCGGCCGCTCCGCTTGATCAGCCATTCGGTGGCCGTCCCGCCTCGGCGCCGCGCCGCGGCGAGGGACACGGCGTTGGCGTACCCGCCGACGATGAAGAACACGGGCATCACCTGGACCACCCAGGTCAGCGGTTGCGCCCATGGCAGGTCCGGCAGCGCCGACCGGCCGATCAACTCGCCATGCTCGTCGTAGCCGACCACGGTCGCCAGCCAGTGCCCGAGGACCACCGCCACGATCGACACGGCTCGCAGCAGGTCGATGAACCGCTCCCGCGACGGCGGCGTCCGCTCCGCGAGCCGCCGCACCTCTCGCAACGCGGTACCCATGTCCTGCACCTTCCCCAGCGCGGGTAGAGATACCAGCGGGCGCGTGGCCCTGACCGCCACCGGGGGGCGGGCCGCGTACCGCGCGGGGGATTCGCGCGCTCAGGCTCGGTCCATCCGGTCCACCCGGTCCATGCGGTCCGGCCTCGATGCATCGGTAGTTCGAGCGAGAGGTAGACGTGATCGGCTCCCGTTCCCTTGCCGAATCGGGGTGCAGGGCCAGGGTGCGCTGGGTGAGCAGGACCCAGATCGTGATCGAGAGCAGGGCGCAGATGGCGGCGCAGGCCCACAGGAGACGTTCAGGTCGGCGGGCGCGTCCAGGTCGCGCGCCGCCCACATGGCGTCGAGTTGCGTCCCGAGGTGTTCCAGCAGGTCGATCAGTACGTACGGACTGAGCTGGCGGGTCGCCCGGACGAACTCCTCGTTGGTGCGCGTCAGATAGGCCGGAAGCGTCTCGTCGTCGGCGAAGACCGCGCCGCCGTACCCGTCACGGCTGCCCGACAGGCGGCGCAGGTAGTCGTTGGCGACGTGTCCGGCTATGTCGTGTACGTCCCAGCCTGGGCAGACCGTCGGCTTGGCCCAGTCCGCCGGGCTCAGCGTGCGGAGCAGGCCGACCATGGCCTGCCGTTCGCGCGGGAACAGCGGACGGACGTCAATGGCGGCACCGAAAATCGACACGGCCACGACACTATCGAGCCCCGTATGTCCGGGTGCGGCCGGCATGAGGCGTCGGCGGCCGGAATCGGCCCGCGAACCACCTCCGGTGCGGGCTCGCCGCCGATCCGGCCCTGCCCTATGGACCTGGTCTGCCCGCTGCGTCAGGTGTTGATGGGGATGGTGCCGATTTCGGCCATTCGCTTGGTCGCGAGCGTCGGGTCGATCAGGGCCTCAGGGGTGTGGATGCCCGGGGCGGCCGGTTCCCCTCGCAGGCCGAGGAGGCGTTCCACGCCGAGGACGATGCCGAGGGCGGTCAGGGGGCGCTGGCCGCCGGGGTGGACGAGGTGGCGGGACGTACTGAGCGGCGTGCCGGAAGCCCCCGTGCCCTCGATGTCGATCCGGAACTCGATCGAGGCCGGTTCGCCGCGCCGCCTGCTCGCGGTCTCGCCGGCCGCGAGGTCGAAGTGGACGTTGAGCGCGCCCGTGGCGAGGGCGACGCTCGGTACGTCGGGGATGGCGACCCGCTGGCCGGGCAGTACGACGCCGTCGGCGCAGGCCACCTCGACCTCTGCCGCAGCGCCGCTGACCCAGGTGAAGACGCCGTCGCGGCGGATCAGCCCAGCCGTGGAGATCGCCATCAGGCGTTCCATGTCCTCGATGGCGGCGGGCCCGCCGGCGTCCTGTTCGTCCAGCACCGCCGCCATCCGGACGGTTTCCACCCGGTCGAACTCCCGGGCCGCGTCCAGCGCCGCCAGCACGATGAGACCGGCCAGGCAGTGGCTGGCCAGCAGGATCGGCGCGGCGGTCGCCCGCTGGGCGCCCGCGATGACCTCCGGCGCCAGCTCTATCAGGCCGCTGGAGATGCTGAGGTACGGCAGGCCGTGGTCCTGCGCGTACCGGAGCCCGCTGAGCCGGGAGTCCCGCAGCGCCGCGACC
Organism: Spongiactinospora gelatinilytica; assembly: GCF_003236385.1. GTDB lineage: Bacteria > Actinomycetota > Actinomycetes > Streptosporangiales > Streptosporangiaceae > Spongiactinospora > Spongiactinospora gelatinilytica. The sequence continues at coordinate 4,826 of NZ_POUA01000433.1, forward strand.
ACCGCCGAATGGCTCCGCCCGCCCGGCAGGCCGAGGTCACCGCGCCGCAGGTCGATGGTCACGGCGTCGGCCGCGTCCAGTTCGTCGGCGACCCGCCGCGCCCGGGCGAGGTCACGCCCGGCGATGGTCAGCGGCAGCCCCGGGTACCACCGCCGCAGCAGCGTGGCGGTGTCCGCGCCCGCCTGACCCGAACCACCCAGGATCAGTACCGATTTCAACTGCTCCATCTGTGCTTCCTTCCACTCGGCGATTCAAAGCTACATTTTGTAGCCTACACTTTGTAGCTTAAGCTGGGGTCCAGACGCGAGGAGGACCATGGCGACACCATCGACTCGCCTGTCCAAGCAGGCGAGACGGGAGCAGTTGCTCGACGCCGCCACGGCGTTCGTGCGCGCCCATGGCCCCGACGGCCTGACCCTGCCCTCCCTCGCGGAGGCCGCCAAGGTGAGCAGGCCGATCGTCTACGACCACTTCGGCACCCGCCATGGCCTGCTGCTCGCGCTCTACCTGCGCCTGGACGAACAGCACCGGGCCGCGCTGACCGAGGCGCTGAAAGACGCCGCGCCCACCCCCCACGAGGTCGCCCGCGTGATCAGCGGGGCCTACTTCGCGTGCGCCACCGCCATGCCGGAGCTGAACGCCGTCGCCGCCGCGCTGCGCGGCATTCCGGAGCTGGACGCGATGCAGCACGAAGTGCTGGACAGGTACATCGACCTGATGGCCGAAGCGCTCGTCCCCTACTCCGCGGTCACCGGCGAGGCGCTGCGGCTGCGCTGCATCGGCGTGCTGGGCGCGGCCGACGCCATCGCCGCCGAGCTGACCCGGGGGCGGGTGAGCGCCGACGACGCGGTGACCGCGCTGGCCGACCTCCTGCTGAGCGGCCTGGACACCGGCAGCGGCCGTTGACGAGACAAGCGGCCGTTGACGAGACAAGCGGTTAGCGGGACAAGTGGCCGTTCGCGGGACAAGCGGCCATAACCTGTCCGCTACTCCTGCGAGAGTGGCCAGAGCAGGCCCCCGACGCCGAAAGGAACGGACCCCCGCGCCGATGACCGTTCTCAGCACGCGGGCGCTCAACCGCGCCACGCTCGCCCGCC
>NZ_POUA01000434.1 GCF_003236385.1 Spongiactinospora gelatinilytica
AACCCCCACCGCCCCTCCGGGGCGCCGCCCCCGCCTTCGGCGGGAGAAGGGCGCTTCGCGCCAAGGGTCCGCCTCCGGCGGAAGAACGCGCTTCGCGCCGTAGGTCCGCCCTGCGGCGGGAGCGCGCTCCGCGCAGCGTGTCGCCTTCGGCGGGAGAAGGGCGCTTCGCGCCAAGGGTCCGCCTCCGGCGGAAAGTTGCGCTTCGCGCTAAGGGTCCGCCTCCGGCGGGGTGGCGCGCTTTGCCTGCCGTCGCGCTACCGCGCGCAATGGTCCTCGCTGACGCTCGGCCTGTTCTCCCCATGTCGGGCTTCGCCCGACGCTAGCGCCCCTAGCCGGTCACCCGCACCCGGCGATCCGCTGGCAACACCACTCACAAGACAGATGATAGAAGTGGATCATCGACAAACCCCGACATCGCAACACGGCAACTCGGCTGTATCCTTGCTGCTCACGAAGGGTGCACCTCCATACGCGTGGGGGTGCACCGTCTCATGGTCGGTCACGGCCGGACTCGCCTGCGTGCTTCCCACATGCGTGAGGGTGAACCGGTGGCGCTGGCGGTGGTCGTGAAGGTCGGCTTGTGCTCCCCACACGCGTGGGGGTGACCCGCAAAGCATCGCAGGCACCCACAGGGCATGGCGTTGCTGCCATGCGTATGGGGATGAACCAGTATGTCAGCCGGGATCGTGAGTGGCTGGCTGTACCCTACGCGTGTTGGGGGTGGGTGTATTCCCCTTGGTCACGATAGCCCCTGGCGAGGTGCTCCCCAATGAGCGCGATCGCTGGCAGACGACGATATGTGCCCATCGCACCTGCGGGGAGACGGGGGCTGATCTCGGCTGGCAACCCCTGCTCGAGGATGCCCTTCCCGGCGCGGTGGCCCACAGCCTCGTGGGCGACCTTGGGACCCCATGTGCTTCTGCTCTGCTCCCATGGAATCGTCCCCTTCTAGAAGCAGTTGCCCCGCCCTCAGTCTGAGGTTCAGATAGCCGAAGTTGGTGCTGGAACGGGTCGCGTCCGTGGGGTGGTGGAACTTCCCGCAGCCGGAGCGGCCGCTCTACGCGATGTCCGATCTGAACGTTCCTATTTACACCACTCGGCGGGACACCATCCCGGGCATCATGCGCGGCATGGGGGCTGATAACGAAGACCCGTCGTACTGGCTCCGCACACACATGAAGCCCTGCCGCATGTGCATGGCATTGGCGTGGAGCCTAGCGATCGTCCGGTGACCCACACTGCGGGAGGGGCCTTGGCCAGGAGAGCGGGCGACCAGGCGCGGAGTCGAAGTGCTGGCGTGCCGGTTTCCGACAAAATGGTCGCCTCGCTCAGTCGATCGATCGCCTGCAGGCAGGTGCCGGATACGGCCGTCACTGTCAGCACGGCTGACACCTCAGACATGGTGATAGCCCCAAGCGCGTCCACCGATCAGCCGGCCGAGGTCGGCGCCACGCGGCGTGGGGGATCACCTCAGAGCCCATGGCATCGTTGCCGCCGCAAGTGTACGATCACTCGAATAGGATCTGCGTGTGCCTCGGACGCCAGAAGATCACTTCGCTCAGGCTGCGCACCGTCACTACGAAGATGCGGTCTACCTGCATGACGATGGCCGACTGCCCAACGCCGACCATCACTACGGCTTCTCCGTAGAATGCGCACTGAAAAGTCTCCTACTGCGGCACCTGAACGCAACGACGGCACCATACAAGCCTGGCGGGATGCCGGTCCCCTGGCCATGGACTCGCGATTCGAGTGGCAAGCCCAAGAAGCATGGGCACCTGCCCGATCTCTGGTCCGAGGTGGCGACACTCGCCCGTGGTCGGTCCGGTAACACCCTGGCTGCTATGTTGAACTCCAGCACACCGTTCGCTACCTGGGACGTTGCCCACCGCTACCACGGCGGCCCCATGCTCAGCAGCACTACGATGAACGAACGCAAAGCCGCCGCGACCCAGATCCTCACCCTGCATCAGCAGACCCTCATCACGGGGGTACTTCAATGACTCCTTCAGGTGGCATCGTCCGATTTGACGATGCGCGACCCATTGCCCTCGCCATTGCACGCGAGGCGGTGACCGAAGGCCTTGACGGCGTCCTGATCCGCGATGTCTTGGGGCGTTTCTGTCTGGCACTCGACGACAGGCACAGGGAATTGCCAGAAGAGGCCGTCGCAAGGTGGCGAGCTGAACTAACGGAACGCCTGGGCCTGTACGCTGCCCCGAACACCATACTTCGAGCGTCCGAGCTATTCGCGGCAGAGGCTGTATTCGACTCCCCCCGTATACTCGATGAGCCGGAGCTGGCTGGTCATTTTGGGCCAGGACGCATCCGTACGTTGGACAACACCGTGGTAGGCGAAGACTGGTCCCATGTCACAATACCGTCGCCGCTCGAAAGCGGTATTCAGACGGCGCGGGTGGCGCTGTACGGGTTCAAGGGCGGCGTTGGCCGCTCCACAGCCGCGTACATGCTCGGCAAGCACCTCGCCGACCGGGGCTGGTGTGTTCTTGTCGTGGACCTCGACCTGGAGTCACCCGGTTCAGGCGCCCTCCTTCTCAATGAGGAGGCTGCACCTCAATACGGCTTGGTCGACCATCTCGTCGAATTCGCCCTCCGCAATGCCGAAGGACTGGATCTGGTGGAGCGAGCTTCCGGCGTGTCGATCACCGGGAACGGCGAGTTGTGGGTGGCCCCCGCGCGGGGGCGGGGATCGGGTAATGCGCCATACGCTTATGTGGACAAACTTAATCGCGTCTACTCGGATGCGGTCGGCGGCGCGCTCCCCTCTTTTGCCGACCGGCTCGAATGCGCTGTGTCAGCTTGCGGGATGGCCGTCGCGGAACGAAGTCGTCAGCCTGATGTCATTCTACTCGACAGTCGAGCCGGTATTCATGATATCGCTGCCATTGCGATCTCACGGCTTTGTGATCTCGCACTGCTCTTCGGCTCCGATAACAGCCAGACTTGGCAAGGCTACGGCGACCTGTTTGCAGCGTGGAGGTCGTCAGGTCAGGCCGAGGCCATCCGTGAAAAGCTCCGCATGGTTGCGTCAATGGTTCCGGATAAAAGGCGTGCCGACTACCTGGGAACATTTCGTGATCATGCTTGGACATGCTTCTCGGTACTTTACGACGACCTACCGCCAGGTGACATGTCCGGCTTCAACCCAAGCCCTGAGGATACTGCGGCTCCACACTATCCCATTCCGATCTTGTTCAGCCTGGACCTGGTCGGCCTCGACGGAGCAGCCAATCCCGGATGGAGCGAACAGACCTTTGCACAGGCCGCGTATGAAGAGTTCTTGGACACGGCCATGCGTCTAATCACCGAAGGACTGCAGTGATCAAAGACATCGGAGTCGGGGAGCTGCGCATACTTCTCAGCACCTCGCTGGCGAGCGCCCAGGATGCGGACACCATCGTGCCTTCCGTAAGCACGCTCTTCACTCCGGACAGTCACCGGCTTGCCCTCGATGTCGATGCCACCGTCGTAAAGGGTGGGCGCGGCGTGGGCAAGACCTTCTGGTTTCGTTCACTGCTCGACGACCGGCTGCGCTCGGTGGCATCTCACGAGTACCGCATCGACCGGCTGACCCGAGTGACGGCCCACGCCGGGTACGGCGCGGACAATGCTCCTGAGCGCTACCCCGGATCTGCGGAGCTTCGCAGCCTCGTGGACAGTGGCGCCCTTCCCTGGGATCTGTGGAACACGGTGCTGCTGGTTGCGCTTGGCGTTCCAGACCTGAGGGGAATCCCCGCATGGAAGGACCGGATTAGGTGGGTACGAGAGCATCCCGCCGAACGGGATCGCACCATAGCGGAAGCGGACCGCCGGGCTGCGAATGATGGCACCTTGCTGCTGGTGCTCTTCGACGCGCTGGAGCACCTCCATCGCGACCGGCGGCAGGCAGAGCAACTAGTGGTCGGTATCCTGCAGCTCGCCTTGGAGCTCCGACTCAGTACACGCCATATTCGATTCAAGATCTTTATTAGACCCGATATGTTCGACGGAGCGCTTCTCTCTTTTCCGGACGCTTCAAAGCTCACCGCGAACGCGGCCAGCCTCAGATGGTCGCCAGCAAATTTGTACGGACTGCTGTTTCAGTATCTTGGGAACAGTGGGTCCGCTGTGGCAGAACGATTCCGGGCGCTGATTCCAGGCTGGGTAGAGGCTCCCCTCGGGCGACATCTTCCACCACCGCGACTGCTCGGCGATGAGAAGCAACAGGCCGAGCTGTTCACTGCGATCGCCGGGCCGTATATGGGTGCCAATTTTCGTAAGGGTCACACCTATACCTGGCTTCCGAACCACTTGATGGATGGTACCGAGCAGGTCAGCCCGCGCAGTTTTCTGAGCGCTTTGGTCAAAGCCGTGGAAGAGACCACCGCACAGTACGCGGCGCACGAGTACGCCATTCACCATGAGGGAATTCGACGTGGTGTGCAGGCCGCATCGACAACCCGCGTGGAAGAGATCAAGGAAGATCTGCCGTGGGTGCAGGTCGCCATCGACCCCTTGGCGGGGCAGCAGGTGCCGATCGACGAGAGCACCGTGATCGATCTGTGGACCGACTATGGACTCACCGAAGCCCTGCAGCAGGAGACCACATATGGCGTCGGGAGTGAGCAGGTGAGGACCGGGCCACGGTACTCGGAGCAATACCCCAAGCTCGTTGAGGAACTGATCGAACTCGGTGTGATGCGACGCCGTAGAGACGGCCGTATCGACCTACCCGATGTCTACCGTATTGCTTTCTCGATCGGCCGCAAGGGCGGTGTGCCAAAAGTTAGGTCGTAGCCCGGCGACGTAGGCCGGGCAGGACCCACCCTTCTGCCGCGGAACTGGATGAGCCTGCACCCCTCCCTCGTGCCATTCGCCCCGGTCACCCAAGAGGGCGGAGTCCGTCGAAGGATGTACGTCGATTCATCACCTGTGACGAGGTGATGCCCCCCGGCCCCGGCCATCATCGAAGCAACGGGGGTTCAAAAGGGGGAAAGCTTCGTGATCATAGCGATCATCATCGCCTGTGAGATCGGGTTCTGGGCCCTGCTCGGGCTTGGCCTGGCCGCCCGCTACCTGTGGCGGATGCGGCGGCTCAGCAATGTTCTCCTGCTGAGCCTCCCACTGCTCGACGTGATCCTGCTCGTCGCAGCCGTGATCGACATGCGCTCAGGGGCCGTGGGAAGCATCCAACACGGCCTTGCCGCCGCCTACATCGCGTACTCCATCATGTTCGGCCACCGCACCATCAAATGGGCCGACGCGAAGTTCGCGCATCGTTTCGCCGGAGGTCCGCCGCCGCGCAAGCCGCCCACAGAGAAGCGGGCCAGGGCACGCTACGAGTGGGGCGTCTGGCTGCGCATCCTGGCCGCCTACGCGATCACCTGTGCCGTGCTGCTCGGCGTCGTCTGGATGGTCGATGACCATTCGCGTACTTCGGCCCTCATCGAGTTCATGGCGAACCTGGCCAAGGTCCCGCTCATCGCGATCGTCTGGCCCGTCAGTTACTCGTACCAAGCCTCCCGCAAGCCGGCGGATTCCCCATCGGAGGAGACCACCGCCGAATCGCCGAGGCAGTGATGGAGACCGGCTTACGCCCCAGGGCACTGGCCGGCCTGGGCGTTCTGGCCGCGCTCATCGCCGGGCTCGGCATGCTCTGGGCCGCCGCCATTCTCAGCGGCAACCGGTACGTAGCGCTGACCATGGCCGCCCTCGCAACCGCGGCGGTCGCCTGGTGGGCGCTACGGCGCGTGGCGACCGCACCCGTGAGGCGCTGGACGGCGATCATCATCACCGCATCAGAACGGGCGGCCCTGGCCATGCCGATGTTCGGCGGCCCGCCGTCCCAGCCGATCCCGCCCGGGCCCCGAACACGGTACTTCGACCTGCCCACCGGCTCGCGCATCGCCTACACCCAC
>NZ_POUA01000435.1 GCF_003236385.1 Spongiactinospora gelatinilytica
GTTCGGGTGGGCTCCGGCCAGTACGGCGAGCATCGCTGAAGCGCGGGTGCGGTACGGGCAGTCGCGTACGGCTTGCAGCAGGGGCTCGGTGTCGCCGTTGTGGGCCGTCAGCCAGCCTGCCAGTTCGATGGCCGCCTCCTCCTCCGGGTAGTGCTGGGCGAGTACGCCGAGCAGGCCGGCGGGGGGCGCGTCGGCGAGTTCGCCCAGCAGTGGGACGTCGCGGCCGTCGGCCAGCATCCGGTCACGGGTCGCGCTCGTGCCGAGCGGCGTCAGGCGGACCAGGGGGCCGGGCTCGGCCAGCCTGGCGAGCAGGCGTTCGCACACTTCAGGAGGCAGCGGCGGCGGCGGGTCGTCCTCGGCGTCGGAGGGGCGCAGGTCGCTGGAGTACAGCTCGTCGGCGACGCCGTGGCTCAGCTCGACCGCGCCCAGCTCGGCCAGCGCGGCGAAGGCGGCATCGAGGTCGGCGTCGACCCCAGCGCGCCAGCGCTCGTCCTCCTCGACCAGGTACTTCTCCCGGCAGGCCAGCCACACCGTCTCCTTGAGCCGGGCCACCGGGAGGGGGGACGGCATGCCGTACAGGCTGTTGAGGACGTCGGGAATGATCTCGTCGAACCACTCGGACAGGATCGAGCCGCCCGAGCCGATCTCCGCCCCGAGCTCGAAGAACCGCTCGAAGGCCCGCCGCCACAGCGCCTCCGGGTCGCGGACCAGGGGCGCGGCCTTGGCGGTGCGCCGCAGGCGGCCCTTGACCACGCGGACCAGGCCGGCCTTCCGCGCCCAGACCGGCAGCGGCTCCGGCGACTCGACGCCGAGCAGCCCGGCCAGCTCGCGGGCGTCGGCCGCGCGCAGCCTGCCCTTGGGGGTGAGCTGCCGGTCATCGGCCCATTCGTACAGCAGCTTCAGCCGGCGGACGGTCTCGCTGCGCGCCGCGGCCTCGGCCGCCTCGGCGGGGAGCGGGACCGTCACCGGCGGCTGCGCGAACGCCCGCTCCTCCTCCTGGTCCGGCTGCGTGAACTGGGCCAGGGCCAGCTCGTCCAGCAGGTCGTGGTCGTAGGGCACGCGCCCGGCGTCGATGTCCTCCTGGAAGCGGTCCAGGGCGTGCTGGTCGTGGAGGTCGACGCCGCGGTCCAGCGCCAGCAGGGTCCAGAACTTCGCGAGCGACTGCCGCCGCGGATCGGCGACGACGTCCGGATAGTCGGCGGCGACCTCGGAGATCGCGACCGCGAGCGCCTCCGGGCCGAGGCCACGGGGGTCGAGCAGCCCGGTCGCCGCCAGGTGCCGCAGCAGGGTCAGCAGGGTCTCGGGGGCGCGCTCCAGTACGTCCTGGTCGGCGACGACATAACGCGGGACGTACTCACCGAGGAACCGGCGGACCTGGTCGCGCCCCCAGTACGCGAGCCGGCCGTCCACGCTCACATGCCGCGATTCGAGCGCCGCGGCGAGCACCACCTCGTCGGCCCGCGAGCCACGCTCGGCCGCCCAGGCGGCGCACCTGCGGACGATGAGGTCTTTGGCCGCCTCGAACTCCTCGTCCTCATCCGGCTCGAAATAAGTCCTCACGTCTCACTCCGTCGCTACCGCATCGGGACCACGCGTCACCCAAGTGTGGCAGCAATCACTACCCGAGCGATCACTACCCGAGCGATCACTACCCGAGCGATCACTACCCGGCGAGCGTCCATGTGCCGTCGAGACGGAAGGGATAAAGGGCCACCGGGAACTCCACGTCCCACTCGGCGGTGAGCGAGCCGCCCAGCAGCAACTGGAGGCGGCGGGAGCGGGCGGCCCAGTTGTCGGCCGTTGCGGCGTGGGTCCGGAGTACGGCGTCGGTCTCGTGTGCGGGTAGCTCGTCCATCGACGCGGGGCCCTTGGTGATCGTCACGACCAGGTGGTCGAGCCAGAGCCGGGTGGCCTGGATCTTGTCGATGTCGTAGCTGATGAACTTGTACCAGCCGACCCGCACGCCGCCGGACCGGAACTCGAAATCGGCCCGCACCCGGGGGTCGCGATCCACGCCGACGTCGGGCAGGATGAACGCGGCCGGGCTCAGCCCGTTTGGCATCGTGATCCCCTCTTGACGGCCTGCAACCCTGATCGCCAGTCTTGTCAGGCGGCCGTCCCATGCACATGAGTAGCCCCATACTCACCCGAAGATCTACAGGGTTTTATCGCCTTGCGGGACGCCACGCAAAGTGCCAGGCTCATTACCGTACGTTGGCCACCATGAGAGGCAGCCCATGCACGCCTTCACGTTGCCCGGCTTTTACGTGCCGCACCCGGCGCGGCTCAACCCCCATGTGGAACGCACCCGCGCGCACAGCACGGCGTGGGCCAGGGAGATGGGCATGCTCGACTCGCCCAAACCCGGCGGCGGGGTCATCTGGGACGAGCCCGAGCTCCACCGGATGGACTACCCGTTGATGTGCGCCTACACCCATCCCGATTGCGACGGCCCGGCGCTCGATCTGGTCACCGACTGGTACATCTGGGTCTTCTTCTTCGACGACCATTTTCTGGCCCACTACAAGCACACCGGCGACACCGAGGGCGCGCAGGCGTACCTCGACCGCCTGGAGCGCTTCATGACCATGGACGGCGAGACCCCGCCGGAGCCGACCAACCCGTGCGAGGCAGGGCTCGCCGATCTGTGGGCGCGCACGGTGCCGGCGATGTCGGACGGCTGGCGGCGGCGGTTCATCACCAGCACGCACAACCTGATGGTCGAGTCGATGTGGGAGCTCGACAACATCAACAGGGGGCGGATCGCCAACCCGATCGAGTACGTCCAGATGCGCCGCCGGGTGGGCGGCGCACCGTGGTCGGCCAACCTGGTGGAGTACGCCGTGCGCGCGGAGGTGCCCGACCGGCTGGCCGCGACGCGGCCGATGGAGGTCCTGGCCGACACCTTCGCCGACGCCGTCCACCTGCGCAACGACCTGTTCTCCTACGAGCGCGAGGTCCGTGAGGAGGGCGAGAACGCCAACGCGGTGCTGGTCTTCGAGCGGTTCTTCGGCTGCTCCACGCAGGAGGCCGCCGAGCTGGTCAACGACCTGCTGACCTCCCGGCTCCAGCAGTTCGAGAACACCGCGCTGACCCACGTCCCGGCGCTGCTCGCCGACCGGGCCTGCCCGGCGCACGAGCAGGTCGCGGTGGCCGCCTACGCCAAGGGCCTGCAGGACTGGCAGTCCGGCGGGCACGAGTGGCACGCCCGGTCCAGCCGCTACATGAACGACGAGCTGGCGACCGGCGACGGGCCCGCAGTGGGCGCGCCGTCGTTCGGGTTCCCTGCGCTCGGCTCCTCGGCGGCCACCTGGCTGCTGCCCACGCCCGACCGGCCGGGGCTACGCCAGCGGGTGCGGCAGCACTCGTTCACCCCGTTCCGGCCGGTCGGCCACCTGCCGGTGCCCGACCTCTACATGCCGTTCCCGGTGCGCACCAGCCCGCACCTTTCGGCCGCGCGCGAGCACGCGGTGGCCTGGGCCCGCCGGATGGGGATGTTCGAGTCGCTGCCGGGGGTCGAGCGCGGCGCGCTGTGGACCGAGCGGGAGTTCGTCGGGTACGACTTCCCGTACTGCGCCGCCAACATCCACGCCGACGCCGACGCCGAGCAACTGTTCATCTCCTCGGAGTGGCTGTCGTGGGGGACCTACGCCGACGACTACTACCCGCTGGCCTTCGGCGCCCGCCGCGACCTGGCCACGGCCCGGCTCACCAACGAGCGGCTGCTCGCGCTCATGCCGCTCGACCTCGACGCCCCGGTGACGGTGGCCGCCGCACACCCGCTGGAGCGCGGGCTCGACGACCTGTGGCGGCGTACGGCGGGGCGCCTGGGCGACGAGGCGCGCGCCCGGTTCCGCAAGACCATCGAGGTGATGCTGGAAAGCTGGCTGTGGGAGCTGGCCAACCAGGCCCAGAACCGCATCCCCGACCCGATCGACTACGTCGAGATGCGCCGCAGGACCTTCGGCTCCGAGCTCACCATCGCCCTGGCCCGGCTGCCGCACGCCCACCTGGTGCCCGAGGAGCTGTACCGGCACCGGGTGATGCGCGAGCTGGAGACCGCCGCGAGCGACTACGCGTGCTTCATCAACGACTTGTTCTCCTATCAGAAGGAGGTCGAGTTCGAGGGTGAGCTGCACAACATCGTGGTGGTCGTCGAGCACTTCCTCGACGTCGACCGGCTGAAGGCGCGCGACGTCGTGGCGGGCCTGATGGAGGCGCGGATGCGGCAGTTCGAGCACATCGCGTCGGTGGACCTGCCGGCCATGTTCGAGACGCTGAAGCTGGGCGACAAGGTGCGCGCGGCGCTGCTGCGCGAGACCGACGCGCTGAAGGAGTGGATGTCCGGCATCCTCGCCTGGCACCAGGAATGCGAGCGCTACGCCGAGCCGGAGCTGCTGAGCAGGTACCGGCCCGCCGGCCCGCACGCGGAGTTCGCCCTGCTGCCCTCCGGGCTCGGCACATCCGCGCTGCGAGTCGCGAGCCGCCCCTGGTCAAAGGATGTTGACCTTAGGTAATCTTTTGACTACACAGGGAAGTCCGGGGGGTCACGCATGCGGCATGCCTCACTACAGTTCGCGATCTTGGGGCCACTCGATGTCCGGCGTGGCGGCCAGACGATCGTCGTCAACGCCGCCAAACAGCGGGTCATCCTGGCCGCGCTTCTCCTGTCCGCCAACCGGGTGGTCATGGCGGACGACCTGATGGAGCGGCTGTGGCACGACCGCTTCCCGCGCGACGCGCGGGCGTCGCTGCAGACGCACCTGGCCCGGCTGCGCCGGGTGCTCGGCGACGGCCACGGGTCGTGCCAGTCCATCCATACGAGTCCGGGCGGCTACTTCATCGAGGTGGCCGCCGACGATCTCGACCTGCTGCGGTACCGCGACCTCCTCGACCAGGCGTCCCGTGCCGAGACCGTGGGCGACCTGGCCGGGGAGGCCCGGCTGCTGCGCGAGGCGCTGGGGCTGTGGCGGGGCCCGGCGCTGGCCGACATCGCCTCCGACTCGCTGGTCCGCGACGAGGTGCCGCAGCTCACCGAGGAGTGGTTCCGGGCGCTGCACCGGCGGTTCGACGTGGAGCTGACGCTGGGCAACCACGCCGAGATCGTGGCGACCCTGCGTCGGCTGGTGCTCAAGCATCCGCTCCGCGAGCGGTTGTGCGGGCAGCTCATGATCGCGTTGTTCCGGTGCGGGCAGCAGGTGGAGGCGCTGAAGGTCTATGACTCGGTGTCGGCGGTGCTGCGTCAAGAGTACGGCCTGGACGTGGGGGATGAGCTGCACGACCTGCACCAGGCCGTGCTGACCCGTGACCCGGTGCTGGCCACCGAGCGCGGCTGGCACCGAAGCCTGGCCCGCCGCGCCCTGTGAACCACCGCCGCGCACCGGCGGTCAGCCGGCCTTGTCGGCCACCAGCACGCGGAAGGCCAGGCCGGGCACATCGTGGCGGCGGCCGGTGGTGAAGCCGGCCGCGGTGAGCATCCGGTCGTACGCCGCGATCGAGTGGACCTCCCCCTCGTACGTCCAGGCCAGCATCAGGATCGAGAACAGGTGCGGGGCCGGGTCGTCGGCCGGGTTCTCGTCGCCGAGCGTGAAGCCGACCAGCACGATCTTGCCGTCCGGCTTCAGCGCGGGCGCCAGCCGGGCCAGCAGTTCGCCCGCCCGCTGCTCGGAGAAGTGGTGCAGCACGTTGGTGACCAGGATGGCGTCGTACGGCCCGCCGAGGGGCACCTGGAACATGTCGCCGGGCACCTGGTGCAGCCGGTCGCGCACGCCCAACTGGTCGGCGTGCGTCTCGACCTGGGTGAGCACATTGGGCCAGTCCAGCGCCCAGACGTTCGCCCGCGGGTTGCGCTGGGCCAGCGTCAGGCCGTACAGACCGTGGCCGCAGGCGACGTCGAGCACGTCGATGGACTCCCGCC
>NZ_POUA01000436.1 GCF_003236385.1 Spongiactinospora gelatinilytica
CGGGGAGGGGTACGCGCTGGGCAACCTCGGGATGGCGCAGCAGCACCTCGGGTGGCACGGTGAGGCGGACGGCAACCTGGTCCGATCCCTGGCGATCGCGCGGGAGCTGGCCGACCGGCCGGTGTGCGAAGAGGCCGACATCTGGTACGAACGGCAGGGGCGGCACTCCCGCGTACTCGGCCCCGATCACCGGACCCTGAACCTGGCCCGGCAGGTGGCCGCGATGGCGCGGCGCTTCGGCGACCGGCTCAGCGAGGCCAACGCGCTGGGGGACCTCGGGATCATGTTCCGGGTGCTGGGGGACCTGTGGCAGGCCCACGATCACCTGCACCAGGCGCTGGCCATCACCCGCGAACTCGGCAACCAGCCCGGCGAAGCCGACCTGCTGAACGAGCTGGGCGAGACGGTACGCGCGATGGGTGACCCCACGCGGGCGCTCGGTCACCACCAGGTCGCCGTGCTGCTGGCCGACGAGCTGTGTGACGACTATCGGCGGGCGTGCGCGCTGGACGGTGTCGCTTTTTGCCACCAGGCGCGCGGGGAGGGGGAGGAGGCGCGGGCGGCTTGGAGCAGGGCGCTGCGCCTCCACGAAGTCCTCGGCACGCCGGAGGCATCGACCATCCGCGAGCGGCTGCATGCTGCAAGCCGTTCGCCCTGATCACGCTCGTGCCCCGGCCCGACCACGAACCTGGCGACTCGAAGCCGGTCTCTCATTCGGAAACTCATGCCCCTGATCCACCTGATATGAAGAGTGGATCACCGACAAACGCCGACATCCCCAACAGCGCAGGTCGCGTGCATTCTGCCTGCTGGCGAAGGGTCCTCCCCACACGCGTGGGGATGAACCGCAGCCGTTAGTGGGTCTCTTGTTCTCTCCACTCGCGTTGTAGGTGCGCCGGTCGTCCTGAATCCCTCGTGCAATAGGACAGCCCGTTCACCCGCCCTCTCAACAGGGGCAGGCCGGCTCCCGATCGCCTCAGTGGCCGTGCCAATCCTTACGGCAATCCCCGGTCCTCGCGTCCCCTGCGCCGGCCGCCCGGTTTCCACCGTTTCGCGTGTGTCGTGGCTCTGCGCAGTTCCAGTGCCATCCACCGGAGCGCCAGATGTCACCCCCCGATCCCCCGCGACCTGCGCCGCAGCGAACCGACTTGCCTTGACGCCGATGTCAAGGTTTTACCTTGGGCGCAGTTCCAAGCACACCAGCGTTCAACCACCGCCCCCATCACGGGAGAAGAAACCGGCCAAACGACTGGCCACCATCGACGTCCTGTCCCGGGGCAGGATGCGGTTGCTGACCGTGGGCCTGGGCAGCCTGCCGCGCGAGGCACAAGCCATGGGAGTCGACTTCGCCACGCGTGGGCGCAGGGCCGAGGAAGCGATCCGCGTCATCCGAGCGCTCTGGGCGGGTGGCGACGAGGGAGCGGACCACGACGGTGAGTTCTTCTCCTTCGAGGCGGTGTGCAGCTTCCCGAAACCGCTCAGCGCCACCCTGCCGGTCCACATCGGCGGTTCGAGCCGGGCGGCGGCGCGGCGGGCGGGCCGGCTCGGTGACGGCTTCTTTCCCGGGGGTGCGCTGGATGCGCAGGAGCGGGCCGCGCAGTGGGAGCTGGCCCGGGCGAGTACGGCCGAGGCGGGACGTGATCCGGACTCGCTTGAGTACACCCGGTTCGGGTCGCTGGACATGCCTGTCGAGCGTGTCGAGGAACTGGCCGAGCAGGGGGTCACCCGCGTCGTCGTGAGCGCCGGCGCCACCGAGCCGGACGATTAGCGCCGGGAACTGTCGGCGTTCGCCGAGCGGTTCGGACTGATCCCCGGCGGTTCGTACTGATCTCGGCTTTGGCCCATCAGGTCAGGGCCAGCTTGGCCACCACGAAGGCACCGGGAGCGGGACCGGCCTGGGTGACGAGGCGTCCGTCCGGTGACCAGACGCCCGAGCCGCCCGAGGTCACGGGGTACGCAGTGGTCGCCCCGGCGTAACTGGCCACGGCCACCCACACCCCGAACTCCGCCGCGATCTGGGGCATACGCGCGTCACGTTGCGCCGCGCCCGCAGGGCTGAACAGCGCGCCGACGAGGTAGGCGTCGATGCCCAGGGCCGCGGTGTCGGCCGCGTGCTGCGGGATGCCCGAGTCGCGGCAGATCGCCAGGCCCAGTCGCCGGCTGCGGACCTCGATCGCGGCCGGGGACCGTCCGGGGGTGAAACGGCGGCTCTCGGCTTCGCCCGGCCACATCTTCCGGTAGGCGACCCGCGCCGCCGTACCGTCAACGGCGATCATCGCGATGTACTCACGGCCGCCCTCCTCGATCGGAGCGCCGGCCAGTGCCAGGGCGCCGGTGGCGGCGCATGCCTCGACGATGGGTCCGAGGGCGTCGTCATCGTTCGGGCTGATCGGTGGCGCGTCCAGTTCGTAGCCGGTCAGCGAGAGTTCGGGGAAAAGGACGATGTCGGTGCGGGCGGCCCGGATCATCTCAGCGTGAGCCGCGGCGCTGGCCGGGACGTCGGCGGGCGCGCAGGCGGGCTGCGCGACGGCGATGGTGATCACGTCGCCCTCCTCGGAAAGAGTGTCGCCCTTCTCGGAAGGAATCACGCCATCCTCCTCGGGAATCCGTCAGGACCACCACGATACGGGCAGGGCCGCCGCGCGGCACGGACCGGCCGGGCTGATGCTGGGGACCAGGCCCGCCCGTATTCGCTCACTCGCGGTATCGACCGTCACGGCCATCCGACCCGCTATTCAGTGTTGCTATGTACCGGTGATCGGTGTACTGTCTACTACGTAGTCAGTGTCACTGAGTAGCTGGAGAGAGTGGCCAATGGGCAAGCAGGCGACCGAGATGCTCAAGGGCACACTGGAGGGCATCGTCCTGGCGATCCTGTCCGAACGGCCCGCCTATGGCTATGAGATCACGGCGTGGCTGCGAGATCAGGGCTTCTCCGACATCGCCGAGGGCACGATCTACGCGCTGCTGGTCAGGATCGAACAACGTGGCCTCGTCGATGTGCAGAAGGTCCCGTCCGACAAAGGCCCGCCGCGCAAGGTGTACTCCCTCAATGCGCAGGGACAGGAGTACCTCCAAGAATTCTGGAGGACCTGGAGCTTCCTCGCAGAACGGCTCGAACGGCTCCGCAAAGGAGGCAGGTGACCATGCCCGATGCTGATGAAAGAGGCGGCCTTCTCGCAAAGATGATCGGCCCCAAGCGGCGCCGGCGGGAGTACAAGGCGCGCGTGAGGCGACTTCCGCCGGACCATCGCGGGGCGGTCGAGGCGATCGAGCAGTACATGATGCACTTCGTGCCGACCGACGGCGACCGCGATGCGGCGAGGTTCGACGACCTCGCCGGACCTGTTCGAGCAGGCCGTGGCGGGCGGGACGCCGATCCGCCAGATCACCGGAGAGAATCCGTTGGAGTTCGTCGAGGAGTTCGTCAAGAACTACACGGAGGGCGGCTACGTCCCCGCCCGCGCGCGTAAGCGGCTGACCGACGCCATTACCCGCGCCACCGGCCAGGGCGACAATACGGCCTGAGATCATCCCGGCACATTGTGCCGTCTGAAGCCGAGCAGCACTTTCCCTGACTGCCCGGCGGTTCCTCCCTGCCGCTTTTCAGCGGCGGCATCAAGGCGGCGACAGCCGCCTCCCCGTGCATGGCCGATGAAAGCCCATGAGCATAACGCCGGGCGGGTTCTGCACGACCGAACACGATTCTGAGGAGATTCATCATGGGAAAAGGCGACAACGGCTTCTCCGAAACAGGGCTGCGCAGACTGCGCGAGGTACTGGCCCGGCATGTCGAGTCCGGTAGGATTTCGGGGCTGGTCGCCCTGGTCAGCCGGGGTGGTGAGGCGCACGTCGAAGCGATCGGGACGATGCGCCATGACGGTGGCGCGCTGATGCGCCGGGACACGATCTTCCGGATGGCCTCGACGTCCAAGCCGGTCGCGGTGGCGGCGGCGATGGTCCTGGTGGACGAGTGCCGGCTGCGGCTGGACGAGCCGGTCGAGCCGTGGCTGCCCGAGCTCGCCGACCGCCGGGTGCTGAAGCGGGCCGACGGCCCGTTGGAGGACACGGTGCCGGCGCGGCGTCCGATCACCGTGAGGGACCTGCTCACCTCCACGTTCGGGCTCGGCGTGGACGTGACGATGGCGGGCACCCCGATCGGGGCCGCGATCTTCGAGCGGCAGATCTACACGCAGGGCTCGTTGCCGACGCCCGAGCCGGACGAGTGGATGCGCCGCCTCGGCACGCTGCCGCTGATGTATCAGCCTGGAGAGCGGTGGCAGTACCACATCAGCAACGACCTGCTTGGCGTGCTCGTCGCCAGGGTCACCGGCCGGCCGTTCGAGGAGTTCCTGCGCGAGCGCATCTTCGAGCCGCTGGGGATGCGGGACACCGGCTTCCACGTGCCCGCCGCCAAGATCGACCGGCTGCCGCCCAGCTACGCGCCCGACCCGGAGACCGGCGAAATGAACATCTGGGACGAGGCCGTGGGCGGACGCTACAGTACGCCCCCGGCCTTCCAGTCGGGCGGCGGCGGGCTGGCCTCGACCGTCGATGACTATCACGCGTACTTCCGGATGCTGCTCAACGGAGGGAGGCACGGGCGCCGGCGGATCCTGTCCCGGCCCTCGGTCGAGCTGATGACCACCAACCGCCTCCCGGCCGAGCAACTGGCCACCCGGGAATCCTGGGCCCGCAATTTCGTCCATGTGTCATATGGCACGGGACAGCACGGCGGCTGGGGCTTCGGGATGGCGGTGCGCACGTACCGTGGCGACTTCGCGCCGATCGGCCAGTTCGGCTGGGACGGCGGCACGGGGACCTCCACCTACGCCGACCCGGAAAACGGGCTCATCGGCATTCTGCTCACCCAGGTCGGGATGTCCACCCCGGATTCGGCGCGGGCCATGCACGACTTCTGGACCACGCTCTACCAGGTGATCGACGACTGACCTGCCGTTCGGCCCAGGGCTTTCCGGTACGGCAGGCGGCTCACCTTCCGGTACGGCAGGTGGCCCACCTTCCGGTATGGCAGGTGGCCTACTGCCCGCCGCCCCAACCGGCCATCACCATTCCACGATGCACAATGGAGGCCGGAGTCGAAAAGCCCATTGAATGGAGCGGCCTCGTGACCTTGCGATTACTCGGTCCCTGGTGTCGGCGGCGTGCGGGATCGGCGCTCCTGAGGCCGGTTCAAGGCGGTACTGCTCCCACCCCGATCCTCAACTGGCACCATCCGCGTGTCCGTGAATTGGCGGCCTGCGCGGAGAAGACCGCCCGGCTCTCCGCCCAGGCGAATGCGCACCCCTCCCAGCGCGACCTGCTGAAAACCGCGCACCGGCTGATCGGCGAACGAATCCGCCCGGTGTACGCGGTGAACGACGAGCAACCCGTCTCGGCGACGCTCGCCCGTGGGCGGGGCTCGTGCAGCCAGCGTATGGCCGTACTGGAAACCGTGGCCCGCGCACACGGCATTGCGACCCGAGTGCGCGGGCGAGTGATCGACGGGACGTTCTGGTATCCGCGTTTCCCCGGCTACGTGCCGTGGTCCCGGCCGATGTCATCCTGGCCTGGCCGGAGTTTCTGATCGACGGGGCCTGGGTGCCGATCTCCGACCTTTACGACGGCCTCTGCATGAGCACCGGCTTCACCAACAGCGGCGCTGAAACCCTTTTCGAGGCCATCACCCGGACGGCGGTGGACTGGGACGGCGCTTCCACGTCGAGCTGCGACCTGTCCGCCAATGTCCGCGCCGACCTGGGGTACTTCGACTCACGAGACGAACTGTTCCGCGCACACGGCCAGACCCTGTGCCCACC
>NZ_POUA01000437.1 GCF_003236385.1 Spongiactinospora gelatinilytica
AGATGCGTATAAGAGACAGACTCCGACCCCAACGCCCACAGAGACCCCCACCACTCCCACCATGACGCCGACTGACACTCCCGACCCGGGTGAGACCAACCCACAGAACGGGCAGACGTAATGCGATATGGGGTCGATGATGGACACAGACGGCCTCTCGGCGCGCACCCGATGATGAACGGTAAGGGACAGTGCAGGAAATGACTCAGCCTCGGCTACTCGGTGGTCGCTACGAGCTCGACGGCATCGTCGGGCGCGGCGGCATGGCCGAGGTATACCGCGCCAGGGACATCCGACTGGACCGAATAGTAGCGATCAAGACGCTCCGTTCCGACCTCGCCAGGGACCACACGTTCCAGGCCAGGTTCCGGCGGGAGGCTCAGTCGGCCGCTTCACTTAACCATCCGTCGATCATCGCCGTCTACGACACCGGTGAGGACATGATGGAAAGCACGCCAGTGCCGTACATCGTGATGGAGTACGTCGACGGGCGGACGCTGCGCGACCTGCTGCGCGCCGACCGGAGGCTGCTGCCCGAGCGGGCGGCGGAGCTGGTGGACGGCATCCTGAGGGCGCTCGACTACAGCCACCGGGGCGGCATCGTACACCGCGACATCAAGCCGGCCAACGTGATGATCACCGGGGCCGGCGACGTCAAGGTGATGGACTTCGGCATCGCCAGGGCGATGGCCGACTCGGCCTCCACGATGACGCAGACCGCGCAGGTGATAGGCACCGCCCAGTACCTCTCGCCGGAGCAGGCCAGGGGCGAGCGGGTCGACGCGCGCAGCGACATCTACTCGACCGGCTGTGTGCTGTACGAGCTGCTGACCGGGCAGCCGCCGTTCACCGGCGACTCCCCCGTGGCGATCGCCTACCAGCACGTCAGGGAAGAGCCGATCCCGCCGTCGCAGATCGACCCGGAGATTCCGCAGTGGGCCGACGCGGTCGTGCTGAAGGCGATGGCCAAGGACCCGGCGCACCGCTACCAGAGCGCCGGGGAGATGCGGGCCGACATCCAGCGCGCGATGTCCGGCATGCCGGTCGACGCGCCGCCGCAGACGATGGCGATGACCGGTGGCAACTACGGCAACGGCACGCGGACGATGGTCGCCCCCGGCGGCGGGCCCGCGACCCAGCGCACCGGCGCGATCCCCGACTACGAGTACGCCGAGGAGCCCACCCGCACCGGCGGCCGCAGGCGGGCCGCACCGCCCTCCCGCGGCGGCAAGGCGCTCCGCACGACGCTGTGGATCGTGATCCCGCTGCTGATCATCGGCGCGTTCATCGGCATCGGCTACACGTTCCTCAGCTCGCCGAGTGAAAACGGCACGGCGAAGCCCGTGGCGATCCCCGACGTCACCAACCAGCAGGCGACGGCGGCGGCCAAGACGCTGACCGACGCCGGGCTGAAGGTGGTCCAGGTCTCGGAGTACAACAGCGACGTCGAGAAGGACGCGGTGATCGGTACCGATCCCGCGGCCGGCACCGAGGTCCCGCCGCAGAGCGAAGTGAAGCTGAAGGTCTCCAAGGGCAAGAAGCAGGTCGTGGTGCCGGACGTCATCGGGCAGTCGCCCGAGGACGCGAAGGCCGCGCTGGAGGCCGAGGGCTTCACGGTGTCGATGAGCACCAAGCCGGTCAGCCGCACGCCCAACCAGGTCTTCCAGACCGATCCCAAGGCGGGCGAGAAGGCCGACGAGGGCTCGACGGTCAAGATCTTCGTGCCGCGCGACCGGGTCGAGGTACCCGACGTCACCCAGTACACGCAAGGCGATGCGACAAAGGCGCTGCGGCAAGCCGGCTTCAAGGTCAAGGTGACCATGCAGGCCAGCCCTGACGTCCCCGAGGGCAATGTGATCAGCACGAGCCCGCCGGCGGGGACCCCGCTCAACCCCGGCACCACCGTCACGATCCTGGTGTCCAGCGGTCCTGAGCAGACGCAGCCCACCGAGGAGCCGACCGACGACTTCCCGACCGATCTGCCGACCACCGAACCCACCCCTGAGGAAGAGGAAGATCCCTTCCCCGAACAGGGTGAGCCGCCGGGCGACGGCGGGTTCTGAGCCCCTGGCTCGTCAAAAGGGCCCTGCCTGTGCCGTTGAGCACAGGCAGGGCCCTTTTGTATACCGGAGCACAAAAGAGGCCCCCGCCGCTCGGGGGCAACGGCGGGGGTCTCACTGGTTAGTCGTTCTGGGGCCGTCCCGCGTTACACGTCGCGGACAGCCAGTTGCCCAACATGCGGTGACCGTATTCCGAAAGGACGGATTCAGGATGAAACTGCACGCCTTCGACGGCCGCCGAGCGGTGCCGAAGCCCCATGATCTCGCCGTCCTCGGCGACCGCGGTCACGCGTAGCTCTGCGGGCAGCGCCTGGGCGTGTACGGCCAGCGAGTGGTAGCGGGTCATGGTGACCGGCGACGGGATGCCGGCGAACACGCCCTCGCCGTCGTGCGCCACCTCGCTGGTACGGCCGTGCATGAGGGTGCCCGCACGGCCCACCGTGCCCCCGTAGGCGACGGCGATGGCCTGGTGCCCCAGACAGACTCCCAGCAGCGGTACGCCCGCCTCCTCGCAGCGCCGGACCAGCGGGACGCTCACCCCGGCGGCCTCCGGCGTGCCCGGGCCCGGACTGATCAGCACGCCGTCGAAACCCGCCGCCGCGTCGTCCACGGTCACCTCGTCCCTGGCGCGGACGTCGCAGTCGGCACCCAGCTCGCGCAGGTACTGCACGATGTTGTGGACGAAACTGTCGTGGTTGTCCACTATGAGCACCCGGGGAATCGCCATGTCATGTCTCCGCCGACTATCCTTACACCGGTCTACACCGGTCTTCGCCTGCCGGCGATTACGCTAGCCAACGAAAGCACTGAGGGTGTTCATCAGCCCTCACAGAACGCCCACCTCAGGAGATGTCCCGTGGCCAAGCCCAAGACGACCCGCAAGAAGGCGGTCTACACGCCGCCTGCCAAGGCCCAGACGGTCAAGGTCAGCCCCCGCTGGCTGGCACCGACGATGGTGGTCGCCTGGATCATCGGGATCTTGTGGATCGCGGTCTATTATGTCGCGCCCAGCACGCCGTTCATCGGCCCACTCGGAAACTGGAACCTGCTGATCGGGTTTGTGTTCATCATCTTCGGTGTGGTTCTCTCCACCCGCTGGCGTTAGACCTTTCCACAGTTTTATCCACAGCCTGGGGAAGGCGCCGGGTGGCGGGGCCATTTGCCCTGATTCGGCGCCTGGCTTCGGCGTGCCGTCGCTTTGTTTTCAGAAGGCGTTCAGCGTGGCGTACGGCGGGAGCAGTACGACCGTGAGGATCAGCGCGACCACGATCACGCCGACGGCGGCCCACTGCACGAGATCGCGGTTCTTCGCCGGGGCGTAGGCGAACGCGGCGGCCAGCAGGCCGCCGGTGACCAGGCCGCCCAGGTGACCCTGCCAACTGATGACGCTGGACAGGAACAAGGTGAGCGCCACGTTGATGACGATCAGCCACACCACGCCGCGCGGGTCGTACCCCAGGCGCTTGCTGACCACGAACAGCGCGCCGAACAACCCGTAGATCGCGCCGGACGCGCCGACCGTGACCTCGCCGAGCAGATAGACGGCGACCGAACCACCGAGGGCCGACACCAGGTAGAGCGCGGCGAAGCGGGCGCTCCCGAGCCGTCGCTCCAGCTCGGGACCGATGGCGTAGAGCGCCCACATGTTGAACAGGATGTGCGTGATGCCGAGCGTGCCCTGGGTGAGCGGAAAGTGCAGGAAGGCCGCGGTGAGCATCCGGTACCACTCGCCGCCGGCGTAGACGTGGTACGGGCTCAGCGCGTAGTCGTTGGTGAAGCCCGGGATGAAGGTCTGCAGGGCGTAGGCGACCACGTTGATGGCGATCAGGGTGTAGGCCACCCTCGGCACGGTGACGGCCCGGCCGCCGAAGACGGCCTTGGCCTGGCGTGTCGTCCTGTTGCCGCCGCGGACGCACTCGACGCACTGATGCCCGACCGCGGCCTCACGCATGCAGTCGGGGCAGATGGGGCGCTCACAGCGCTGACACCTGACGTAGGTCTCGCGGTCCGGATGGCGGTAACACATCGGAACCGCCGCGCCCGGCTGGCCGGGCTCGGTCGGCGGGACGGGTGGCTGGGTGGTCATCGCGTACTCAAGGCCCCTTCGCCCATGCGCTGCTTCAGTGCCACCCTAATCACCTTCCGCCGATGCCGCGTCCACTCTTCCGGCCGCCGGCCGGATGCGCGAGGCGGCGGTCCCAGGGGCGGGACCGCCGCCTCGAACGCGCGGGTTCTGTTTCCGCTCTGTTCCCGCGGGCTCGGCCGTGCCGTGCCGGACGCGCTAGCCGCGTTCGATCGTGACCTCTTCGAGCACGACGTCCTGGACCGGGCGGTCGTTGCGGCCGGTCTCCACACGGCTGATCCGGTCCACCACGTCGGAGCCCTCGGTGACCTCACCGAAGATCGTGTGCTTGCCGTTGAGGTGCGGCTGCGGGCCGACGGTGATGAAGATCTGCGAGCCGTTCGTGCCCTTGCCCATGCGCTTGCCGGCGTTGGCCATGGCCAGCAGGTAGGGACGGTTGAAGTAGAGGTCCGGGTGGATCTCGTCGTCGAACGTGTACCCGGGCCCGCCGATGCCCTGGCCGAGCGGGTCGCCGCCCTGGATCATGAATCCGGGGATGATGCGGTGGAAGACCGTGCCGTCGTACAGCTTGTTCGTGGTCTTCTCGCCGGTCTCGGGGTGCGTCCATTCCCGCGTGCCCTCGGCCAGCTCGACGAAGTTGCGGACCGTCTTGGGCGCGTGGTCGGGGAAGAGCGTGACCTTGAACGTCCCCTGGTTGGTACGCAACGTTGCGATGAGTTTGTCAGCCATGCGGAGGCTGCCCCCTTTTGCTACGCCTGCCGAACAGGCGGTATTTGTCGTAGTTTCCTGACGGCGGCCCCAAAGGCCAACCGGCATCCTCTCACGGACGGCCATGATTGAGCCGCCTTGGCAGGGGAAGGGGTGCCGACGGGATCCCAACGCAGGGGAGGTTGACGTGTCCCTGAGAGGAAAGAAGCGCCACGTCATGGCCACTGGGCCGCAGACGTGGCAGGGCTGGATGAAGGCCCGCGCCATACGTGCCCGCGAGCAGGTCGGCCCGATGGCCGACAACGCCCGCGACATCGCCAACAGCCGGATCGTGGATGCCAGAACGTGGGCAGCCCCCAGGCTAGACCAGGCGGCCCACTCGGTCGAGGACCAAATCGCCCCCAGGGTCAGCGCGATCCTGAGCGAGGCGGCCAAGCGGGTCGATCCCAAGCCCGCGAGATCCCGCCGTCCGCTGCTGTTCCTGGTCTTCGGGCTGGCCTTGGGCGCAGCCGGCTACCTGATGTACCGCAGGAACGCCCAGCAGTGGTCCGACGCCATGCGGGAGAGCGCGGCCGACGCCACCCAATGGGCGGGCGACAAGGCCGAACAGGCCGGCGAAAAGATCGCCGACAAGGCCGACGCCGCCAGCCGCAGCGCCGACCAACGAGCCGAGGACATCTCCAAGAAACTGTCCTGACCAACCGACAACCGGGCCCCCAAACCCCCGGGCCTGAGCCAGGAACGGCCTAGGCTCGGCCAGCAGTCCCGTGCCAGCAGGCGAAGGGACTTCACCCCAGCGCAGGCCCATCGCCATCCTCACCAACAAGGAGGGTGGCGCGGGTCGTTCTGGGCGGCGCCACCGCCCCCGGACCGATAATCCCGCACACGCACGCGGCCATCCCCAGCACAAGATGTCCCCCAGACG
>NZ_POUA01000438.1 GCF_003236385.1 Spongiactinospora gelatinilytica
GGCCCCGCCCCATCAGCGTCCGCCTCCCCCTGGCTTCCTGACCTATCCGCATCATCCCTCGCGGTACCGATCGCCCGCATGTCATACTCGCCGGGCTGATCGTTCGACTAAGGAGGCGCACATGGAATCAGCCGGGTTCGGGATGGGTCTCGGGTTCTTATGGTGGATCGTCGGGATGCTCGTGCAGTTCGCCATCATCTACGGCGCGGTACGGCTCGCACTGCGGCACGAGCGTCCGTCCCGATAGCGGGGCTGGTCCCGCTTTCCCTACCCTGGAGGTAGGGAAGATTCAGGGTTGTGCGATGGTAGGGAGCATGACAAATCCCGATCGGTCCGCAGCCGCCGGCCGCCCGGCCGTCGATTTCTACTTCGACCCCATCTGCCCCTTCGCCTGGATCACCTCCCGCTGGATCCTCGAAGTCGAGCGGCTCCGGGACATCGACCTGCGATTTCGCGTGATGAGCCTGTACGAGCTGAACAAGGACCGCGATATCGACGACGACTATCGCGCCCGGCTCGACCGTGGCAGGGGCATCGGCCGGGTGCTCGCCGCCGCCGCCCAGGGGCATGGCGAACCCGTGCTGCGCGACCTCTACACGGCGCTCGGCACCCGCATCCACAACCAGCAGAACAAGGACTACCCGCAGGTC
The DNA here is from genome assembly GCF_003236385.1 of Spongiactinospora gelatinilytica. GTDB lineage: Bacteria > Actinomycetota > Actinomycetes > Streptosporangiales > Streptosporangiaceae > Spongiactinospora > Spongiactinospora gelatinilytica. Next base: position 651 of record NZ_POUA01000438.1, read on the forward strand.
GTCCGGGAGGCCCTGGCCGAAGTGGGGCTCCCGGACGACCTGGCGGACACCGCCGGGGTCACCGACTACGACGAGGCGCTGCGCAAGAGCCACCACGAGGGCATGGACCCGGTGGGCGAGGACGTCGGCACCCCCACCATCCACATCGACGGGGTGGCCTTCTTCGGGCCGGTGCTGTCGGCGATCCCGCGCGGCGAGGACGCGCTGCAGATCTTCGACGGGGCCCGGCTGCTGGCCGGATATCCGAAGTTCTTCGAGCTGAAGCGCACCCGTACCGGCGAGCTGGACTTCACCTGACCTCAGCGGCGGGCCGCCCGGCCACGCCCAGTTCCCGGCGCAGGAACCGGAGCTGGTGGGTGAGCATGTTCGCGGCCACCGCCTCGTCGGAAGGCAGGTGGGTGGTCCGGGGCAGTGGCAGCACCTCGTGCGGGCGGCCCGCGGCGAGCAGCGCGGCCGACAGGCGCAGCGTGTGCGCGGCCACCACGTTGTCGTCGGCCAGGCCGTGGATCAGCAGCAGCGGGCGGCTCAGCCCGGCGGCCTCGTGAATCGGCGAGCACCGGTCGTAGGCGTCCGGGTGCTCGCCGGGCCGGCCGAGGTGGCGTTCGCGCCAGTGCGTGTCGTACAGGCGCTGGTCGGTGACCGGCGCCCCGGCGACGGCGGCGTGGAAGACGTCGGGGCGGCGCAGTACCGCGAGCACCGCCAGGTAGCCGCCGAACGACCAGCCCCGGATGCCCACCCGGGTCAGGTCCAGGGCGGGGAAGCGCCGGGCGGCCTCGTGCAGGCCCTCCACCTGGTCCTCCAGCACCGGTCCGGCGATGTCCAGGTGGATCGCGCGTTCCCAGGCCGGGCCGCGCCCGGGTGTGCCCCGGCCGTCCACCGCCAGCACCGCGAACCCCTGTTCGGCGAACCACTGTGACATGTAGGCCCACCACACCCGCTCGGCGGTCACCTTGCGCAGCGCGGGACCGCCGTAGGGGTCCATCAGCACCGGCAGCGGTCCCTCGCGGTGCCAGGAGGGCAGGAACAGCGCGGCGCGCAGCCGCTTCGGCCCGAGCGTGAGCATCTCGACCCGCGGTTCCAGCACGGGCGTCTCGGCGCGGGAGGCGATCTCGACCGGCGGGTGTCCCCCGCCCCGTACGGCGGTGCGCGTGCCGTGCCGGTCCGGGGTGCGGGAGACCAGCACGACGCTGCCCGCCCGGCCGGTCCCGGCGTGGACGCCTGACTCCGCGCTCAGCCGCCGCGTCCCCGCCGCCTGGTCGTAGGCCCAAAGGTGCGTCTCCGTCGGCTCCTCCGACGCCGTGAACAGCACCGTCTCGCCGTCCACCGCGACCACCGCCGACAGGTTCAGCCCCGGTGGGGTGACCGGCCGCCCGGCCACCACCAGCCTGCGGGTGTCGTCCAGGTCGGCGGAGGTCACCAGCGCGCCCGCCGCCGTACGCGCGGGCAGGCCGGGCACCAGCTCGACCCACGCGTCGTCGTGCTGGTCGGCCAGCACCTCGGTGACCCCGGTGTCCGGGTCCACGCCGAGCACCCGGACGTGCCGCTGGCTCCTGTCCTGCACCGACGCGTACGGCCCGCGCGCGTCCCACCCCGCCCGCGCCAGGTACTCGAACGCCGCGACGTCCCAGCCCACCGGGGTCAGCGGGCCGCCCGAGACGTCGGCGATCCACAGCGTGACCTCGGCGTTGGCCGTGCCCGCCGCCGGGTACCGGATCGTGGCGGGCGGGAGAGAGGGGTCCGTGGGGTCGGCGATGTGCCAGCGGAGCACGGGCGTGGTGTCCACCCTGGCCACCAGCAGCCGGTCACCACCAGGGGACCACCAGTATCCGCGGTGCCGGCCCATCTCCTCGGTGGCGACGTGCTCGGGCAGGCCGTAGGTCACCTCGGGGCCGTCCGATGCGGCGACCGGGCGGTCGTCACGGCCGTCGGCCTCGATGACGCGCAGCGTCCCGCCGCTGACGTAGGCGATCCGCCGTCCGGTGGGGTCGGGGCGGGGATCGATCACCGGTTCGGCGGCGGGCAGCACGCGCGGCTCGCCGTCCGTGGTCCGGCGTGCCCACAGCCTCCCGGACAGCGCGAAGACCAGCAGCGCGCAGGCGTCGTCGGTGGCGTAGGAGACGATGCCGGACGACAGCTCGTAGGTCCGGTTGCGGCGGGTGCGTTCCTGCGGGGACAGTTCTTCGGCGGCGTCGGCGAGCAAGGTCAGCGGGTCCGCCAGCAGGCGTTCCACGCCGGTCGCGCGGTCCAGCGCCCACAGGCAGGACACCGGGTCGTCACCGGCCCGGCCACGCAGGAAGTACACCGTGCCGCCGTCGGGGGAGAGGGTGACGTGGGCGGGGACTCCGAGGGTGAAACGCCGGGTGCGGGCGAACTGGCGGGGGAAGTCGGACATACGGCTCCTTCGGCGCGGGAAACCGGGGTGAAAAAGACCCCTGGAAACGCAAAAAACCGCTATCCGATGAAGTCGGACAGCGGTTCGCGGTCGAGGATCATTCTACCGCATTTCACATGGTTCAGTTGCGGATCAGGACCACCATGTCGTCCGGGACGATCTCGCCGCGCGCCCGTTCCTCAAGGGCGGTCACGCCGCAGGCCAGGTTGATGAAGACCACGCGCGCGTCCTCGTGGTCGGCGTACGCGGCGGCCAGCGCCATAGCGCCGAACCGCAGGCAGGTGGCGATCTCCGCGGTGACCGGCACGGCCCGGGTGAGCACCTTGTCCAGCAGGTGGACCAGGTTGTCGGCGATCACCGCGGTCAGCATGCGCATCGGCTCGTCGCCCGGCATCGCCGGAGGCACCAGCGCGCGTTCGGCCATGCCCGCCGCCCGGCCCGGCGAGGCGTAGAAGGTCGGCCCCATGCCGCGCAGGTGCCGGGCCCAGTACGCGTTCAGGCGGACCTCCGCGTCGCGCCTGTGGTCCAGCGGCCGGTCGGCCTGGAGCCAGCGGAAGAGCACGACCGGGTAGCTCAGCGAGAGGATCTCGTACGCCCGCGACCGCAGGGCCGGGGAGGGCAGTAGGTCCAGCCGCCAGCGCTCCCGCGAGTGGTCCATGGCGAAGCGCTCGCCGGACTGGACGAAGTCCGCGTCGAGCAGCCCCACGAACCGGCGCAGGCCGGCGTCGCGAGCGGCGGCGGACGCGGGCAGGAAATCCGGCAGCGCGCCGGTGAACAGCGTGAGACGGGCGTCGGCCAGGTGCGGGCGCGGGTCGGGGCAGTAGTCGAGGGCGACGCGTACCGGCAGCCAGTCGTACGCCTCGATCCAGCCGGGCGTCGGCCCCACGGAGAACTGCCGGAACAGCGCCCGCGCCAGCTCCGGCACGAACGGCGTGTTCTTGGACGCCATCGCGAACATCGCGGCCGGCACCCGGTCCGCCTGAAGCCTGCGCTGCAAGGTCGGCACCGAGATCCCGAAGGGGTGCGGCACGCCGGCCGCCGTCGCCGGCTTCGGCCGGTGCCCGGTCGCGTCGCCCCTGGCCCACACCGGCCGCTTGCGGATGTCGGCCACCGGGTGCATCACGGGGTCGTTCAGCTCGGCCACCGTCGGCAGCCGGTACGGCTGGTCGCGCTGGTGCTCGCCGATCCAGGTCAGGAACGGCTCCAGGTCCACGTCCCACAGGCCGGAGATCGGGTCGTCGTCCTCGGGCCACGCGTCGCCCGGCAGGTCGGGCCGCCGCGACTCGCCCCGCCAGGCGGAGTCCTCCACGAACAGGCGGTACAGGCCGGCGGACACCGGCGTCGCGCACGCCTCGGCCGTGTTGCCCAGCGTGATCGTACGGCGCAGCGCCCGGGTGACCCTGACCTGGACCATGAGCGCCCGCCGCTCGTCGTCCACCGAGGAGGACAGCAGGTCGTCCAGCCGGTCGCGCAGTCCCGGGGCCAGCTCCAGGGCGTCGTCCTGGCAGTCGAAGGCTAGGGCCAGCGCCCGCGCCGAACCGGACCGCAGGCACGCCTCGACCAGCGGCCCTGCGTCCGAGCCCGCCGCCCACAGCAGCGCCGTCTCCCGCCACCAGGGGTCGTCCACGGTCTCGATCAGGATGTCGGGGCGGTTCTTCTCCTTGATCTCCTCGGCCGCCAGGTACTCCTGGAGGGTGAGATGCGCGAACGCGTAGCTGCCCGCCTCCCGCTGCACCAGCAGCCCGCTGCGCTCCACCATGCTCAGGAACTCGGCCGCGCCGGCCCGCCTGACCACCCTGGCCAGCGCGGGCGTGATCACCTTGTACAGGTCGCGGGTCGGCAGGTCGCGCACCTTGTGCCGCATCATGTAGAGGGCCAGTTCGCGCAGCACCAGCTTCTTCTGCGCGCCGGTCGGCCCGGGCGGCGGGTCGGTCAGCCGCTTGGCCTCCTGCCGCCGGTACAACAGCACCTCGCACATCTCGCCGTACAGCTCGGCCCGGCTGCCGGGCAGCGCGCCCCGGTAGCGGTGTACGTTGCAGATCATCGTCAGCAGCAGCGGGTTGGCCGCGAGGTCGAACAGCGCGGGCTGCGCGCGGACCCGCACCAGCAGGTCATCGGCCGCCTCCCGGGCGTGCTCGGCCACGTCGGGGCCGTCCGCGTTGCGGCTGCGCCGCTCCATCGCCAGGTACCACCCGTGCACGAACCTGGTGGCCTGCTCGGGCGAGAACCGCCACACCTGGAGCACGGTCGCCCCGGTCAGCGGGGCCGTCTCGTATCCGTAGGGGCGGGAGGTGATCACGAAGTCGTTGCGCGGATAGCGGATGATCTGGGCCGACACCCAGTCCACGATCGCCCGGCGGTGGTCCTCACCGGCCACCTCGTCCAGCCCGTCGAGCAGTACCAGGCAGCGCCCGCGCTCCAGCCGCCGCTCGAACCACGCCGCCGGCACGTCGCCGTGCAGCCAGCGCAGCGAGGCCACCGCCGCGGCCAGGGTCAGCGACGGGTCGTCCAGGATCGCGGCCACATGGTCGCGCAGGATCAGCAGGACCGGCAGCCCGCCGCGCCGTCGTTGCCAGTCCAGTGCGGTACGCCGGAGCAGCGTGGACTTCCCCGCCCCCGGCCCGGCCACCACCGCCAGCCGTACCGGCTCGGGCACCTCCAGGAACTTGCGCAGCCCGACCCGCTCCCCGACCGCGGCCATCGTCCCGAGGTACGGCTCCCGCACGGCGTCGTGCAGGGGGCGGGGGGCGACGCCGACATCGACGTAGACC
>NZ_POUA01000439.1 GCF_003236385.1 Spongiactinospora gelatinilytica
CTCAATAGGCTGTGGGGCATGCTCACCCTGGCTCACATCAGCGACACCCACATCGGCGGCTCCGAACACAGCGTGCGACGGACTGAGGCGGTGGTGCGACATCTCGCCGAACTCCCCGAGCCCATCGACGCCGTGGTGGCGACCGGCGACATCGCCGACCACGGCGCCGCGGACGAGTACGAGACCGTCCGTGAACTGCTGGCGCGGCTGCCGTACCCGACGATCGTGTGCCCGGGCAATCACGACTCGCGCGCCGAGTTCCGCAAGGTGCTGCTCGGCGCGAACGACGGCCCGGGCGACGGCGGGGACGCCCCGGTGAACCAGGTGCTGCACCTGCCGGAGGCGACGATCGCGCTGTGCGACTCCACCATCCCCGGGCGTCCCGAGGGCTACCTGGACGACGCCACGCTGACCTGGCTGGACGGCGTGCTGGAGTCCGCCGACCGGCCCGTGTTCGTGGGGATGCACCACCAGCCGGTGCCGCTCGGCATCCCCTACGTGGACGAGATCATGCTCCGCGAGCCGGAACGGCTCGCCCAGGTGCTGCTACGGCGCAGCCGCACGGTGGCGGCGCTGCTGATCGGCCACGCGCACACGGCGGCCAGCGCCAACTTCGCCGGGCTGCCGGTACGGGTGGCCGCGGGCGTCAGTTCTACGCTCATGCTGCCCGCCGAGAACACCCAGCGCATGGCGATCGACTACGACCAGCCGCCCGGGTTGTCCTTCCACCTGTTCGAGCCGGACGGCGGCTGGCTCGTCACGCACTCACGGGTCGTCGCGGCGTAGCCGTGAACGCCGCGTAGACCGCGTCCAGGCCCATCGCCGCACGCGCCTCCCTGACGGTCTGCACGACCACCTCACGGGTGCGCTCGGTGCTCTCCACGATGAGCCGTTCGACCAGGCCCGGTTCGCTCTCGAACCGGGCGCGGCGCTCCCGCATCGGGTCCAGGAACGCGTTGATCGCGTCGGCGAGTTTGGTCTTGACCTCCACGTCGCCGACGCGGCCCGTCCGGTAGCGCTCCTTGAGGTCGTCGACCTCGGCGGTGTCGCGGTTGAACGCGTCGTGGTAGACGAACACCGGGTTGCCCTCCACGGTGCCCGGAATGTCGGCCCTGACGCGTTTGGGGTCGGTGTACATCCCGCGGACCCTTCGGCGCACCTCGTCCGGCGAGTCGGACAGGTAGATCGCGTTGCCGACGCTCTTGCTCATCTTGACCTGCCCGTCGGTGCCGACCAGGGACGAGACGTCGGCCGAGATCAGCTCGGGCACCGGGAACGTCTCGCCGTACAGGTGGTTGAACCGGCGGGCGATCTCCCTGGCGATCTCGACGTGCGCTGCGTTGTCCTTGCCGACCGGTACGGCGTGCGCCTTCACGCACAGGATGTCGGCCGCCTGGAGCACCGGATAGCCGAGCAGGCCGTAGGGCATCTCCTCCTTGCCCGCGTCCCTGGCCATCTCCTTCAGGCTCGGGACGCGCTCCAGCCTGGGCACCGTGACGAGGTTCTGGAACAGCGTGTTCAGCTCCATGACCTCCGGGATCGCCGACTGGAGGTAGAAGACCGCGAGGTCCGGCTCCAGGCCGGCGGCCAGGGAGTCCAGGACCATGTCCCGCGCGTTGCCCGCCGATCTCGCGATGTCCTCGCGGGTGTTCTTGGTGGTGAGCATGTGCAGGTCGGCGATGATGAAGTAGCTCTGGTAGGAGTGCTGGAGCGTGCGGCGGTTGGCGATGCTGCCGACGTAGTGGCCCAGGTGCAGCCGTCCGGTCGGCCGGTCGCCGGTGAGCATCCTGGGTGGCGCGGTGGTGGTCATTCGGCTTCTCCTCGATGTTTCGCGGCCTACGGAGCGGCCCCGAAAACGAGGAGGGCCGCCCGGAGGACGGCCCGATTTCGTGCGCACATCAGGTGACCGCCCTAAGACGGCCACCACCAGCTCGATGTGCGGATCACGCGCTCGACTTTACCCGACCGGCGGCCCTGATCGGCTCACCGACCTCGTGCATGTGCCGCAGCGCCTTGGCGTAGGACCGGATCAGCCCGCACTCCTGGTAGTCGATGCCGAGTTCGGCGCAGTAGTCGCGGACGATCGGCTGCGCCCTGCGCAGGTTGGGCGACGGCATGCCGGGGAACAGGTGGTGCTCGATCTGGTAGTTGAGCCCGCCGAGCGCGATGTCCACGAACCGGCCTCCGGTGACGTTGCGGGAGGTCAGCACCTGACGGCGGAGGAAGTCCAGTCGCTCCTCGCCGCGCAGCGTGGGCATCCCCTTGTGGTTGGGCGCGAACGTGCAGCCCAGGTAGACCCCGAACACCGCCTGGTGCACGACCAGGAAGACCAGCGCCTGCGGCAGCGGCAGCGCCAGCAGCACCGCGCCGACCCCCAGCACCACGTGCCCGATCAGCAGGGCGGCCTCGATCCCGCGCCGCTTCATGAAGGGCCGGAACAGCGCCCGGAAGCTGGACACGTGGAGGTTCAGGCCCTCCAGCGTGAGCAGCGGGAAGAACAGGAACGCCTGCCTGCGCCCGATGAACCTGGCCAGCCCGCCGCTGGCCTCCGCCTGCTCCTTGGACCAGATCAGCACATCCGGCGAGACGTCGGGGTCGAGGTCCTCGTGGTTGGGGTTGGCGTGGTGCCGGTTGTGCTTGTCGTTCCACCAGCCGTAGCCCATGCCGATGAGCAGGTTGCCGACGATCAGGCCGGTCACCTCGGTCGCCCGCCGGGTCCGGAAGACCTGCTTGTGCGCGAGGTCGTGGGCCACCAGCGCGGTCTGCGCGAAGATCACCGCGAGCAGCACGGCCAGGCCGATGGCCAGCGGCCAGGACTCCCCGATGAGGAAGACCGCCGCCCAGCCGGCCGCGTAGAGGAATCCGACGATGCCGAATCTGACGACGTAGTAGCCCGGGCGCCTGTCCAGCAGCCCGGCCTCCGCGATCCGGCGGGACAGCCGGGCGAAGTCACTACCTCGGCCGCTCACCGAGCGATCGGGGGGATCGACCATGGTTGAGCCGGTCACGGGTTCTCCTCACCTGTTCATGGACGATGACATAGCGAAACTTTGCCGGACATCGGCCCGCTACACCGGTACCAGCGCCGGTACAAGTTTGGAAAGCTTGCGTTCAGGAGCGAAATCCCGTGCGCACCCCGGCTCACGGTGGTGCCTGCCTTACCGCCAACCGGGTCATCAGTGTGCTATAGCCGCTTGTCAGGCGATTCGCGACTAAGGACGTCAAGCACCCGCCGCCACATCAGCACCGCCGAGTCGGCGGAGTAGCCGGGCAGGTCGGGGTCGGCGAACAGGTGGGCATCGCCCGGGTAGACGAAGCGCTCGAAGCGCTCGCCGACGTCCGTGCGCAGTTCGGCGATCTCCTTCTCCTCCACGAATGGGTCGCCTTCGGTGTAGTGGACCTGGACCGGTACGCCCGCGGGCCACCCGCCGTCGGTCACCTCGCGGACGGGCACCCCGCTGTGGAAGAGCAGCGCGCCCAGCGAGAAGCCCGCGAACACGACCGGGCGGACGACGCCTTCGCCGATCTCCTTCCAGCGCCGGAACAGCTCGGGATAGGTCACGGCGTCGCGCTTGCGCAGCCCGGCGTCCAGTTCGTCGAAGACCTCGCCGTCGTAATAGTCAGGGGCGTGGATGATATGACCGGCATCGCGAAGAATGCCGGCCGCGACCTCCACTCCGCGCCGCAGGCCCAGCGCGGAGTGCAGGAGAACGATTTCGGCCATGCGAACGTGTGTACCATCCCCGTACGCTGGGCGACCAGGGCTAATGCGGGGCCATGTCCACAAAACGACTGTAGTGCCCCTGGAAGGCGACCGTAACCGTCGCGGTGGGGCCGTTACGGTGCTTGGCCACGATCAGGTCGGCCTCGCCCGCGCGGGGCGACTCGCGTTCGTAGGCGTCTTCGCGGTGCAGCAGGATCACCATGTCGGCGTCCTGCTCGATGCTGTTGTGGACGGCGACGCCGTCGGCCACGAAGTTGTGGGTGCCGAGCACCGTGGCGTCGTAGACCTCCTGCTCGCCCAGCGGCTCGATGGCGGCCACCTCGTCCCAGAAGACGTCGTTGACCGCCACCACGTCGAGGTCGGCCGCGTCCAGGAGGGTGGCGACCCCGCCCATGCCGCGGTCGTGCCGCAGGGCGCTGCCGACCCGCCGCCACACCTCGCCGGACACCTCGGCTTCGGTCTCCGCCGCGCGCAGCCTGCCGGCGACCTCGCCGCCGCCGAGGCCCAGCGCGTCGAGCAGGCGGAGCTGGTCGGCGGGGGCCTGGACGCTCAGCCGATGGCCGCCGGGCACCGCCTCGACGTGCGCGGGCACGTTGAACCGGAGCAGCAGCCGGGCGAGGTCGTCGATCACCCGGCGCTCTGCTGGGCCGTACGTGACGCGGGCCTCTGTGTCGTCCCACCGGATTTGCCCGCCGGTTGTCCACAGCCTGTGGACAAAGCTGGCGAGCCGGGATTTGGGCAGCGCGAACACGCGCTCGTCCGGCTCGGTGATCTCGTCGATCGGCCCGTCCTCGCACCGCCGCGGGGCCGGGACGTGCCGGGGCACGGCCAGGCGGGCGCCCGGCGCCAGCTCGCCGAGCGGACGCCAGCCGTCGTGGGTCAGGAACGGGTGGTTGGCCGTGGCCTCCACCTCCCGGCCCGACCGCAGCCGCAGCCGGTAGACCGGCTTGACCCCGCTCGGGAACACGTGGGTCATCGTGCGCGGGACCAGCCGGAGGCGTTCGTCCAGCGACCAGACCGGGATGTCGCGCTCGCCACGGGCGAGCAGCTCGCCGAGCGAGACCTCGGCCCCGGTGTCGGCGCGCAGCACCCGCGTGGCGGCGGTCAGGCACCCGGACTCACGCAGGTCGCTCACCTGGGGACGCTTGTCGGTGCGCTGCTCGGGACCACGGTTGAGCTGGGAGATCGCGATCACCGGCACCTCCAGCTCCTTGGCCAGCAGCTTGAGCGCGCGGGAGATCTCCGAGACCTCCTGCTGGCGGCTTTCCACCTTCTTCGGCGAGCTCATCAGCTGGAGGTAGTCGACGATCACGAAGCGCAGGTCGTGGCGCTGCTTGAGCCGCCGGCACTTGGCGCGGATCTCCATCATCGACATGTTCGGGGAGTCGTCGATGAACAGCGGCGCCTCGGCGACCTCGCCCATCCGCTTGGCGAGCTTGGCCCAGTCCTCGTCGTTCATCGAGCCGGAACGCATGTTCTGGAGGCCGACCCGGGCCTCGGCGGACAGCAGGCGCATGGTGATCTCGTTGCGGGACATCTCCAGCGAGAAGACCACGGTGGTCATCTGGTGCCTGATCGCGGCGGACCTGGCGAAGTCGAGGCCGAGCGTGGAGTTGTGCGTCGGCACCCAGCCGGGGCCGGCCAGGTAGAGGTGGTCGGGGGCGTCGACCTGCACGCAGCGGACCGGCACCGGCGCGGTGGGGCGTACGGCCAGCACCCGGCGGACCGGCCGCTCCGGGAGACGCTGCCCGGCGAGCTTGCGGGTGAGCCGGAAGACCTTGCCGGCCGGGGTGAAGGCGACGATGTGCCGGTCGCCGTGGCGAGCCGACGGGGCGGGGGCGTGGCCGAGGCTCAGGATCAGCTCCCCGACATCGCCGGCCAGGCCGGGCCCGGGGACGGCCAGACGCACCTCCCCGGTGGGGGTGACATCGCCGCGGGCGTCCAGGAACCCGGCCAGGAGCTCTCTCCGCTGCTCCTCGGCGGCCCGCAGGTAGCCCGGCGGGACCCGGCCCGCCTCGGCCCGCGCGAGGCGCCTGCCGAGCTCGTAGGGCGGCTCTGGG
>NZ_POUA01000043.1 GCF_003236385.1 Spongiactinospora gelatinilytica
CACCCCTGCTGACCCACCCCCGGCTTGCGGCCGCGCCCGAATCGGTGAATCCTGTGCTGTGCAGCAGGTGTGTTCACATGGTACGTTCACACAGGTTTGCCGAAGCCGCAGATCATTCCGCGCCTTCGGGGGGCGGTAGCTCAGCTGGTCAGAGCATCGGACTCATAATCCGTGGGTCGTGGGTTCAAGTCCCACCCGCCCTACCGATATAACCGCAGGTCAAACGCCTGTTTCGGACGATGCCGGCGGGTCGCTAATGATCACCTCAAGATCATGTTCCCCCGATGTTCCCGCATCGCGCCACGCGGCAGTCGGCGTTCGATCATCTCCGCGCGTCCCCGCCGCCCGCCAGCCCCGGCGTCCGTCACCATGCCATCAGCACATCAAGGGGCACAGGTGGCGAGAATCATCGAACGCACGGCCAAGAACGGCGCGAAGTCCTGGCTGGTCAAATGGCGCATCGGCGGCGGCAGGAACAGTAAGGAAGACTTCGAGACCTGCTACGACCGCCAGATCGCCGACGACTTCGCCGCCCTGGTCACCCTCAGCGGCGAGAACCGCCCCCACGGTTACCTCAAGGGCTGCCACGACATCGAAGACCCCTACTACGACCCCACACACGACCCTGAGATGCCAAGCTTCGAGCAGTACGCCCGCCACAACCACGCCACCCGCTTCGGTGCCTCCCCCACCCAACGCGCCACCTACCTCGCCGAAGCCGAACGCCACATCTTCCCCCGCTTCGGCCACCTGCCACTCGACCAGGTCACCCGCCGCGTGCTACGGGAATGGGTCGAATGGATGCTCACCAAACCCTCCGCCGGCAACCAGCTCCAACCCGGCGCCGCCATGTCCGACGAACAAGCCGCACGACGATGGGCACACGCCAACAACGTCGCCGTCAAGAAGACCGGCCGCCTCTCCCCGGACGTGCTGCGCCAGTGGCGAGATGCAGGCTCACCCCAACCTGCACCGCCGGACGCGGGCACACTGTCGGCCGCCACCGTGGCGAAGGTGTACCGGGGAGCGATCAAGCCCGTCTTTCAGGCAGCCCTCCATCAGGGCGAAGACGGCGAACCCCCGATACTCACCTCCTCCCCTTGCACCGGCTTCCACCTGCCGACCGCACCGATCATCGCCCGAGCCGTCCTCTACGGCCCCGAAGTCGCTCTCTATCTCACAGCCGTCCACGACATCGACCCCGACACCGCCCTGTTCATCATCACCGAAATGGCCACCGGCCTCCGCTGGGGCGAAACCGCCGGCCTCCACGTCACCCACCTCGACCCCGCAGGGCGGCAACTCCATATCGTCCAGGCCTACGCCTACCTGCTCGACCAGACCACCGGCCGCCGCCGCTGGCAAATCAAGCCCTACCCCAAGGGCAAGAAACAGCGCATCGTCCCCATCAGCCCAGACCTCGCAGCCCTGCTCACACGCCGATCAGAGGGAAACCACGCCGACCAGCCGCTCTTCCAGAGCCGCACCGGCAGCTACATCGACCACCACAACCAGCGCAACCGCACCCTCCAACCAGCACTCACCCTCGCCCGCGAACGCGGCCTGGCCAAACACATCCCCCCACACGCCTCCGCCGCACCGTGATCACCATGCTCCGCGACGGCGGCGTCGCCCCCGGCATCATGCAACTCATCGCCGGCCACGCCTCCTACCGAACAACCGCCACCTACTCCAGCCACCACACCCCGGCCCAACGCCCCCTCTTCCTCGACGCCGTCCAACCCATCGTCACCGCGGCCAGCCTGCTGTTCGACATCCCAAAGTCGTGACGGCCCAGATCAAACGACCCTCGGATGAAAAGTCCGCCCCGGAGTGCGACGGGTGCCCGTTGGCTGACCTCCCCGGCCGCCACCTGGTGGCCGCCCGCCGTCGCCTGGAGCGCACCGGAGGAGTGCTGGAAGGCTCCATCGGGCTGAACGCGCCCACCGACGACGAGCGGCGCGCCATCATCGGCATCACCGGAATCTACCGCCCGGAAGGCGTCAAACGGCTCACCGTGTCGCTGGCCGAGCTCGACGCCGCGATCCCCGGCGGGTTGCTCCAGGCGCTGGGCGGCCGGCTCAGGGGCAGGGCGGCGGAACGCGCCGCCGAAGAGGCGGCCAGGATGGACCTGCTGGCCACCCCCTCACGGCATGCGGGAACCCCCCTGGTTCTCCGACTGGCTGGCCGCGATGAGCGCCGACGGCACCCTCACCCGGCTGATCAAGCGCGGCGACGGCCACCTCATCCGCCAGGCGTGCGCCGTGCTCGACCTGCTTCCCGCATCCTTCGTCCCGCTTCCGGTGCCGGCCGAGGCCGCCACGGGCGACACCAAGGCACTCGGTCGCGGCAGCCCGCCGGCCACGCTGGTGCTGCGCGCGCTCGCCCTGCGCACGCCCGGGGAGCTCGCATCGCGCGAGCTGTGAGAGTCGGCCGGGGTGATCCTCGACGACCTGGCCAGCCAGGCGCTCGTGCTCAATCTCAGGACCCGCGGCGGCACAGTCGTGTCGCTGCTGGCTCGACGACGCCGCCGCGCACGGCATCCCGTTCCGGCTCACCCTCCAGCAGCAGGTGGAGTACGACACCGTGCCTGCCGTCGAGGCGATCTACGTCTGGGAGAACCCCGCGGTCCTCCGCGCCGCCCCCGCCGAACTCGGCACGACGTCGGCCGCTCTGATCTGCACCGGGGGAATCCCCTCGGCGGCGTGCCACAAGCTGCTCACGGGTTGCCCCCGCCCGCGCCGGCGCGCCGACTTCGACTGGACCCGACTGCGCATCCTCGCCTCCGCCCGGCTGCGGCACGGCGCGATTCCGTGGCGGATGGGGGCGGCCGACTACTCCATCGGACTGGAGCTGGGCGAATCCACCCCGCTCACCGGCAGCCCGGCGGCCAATCTGTGGGATCCGGTTCTTGCCGTCCGGATGGCTGCAGCCGGGCGGGCGGTCATGGAGGAACGCCTCATCCCGGCCCTTCTCTCCGACCTGACAAGGACACGGTGAACGGCCAGGAAAAGGTCGCACGCCGGGGTGGCATAGAACCGTCTTCATGCCTTCAGAGAGCTCGGTCATAGTGCTCAACGAGGTCGATGAGCTCCAGCGAGTCACAGCGGCAGTAGGGGCACCCGACGAGTCGATCAGCAGAACTGAAACAACCCCTACAGTTAGGACTCGTGGATCGAACTCAGGTCATGGTGCGGCGACTGGGGGACGGCGAGCACGTCCGTGTAGGAAAGGTGCTCGCCCGCGAGCGAGGCATCTTCGCCGTGAGGTGGAGCGACGACGGAACCGAGGAAAGCCTCCGGCTGGACCACCGCAATCTGCTCGTCACTGAGGGAACGCTTCGCTTCATCTCCCTGATGAACCCCGAGCAGATCAGCAAGGGGTTCACCGATGACCCCCTCCGCCTAGTGCTCCAACTACTCAACGAACACCCCAATGGGTTGAAGGCGACGGACATCAAATCCAAGCTGGTGGATCTCGGACTCGACGGGCAGTCGGTCGGCAGGGCGTGGAGGTCGATCCAAACCAAGCTTGCCAAGCATGGCGATGTGGCAATCAGGGGGGGAAACAAGACGGCCAAGACGTACGTCTACCGAGTGAAGCCGTCGAACACCCCGCCCGTACCCTTGCCCGACGTCGGCATGCCAAAAGACACTGAGGTTCCCCAGGGCATCATCGCATCAGAAGCGGTCCCCGATCCCGCTCTAGCGGAAGAGCCGGTCAAACCGTTCTCAACCCGATTGGCCTCACTTCTCGGTTTCAAGCAGGCGCGTACTATCCCCCAGCTCCTCGCCGAGCCCCTCCGTACTGGCGTGACGCTCGGAAGGCTGGACAGCGCCGCGGTCGAGCGATTCCATGGTCAACTGGACGAGAGCGATCGGCGGACCTTCTCCACGCTGCTGCTTGCCGTACCGAAGAAGACCCAGGCCGTATCGCTGCCTGTGGAGGTTCAGCATGGAGTGCTGGTCGCCGCGATCTCCGAACTCCTCACCGAGGCGCCTGCGGAATTGCGGGCGGCGGCCGGATGGCTGCTGCGTCGAGTCGCGGCGAGCTCCACGCTGCCGGCCGAGGTAGCCGGACCCTTCGTCCAGTTGGCGTTGTTCCTTGCCGACGATCCGCAGAAGGCAGATCTCGAGGTCCTGGATCTTGTCGCGCATGCCCTGAGCCGTGCCGTTCCCGCTCTGAGCGAAGACGTGGTCTCGTCTGACCGGCTCGCGCTCCTGGCGCAGGCGCTCCCCTTCTCGGAAAAGGGCGGCCGGGTACCACTCATGGTGGCCGTGCACGAGCGATCGCCGGCAAGCCTGCTGAGCCTTCGATGGTGGGACGGAGCATCGACGGAAACCCTGGTCGAGTGCGGGCAAGGACGGCTTGGCAGGATCATCGCTTCTACTGAAATCTTGGAGCCGATCATCCGCCCCTTGCTGGAACGCGAGCTGGCCGAGGTCACCACCAGGGCAAGGCTCGGAATCTTTCTGCGCCTGCCCGCCGAGCTGGCCGAACACGTGCCAGTTCCGGCGTTCGTGAACGCCTTTCAGCGAGTCGGTCGACATGACCCCATCGCTGCCGCCTGGGCCAAGGCGCTTGGCGGCGAGGAGCAGCTCGCCTCGGCCCGAGAAGAAATCGATCGAGCACGTCAGGATACCGAGACGGCAATGACCCTGAAGAACGAGGCCGAGCGCCTCGTTCAAGAGCTCACCGAGCGTTGCGACCGGGTTGAGCGGCAGTTGCAGGAGACGCAGGCCGGCGTGCTGCGAAGGCGGGCTTCACAGGACCGTCAGCTTCAGATCGACGTGATGAGGGCACTGGCCGACCTCGCGGCCGAGGTCGAAGAACTCTCGGTTCGAGGTGTCTCATCCGAGACGATGATCGCGCGTGTTCACGGATTGGCAGCCACCTACGGCCTTTGGCCAATCGGTCCAATTCACGAGAAGTCAGCCTTCGACCTAAAGCTACACAAGGCCATAGCCGGTGACCCCCAACCGGACGACGAAGTGATCGTTCGTCGTCCCGGCTACATCTGGTCCTCGTCGACAGAAGAGGTGGTGCTTCACAAGGCGCTGGTCGAACACCTGAAACGCCGGTGAAATCGTCGTAGCCATGCCGTACCTTGACCAGCAACCCCCGGATAGTTGAGGAGTGCGAATGGCCCGGGAGCACGCAACCGGTATCGATTTCGGCACGTCGACCTCCCTGGTGGCCGATCAGACAGGTCGGCTTCCGCTTGAGATCGTGCCTATCGGGCACAGCACGACGTGGCTGCCGTCCGTCGCCGCCATGATCGGTGGCGCCTTGCTAGTGGGCGAGGAAGCGGAAGATCAGCCGGCGAACCGGATCATCAGGTCGGCGAAGCGGGCCATAACCGAGAACCGAACGATGCTTCGGGTCGGCAATGCCGAAGTCGACGCCGACAAGGTGATCATCGCCCTGCTGAGCGAGATCGCATGCCGGGCCGAGGCAGCGGGACAGTCGCTCAGCGAAGCGGGCGAAGTCAGGCTGGGCTGCCCGGCCATGTGGACGGGAGACCAGCGCGAACGGCTGCTCAAGCTCGCGGCCGAAGCCGGTCTCCCCGTTACGGGCGCTAGCCTGATCGACGAGCCCATCGCCGCGGGAGTCGCCTGGGCTACTCACCGCTTCTACCAGCCCGGGAAGCGCCCACGAGGCAAGCTGCTCGTCTTCGACATGGGCGGTGGCACACTTGACATCGCCGTCCTTGATATCGCGGGCCGGGACCAGCCGGTCATCTCGGTTCTGTCCGCTCTCGGCAATGCGGAGGCGGGCGACACCCTGGACCGGGCGATCGTGGCTCAGCTCACCGCGATGCTGGCCAGCCGTCGGGTCGCCGTCGGCAGCCTGCCGAACCCGCATCTTGTCGACGCGCTGTTCCTCAACGCGGCGCGCGAGGCCAAGGTCCGTCTCACCTCAACCGATTCCCACCGGGTGCTGATCCGCGGCCTCGACCTGCCCGAGCTGACCTACACCCGCGGTCAACTGGTCGAGGCGTTCCGTCCTCAACTCGACCGGGCGGAGGCCTCGATCTTCGCGGCGCTGAGGAGCGCCAAGATGACCGAGACCATCCCCCTTCCCAGCGGCGGCACCCGGACGCACTCCCCCGAGGCGTTGCGTCGCATCGGCCCCGACGGGCTGGTCAATGAGATCAAGTACGTTGTGCTCGCGGGCGGCATGAGTCGCATCCCGTACGTGGGCGAGCGCCTGGGTGCTCTGTTCCCCAGAGCCGAGGTGTTCGACACGACCAGCGTCGCCCCGGAAGAGGCGATCGTGGCCGGGCTGACCAACACCACTGAGTACGGCAGGCTGAACCTGCACCGCCCCAGCTTCGACTTCATCCTGGAGTGGGACTCCGGCCAGGAAGTGATCTACCGGGCTCACACACCTCTCTACGATCCGTGGCAGGCGCTTTCGATGTCCACCCTCTATTACGACTGGCGGGCGGTCACCTCCAACTGCCCCCGTCGGGGCGTCGGCCGCCTTCGCGCTCGCTCCATCACGGGCGAGACCATCAACATCGGGATCAACAACACATTCCGCGACCATCTAGAGATCAGGCTCGGTGAGCCGACCGCCTTCCGGCTCTACTGCGACGGCCGGATCGTCATCACCGACGGCAGCGGTCAGGCGGGAAGCCTTCGCGTCGACCGCTGGCCCGTGATCCACAGTGGCAACTTCGCCGAACTGGTGCTCAAGCGCGTGGCTCCCGCTCACCAGGGCGGCCGTGAGCCGGACTGGGGCTACGGCCAGAAGGAGTGGGCTCCTCCTTCACACCGCTGATGAGCAGCACCGCGACCTCGCTAAGCCGCAGGTGGAGTGCCCGGAAGGCACTCAGTTCCTCATGGACGTGCTGACGACGTGCCCGCAGATTCCGCAGCCGGCCCTGGTGCATGCGCCGGATACTCTGGTCAACCTGCCTGGCCAGCAACTCCTCCACCTTGCGAATCTGCAGGTCAATGATGTTCTCCTGAGCTCGGATCCGCCCGTCGACGAGGGCCGCGTTCTCTTGCTTGAGGGCGTTCTCGACCTCGACGTGCCTGTCTGCCACCCGCGCTTGCGCTCGTCGCCATAGCTTCTTCAAGTCCTTGGGCATCCTCCTGTCACCGTCTCGCAAAGTGCCTTCGGCGAGAGCGATCAGCAACGCGTCACCTGCGGCCTCCGAGAGTTCTCCCGACTCGACATCGATGGCGGTCGTCCACAGCTCAAGTCGTGGACGAAGCCCGCTGGACTGCACGAGGTCGATCGTCACGAGATAGCGGCATCCTTCAGGCAGGCCCGGCACTGCCACCGAGCCGAACTTCTGCAGGGCCAGCTCTTCTTCGCCGAGGACCTCGATGGCGAGCTTGACCAGCGGATGCCGGGCAGAGAGCAGCTCGACATCGAGCTTGCTGGCCACCTCCGGATCGAAGGTGCACTCGATGGGCACACGGTCATGGAGCAACGTCGCGAGCTTGTAACGTGGATACTTGCTACCGGTGCCATCGAAATCGCTCACCCGCAGGCGATTCGCCAGGTCTTGCGTTCCCATGATCTTGACGACACCCTGACTGTCCACCTTTCCCCAGCGCCCACCGTACTTCTGGAAGAGTCTGTCGATCATTTCGCGGATCTCCGCGGCACCGATGAAGCGCCCGTTGCCGGGGCCCTCCGCGCTGAAGCCCTCCACGAGCATGCTGTCCAGACCTCCCAGGAGTGAGCGAGAGGCGTGCAGTTCGTCAGCGTCCAGCTCACGCCCTTCGGCCGCCACCGCGATCCGCTCCAGCTCCCGTTCCCGCTCCTCTGGGCTGAGGGTGGGATCAAGCAGCCTCGCGAAGCTGTCGCGCAGGATCGGCTCCAGCTCGCCTACGGCGTTCTGGAAGATGCCGATGCGGTCGTAGAGCCGCTGGAAGATGTCGGTCTCGATCGTGCCGGGGACCCGCAAGTTGTAGATGAAGATTTTTTCGTGCTGCTGGCCGAAGCGGTCCAGCCGTCCGATGCGTTGCTCGATGCGCATCGGGTTCCAGGGCAGGTCGTAGTTGACGAGCGCCTGGCAGAACTCGAAGTCCAAGCCCTCGGAGCCGACCTCGCTCAGCAGCAGGATCTCGAACTTCCCCTCGCGGAAGTCACGCATGACGTCCTGCCGCGCGATGGGCGGCACGTCGCCGTGCATGACACCGCAGGTGAAGCGCTCGCTGAGCCTGCGTTCCAGATAGGCGAGCGTTGGCCGGAAGAACGAGAAGATCATCACCTGGTTGATGCCATGCTCACGAAGCCGTAGGAGCTCCTCCAGGAGGCGCTCGTACTTGGTGTCATGCGGCACTGGCTCAACATCCGCGAGGAACTCACGGAGAGAAGTAAGGTCGGCGGCGTCGAAGTCATCATCGACGTCGTCGATGCCGTCGAAGAGAGACGCTTCGCGTCTGCGCATGACCTCCTGCGAGGCGGGGATGCAACTAGCCGCCTGCCGCAGCGGCATCTGCATGATGAAACCCGGCGGCACGCCTTTGGACCATGCCCGCAGCCAAGCCCACCGGTATACCGCCTCGTAATAGGCGCGTTCGGCCGCGGTCCACTCGACGTCGATGTTGCGCGGCTCTCGTACGGCCTTGCGGTCGGGTACGTCCGCCTTGCGAGTCCGAGTCAGCACACCGCTCAGGACGTTCAAGTCCGCGAGGAGCTGCCGAGCCCGCGCCTTCTCTTGGTGCGTGAGCGGTCGGTCCACATCGAGTCGATTCCTGAGCACGTCGTAATCCGGCCGGTCGGTGATGTTCTGCCCGAAGCGCATGCGATCGAGCCGATTGAGCTCGGTCAGCAGATCGCGTGGCGCGTTATTGCCGACGAGCCCACTGGACACCTTGTTGAGCACCGCGTTGGGCTCCAGTTGCCTGGCAAAGACGTCTCGGTCACTGAAGTTGCCCTCCTCGAGGAGGTTCACGAGATTGAACAGATCATCATTGCCGAGGTTGAGCGGCGTGGCCGAGAGCAGGACGAGGTAGTCGCTGCTGTCGGAGAGCAGTTGCCCGAGGGCATTGGCCTTGCTCTCGCGGTTGCGCATACTGTGCGCCTCATCGACGATCACGAGGTCGAAGCGCGGCTGGAGGGTGCCGAGCCGCGCCAGGACCTTGTCCGCGATGCGCAGCGACTCGATCGAGATGACCGCGTGCAGGGTCGGATCGTCTCCGCTCTCGACCCGGTCGAGCCAGACGTCAAGCTCTTTCGGGCGCAGCAGTTCGAGGTTGCGGTCGAAGCGCCGGCGCATCTCGGCCTGCCACTTGTACTTGAGCACCGAGGGGGCGATGACCAGCACCCGGTCCAGCTTTCTCCGTTGCTCCAACTCGCTCCAGATCAGGCCCGCCTCGATCGTCTTACCGAGACCGACCTCGTCCGCGATGAGAATTCGCCCGGACGAGCCAGTGAGCATCTTGAGCACGGGCTTGAACTGGTAGGCGCGGAAGACCGTCTTACTGGAGGCGAAGGAGTAGATCGTGTCCGTCAGCGGATGGGTCAGTTTGGTCCAGGTCAGAGTGAGCGCGATGTCGTCCGCTCCTGCCGGGTCTTGCGCGATCCAGAACTTCATATCGTCCGGGTCACCGACGGCTGCCTGCAGAGACTGCTCGGTGAAGCGCTGCTTCTTCCCCCTGATGTCGACCTCGTAACGGGGGACGGAAGTTCCTCCGAGCACCTTGAGCACGCTGCCCACGACAGAGTCTCCATCGGGCCTGACAAGATCGCCGACCCGGAAACGCGAGTCGCCGCCGAGTGGTTCTGCCTGCTCCCACAACTCCTGATGGGCCGCCCAGGCGGTGATGAGGTGGCCGGAGTCGAGGGAGCGGCGGTCAGCGCTCTCCGCTTCCCCGAACGTGCCGTCCAGGATCACCACTGCGTGCCACTCCTGGTCGATCTCGACGGCGTAGACGCCGCTTTGGACGAGGCCGGCCACATGGCTGGACTGCACGCTGCGGACTTCCGGCGCGAGTGCTTTGAAGCGATCGCGATGGCCATCCAACGCGGTACCGATCACTAGGCATGTGACTAGATTGAGCTGCTCCAGCCAGCGCAAATCGTCCAGGCTGGGTCGGTACAACAAATCCGCCGTCATGAGAAGCCCCATCGCATCTGTGAATAAGACCGACATTTCTCGACGGAGATGAATCCACAAATGTCAAGAAGGTCGTGGATCGATTAGCGCGTGTTACCTGTCGTGACTGAAGTGTGTAGCGTAATAGATGAGCACGCAGGTGTCATTATCGGACAATACGTCATAGATTTAGTCAGGGACCATTACCGGCGCTACGAGCCGACCAGAGCACCTCGCCATATCCGTTGACTATGTTAACACTCACCCTATACCCAAGCGCCAGCAATGCGTGTACGGTGGCCCCTAGTGATCATCGCGCAGACGGCGAGGAGCTGACGGTGAACGTAGACGTGGTGGCGGACCGGTTCCGGCTCCTGGCTCCCCTCGGCAAGGGCAACATGGGAGAGGTCCACCGGGCCAAGGACCTTCACGACGACGCCACGGTCGCCGTCAAACTGATCCTCCGCAGCCGAACTGGAACGGTCCTGAGCTCTCGTACCGACGCCAAGGCGGCGCAGCGGTTCGACCGCGAAGTGCGCATCATGCGCAGGCTCAAACACCGCAACCTGCCCAAGACGATCGCCGGCGGCGTCGACTCCTCCGGTCTGCCGTACCTGGCGATGGAGCTGCTCGACGGCGAGTCCCTCACCGACCTCATCACCGAGCATCCACAGCTCCCCGTCTCCTGGGCCGCGGCCCTGGGAGCGCAGATGGCCGACGCGCTGTCCGCCGCCCACGGCGTCGAAGTCGTCCACCGCGATCTCAAGCCCAGCAATGTGATGCTACTGGGCGGTGGCCTGGTCAAGGTTCTCGACTTCGGCGCAGGCCGGGTCATCGGGGACATCGAGCATAGCAAGATCACCAGCACGGGTGTCACGGTCGGCAGTGCCCGTTACATGGCCCCTGAGCAGTTCCGCGCCTCGAGCGTTACTCCGGCGGCCGACCTGTACGCCCTGGGCTGCGTGCTGTTCGAAATGCTCACCGGTGTCCCGCCGTTCCACAGTGAGTCCGCCTACGACCTCGCTGAGAAGCACCAGAAGGAGCAGCCGCCACCTATCAGCCTGCTCCGCTCCGACGTCCCGCAGGATCTGACACGCCTGGTGGAGCGGCTACTCGCCAAGGACCCGTCCGACCGGCCCGCAGACGCGGTCACCGTCCGGGAAGCGCTGCTACCGCTCATCGAAGGGACGGCGAACGTCCCCGGTTGGTCGGACTTCGACCCGGTTGCCTGCCTCAAGGCCAGGCCGGCCGATCAGGTGGAGATGCCCGCCCCGGCAGCGGAGCCGCGCAGCGCGGGCTCCGGTATGGACGTTTTCGGCGTCCACCAGCAGCTGCTCAAGGACTACAGGGCGTTCACCGAGGGCGGCACGATCATTCGCGACGGCCGGATCGCGGCCTTCGTCGAAGACGATCTGGACGCCAAATCACAGTGGCCCGATCCGTGGGTGTCCCTGAACCCGTTCTTCAAGTCGGGCGGCACGGTGCTGGAGGCGTCCCAGAAGGGGACCCTGCACCCGGAGTGCACCCGCATCTTCCAGGTCGGCAAGGCCGAGGAGGGCACGGAGTGCGACGGCCGGCCGCTGACCCTCCACCAGCACCAGCTCGAAGCCATCAAGACCGCACAGTCCGGTAGCTCGTACGTGCTCACGACCGGCACGGGCTCGGGCAAGTCCCTGGCCTACATCGTGCCGATCGTCGACAGAGTGCTCAGGCAGCGGGACCAGGAGGGCCCGAAGGCGCGCAAGCGCGTGCGCGCGATCATCGTCTATCCGATGAACGCCCTGGCCAACAGCCAGCTCAAGGAGCTGGAGAAGTATCTGCGGGACGGTTACGACGCCGGCCGGGAGAAGGTGCGCTTCGCCCGCTACACCGGTCAGGAGGACGAGGCCGCCCGCAAGAAGATCCGCGACAGTCCGCCGGACATCCTGCTCACCAACTACGTGATGCTGGAGCTGATGCTCACCCGGCCCGAGGACCGCAGGTCGCTCATCAAGATGGCCGAGGGGCTCGAGTTCCTGGTTTTCGACGAGCTCCACACCTACCGCGGCCGGCAGGGCGCCGACGTGGCCCTGCTCATCCGCCGGGTGCGCGACGCCTGCCGTGCCACGAGCCTGCAGTGCATCGGCACCTCCGCCACCATGGCCACCGAGGGCACGGCCCAGGGCCGCCGCGACGAGGTGGCCCGCATCGCGACGACGCTTTTCGGCACGCCCGTCGACGCCCCGAACATCATCGGCGAGACGCTGGTCCGCGCCACCGGGGAACCGCCTGAGACGGTCCCGGTCGAGCGGCTGGCCGCGCCAGGGGCGCCGCGCGCGTACGAGGACCTTGTCAGGGATCCCCTGGCGCGCTGGATCGAGACCCGCTTCGGGCTCACCGTCGATGAGGAGGGACATCTGGTCCGCCAGCAGCCCGCCAAGATCGAGGAGGCCGCCATCGAGCTGGCCGAAGCGAGCGGTCTGGACGCGGAGACCTGCGTGAAGGCGATCCGGGCAACGCTGAAGGCCGGATCGGAGGCGTGCCATCCGCTGACCGGCCGCCCGCTCTTCGCCTTCCGGCTGCACCAGTTCCTGTCCAAGGGCGACACGGTGCACGTCACACTCGAGGACGAGTCGAGCCGTCACCTGACCCGCGACTACCAGCTCTACCAGCCCGGCACCGACGGCAAGATCCTGCTGCCGCTGGCCTTCTGCCGCGAGTGCGGCCAGGAGTACCTGACCGTGTGGCGCTCGGAGAAGAACGGCAAGACCGTGTACGAGAACCGCCGCGAGACGGCCGCGACCGGCGGCAGCGGCGAAGACGGCTACCTCTACATCGACTCCACCCATCCCTGGCCGTTCAGCGTCGAGCAGGCGATGAAGGACCGCCGGCTGCCCGAGTCCTGGCTGGAGTTCGACGCGCATGGCGAGGAGATGGTGCGGGACTCGTACCGGCCGAGGATCCCCCGCCTGGTGACCGTCGATCCTTACGGCGTCGAGGGGCAGGGCGAGCTGAAGGCCGCGTTCATCCCAGCCCCGTTCCTGTTCTGCCTGCACTGCGGGGTGAGCTACGAGCAGGTGCGCGGGAGGGACTTCGCCAAGCTGGCCCGGCTCGACCAGGAAGGCCGCTCCTCGGCGACGTCGCTGGTCTCCGCCTCGATCGTCCGCTCGCTCAAGCAGGTACCGGCCGAGGCGCTGAAGAAGGAGGCCCGCAAGCTGCTGACCTTTGTCGACAACCGCCAGGACGCCTCCCTGCAAGCGGGGCACTTCAATGACTTCGTCCAGATCACTCAGCTGCGCAGCGCGCTCTACCACGCGGCGACCGCGGCGGGTGAGGAGGGCGTCCGGCACGAGGACCTGGCCGCCCGGGTCTCTGGGGCCCTGGGGCTGAGCCCTGCCGACTATACGGCGGGTGATGATCCACCACCGATGATGGCCGCCGGCGCGGCGAAGACGCTACGGGACGTCATCGCCTTCCGTCTCTACCTGGATCTGCAGCGGGGCTGGCGGGTCACCATGCCCAACCTGGAGCAGACGGGGCTGCTGGTCATCGACTACGCGGACCTCGACTGGCTGGCCGCCAGGGACGAACGGTGGAGCGACGCCCGTCCCGAACTGCGCCAGACCGAGCCGGGGCAGCGCGCCGAGATCATGCGGGCGCTGCTGGACGAGATGCGCCGGTCGCTGGCCATCGACGTCGAGTACTTCCGGGAAGATTTCGACAGCCTGCAGCGTGCGAGCGAGGAGCGGTTGAAGGATCCATGGCGGCTGGCCGGCGGCGACCGGCCGAAGGTGAGCACCGCCTACCCGCAGGGGTCCCGCCCCGGCATCGATCGTTCGGGGTTGTTCCTGTCCGGGAGGGGCAAGTTCGGCAAGTACCTGCGGCGGATCCACTTCCCTCAGGTGTCGGCCGACGACGCCCAGCGGATCATCGCGGACCTGATGAAGGTGCTGGCCAAGGCGTATCTGCTGACGACGGCCGAGGTCGCACCGCAGCGGGCCGGCCGTTACCGCCGCCCTTCCGGACCGCCCATCACCGGTTACCGCATCGCCGCCGCCTGCCTCATTTGGCGGGCGGGCACCGGCGAGAGCGGCACGCACGACCCGCTGACCCGCACCTACGCCAGCGGCGACGGCCCACGCGTCAATGTCTTCTTCCGCGACCTCTACCGCGACACGGCCGCCGCCCTCGGGGGCCTGTCGGCCCGCGAGCACACCGCACAGGTGTCACCGCAGGACCGGGAGCAGCGAGAGGAGGCCTTCCGCAAGGCGGAGCTCAAGCTGCTTTACTGCTCCCCCACCATGGAGCTGGGCGTGGACATCTCCGAGCTCAACGCGGTCATGATGCGCAACGTGCCACCCACACCCGCCAACTACGCCCAGCGCAGCGGCCGGGCCGGCCGGCAGGGGCAGCCGGCGCTGGTCACCACCTACTGCGCCACCGGCAACAGTCACGACCAGTACTACTTCCGCCGCTCCGACCGCATGGTTGCCGGGGCGGTCCGCCCACCACGGCTGGACCTCGCCAACGAGGATCTGGTCCGCTCGCACGTCCAGGCCATCTGGCTGGCCGAGAGCGGGCTCCGGCTGGGCAACAACATCCCGACGCTCATCGACCTGAGCTATGACGAGGGCGCCCGCCGCCCCAACCCCGATCTGCTCCTGCACGCCTACGTCGAAGCCGACGTTCGTGATCAGGAAGCTCGCCGGCGCGCGGTGGCCGCGGCCCGCAATGTGCTCGATGAGGTGCTGCCCGGCGCCGGTGAACCGCCCACCTGGTGGCACGAGGAGTGGATCGAGGAGCAGGTACGCCGCGCTCCCGAGGGCTTCGACCGGTCCTTCGACCGCTGGCGCGACCTGTTCAGGGCGGCCCTCGCCGACCAGGCCGAGCAGAACCGGCGGCGCCTGGACCACACGCTCACCGACCGCGACCGCAAGATCGCCGAGCTGCAGCGCAAGCAGGCCGAAACCCAGCTCGACCTGCTGAAGAACGAGAGCGTGGACAGCCGGTCGCTGCTGTCGGACTTCAATCCGTACCGCTACCTGGCCAGCGAGGGCTTCCTGCCTGGCTACTCCTTCCCCCGCTTGCCGCTGGCGGCGTACATCCCGACGACGGGGCGGCGCTACGGCGACGGCGACTACCTGCAGCGGCCCCGATTCCTGGCGATCAGGGAGTTCGGGCCCGGCGCGCTGATCTACCACGAGGGCAACCGCTACCAGGTGGATCGCATCCAGCTGCGTCCCGACGCCTCTGGCGAGGTGGTGACCACCGAGGCACAGCGCTGCGTCGGTTGCGGCTACCACTACGACTCGGCCGACCGCGCCGACAAGTGCGACGTGTGCGGCGCGGCACTGCCCACGCCGACGCGCGGCCTGCTCCAGCTGCACACCGTCTACACACGGCGGCGGGAGCGGATCTCCTCCGACGAGGAGGAGCGGCGCCGCGCGGGCTTCCGGCTGGTGACCTCCTACCGCTACAACGATCATGGGCAGCGAACGGGCCGCCGTGACGCGCTCTTGGCCGACGCCGCCGGGAAGCTCGCGACGCTCTCGTTCGGCGACTCCGCCACCGTACGCATCTCCAACATGGGACGCCTGCGCGCCAAGAAGGACGACCCGGACGGTTTCTGGCTCGACCCGGCCGACGGCCGCTGGCTGAACGAGCAGGCGGCGGCCGACGCCTCCGGCGACTCCAGCGAGATGCCGGTCGTCGACGCCGACGGCAACGAAAAGCGTCAGCGCAAGCGGGTCATCCCGTACGTGCAGGACACCCGTAACATCCTGGTGCTCAAGCTCGATGAACCTCTGCCCGTGCCGGTCGCGCTCTCATTGATGTACGCGCTCGAACGCGGTATCGAAGCCGCCTTCGAGCTGGAGGACTCGGAGTTGACCAGCGAGTTGCTGCCGCCCAACGAGGGGCCGCGGGATCGCATGCTCTTCACCGAGGCCGCGGAGGGCGGCGCCGGGGTGCTCCGGCTGATGCAGTCGGAGCCGGGCGCGCTGGCCCGCGCCGCCACCGAGGCGCTGGAAATCTGTCACTTCGCCCCTGACGGCACCGACCGCGGTGGCCCCCGCCCCGACCGGAAGTGCGCCCGCGGCTGCTACGACTGCCTGCTCACCTACGGCAACCAGCTCAACCACACCGACATCGACCGGCATTCGGTCCGCGACCTGCTGCTGCGCCTGGCTGCAGCCGAGGCCAGGCCGACCGGGCGCGGTGAGAGCCGTACCGAGCAGCTGAACCGGCTGGCGGACCAGTCGGAGAGCGGGCTGGAGCGCGACTTCCTCGCCTGGCTGAAGCAGCAGGGGCTGCGTCTGCCTGACGAGGCGCAGACGTTCATCACCGAGGCGCTGGCCCGGCCCGACTACGTTTACCGGCTGCCCGGCGTCAAGCTGGCGGTCTTCGTCGACGGCCCGGTCCACCATGACGCGGTGGTCGCCGAGCGGGACGCCGAGGCGGAGGAGCGCCTCTTCGACCAGGGCTGGGACGTCATCCGCTTCTCGCACGACGCAGACTGGGCGGCGGTCGCGTCCCAGAACGAGCGCTACTTCGGATCCATGACGACACAAGGAAACAGCTGATGCCCGCCTACTCCGCCGGATCCTTGGTCTCGGCCAGGGGCCGCGACTGGGTGGTGCTCCCCGAGAGCACCCCCGACATGCTGGTGCTGCGCCCGCTGGGCGGCTCCGACGACGACGCCGCCGTCTTCCCGGCGTTCGAGGAGGTGGCCAGCGCCAGCTTCGCGCCGCCCTCGCCCAAGGATCTGGGCGACCAGTACGCGGCCGGGCTGCTGCGCTCAGCGCTGCGCATCGGTTTTCGCTCGGGTGCGGGGCCGTTCCGGTCGCTGGCGGGGATCGCGGTGGAGCCGCGGGCGTACCAGCTGGTTCCGCTGATGATGGCGCTGCGGCAGAAGACCGTGCGCCTGCTGATCTCCGACGACGTGGGCATCGGCAAGACCGTCGAGGCCGGGCTGATCGCCGCAGAAATGCTCGCCCAGGGCAGCGCGGAGCGGCTGGCCGTGCTCTGCTCACCGGCGCTGGCCGAGCAGTGGCAGGAGGAGTTGCGGACCAAGTTCGGCATCAACGCCGAACTCGTCTTGGCCTCCACGGTCTCGAAACTGGAACGGGGCTTGGACCTGGGTCAGTCACTGTTCGACAGGCACCACAGGGTGATCGTCTCCACGGACTTCATCAAGTCCACCCGGCACCGCGACGACTTCGTCCGGCACTGCCCCGACCTCGTCATCGTGGACGAGGCGCACACCTGCGTCGCCGCCGATGACAGCACCTCCACCCAGAACCAGCTCCGCTTCGAGCTCCTGCAGCGGATCGCCAAGAAGCCCGAGCGGCACCTGCTGCTGGTGACCGCGACGCCGCACAGCGGGAAGGAGAGCGCCTTCCGCAACCTGCTGGGCCTGCTCAGCCCCGAGCTGGCCTCGGTCAAGCTCGACTCGGACGCCGGGCGGCGGCTGCTCGCCCAGTACTTCGTGCAGCGCAAGCGGGCCGACGTGCGCCAATTCCTCGGGGTGAACGACGGCCTGGCCGACGACAGCCAGCGCGAGGACACATCCTTCCCCTCCGACCGCTTCTTCAAGGACGAGACCTACCGCCTCTCCCCCGCCTACCGGGCGCTACTCGAAGACGCCATCGCCTACGCCAGCGAACGGGTGTGGGCAGCGGGCGAGCAGGGCAAGCGGGAGTCCCGCATCGCCTGGTGGTCGGCGATCGCGCTGCTGCGCTCCATGGTCTCCTCACCCCGTGCCGCCTCCCAGACCTTGCAGACCCGCTCGGCCGCCGCCGTCGCCGCGAGCCCGGAGGAGGCGGACCGGCTGGGCGCCCCGCTCACCAGCGACGCCTCCGACAGCGACGTCATGGAAGGTCTCGACGTCGCGCCGGGCGCGGAGACCGATGGGGCGAAAGCGCGGCTGGCCCAGCTCGCCGAGCGTGCCGTGAAGCTGGAGGGCCCGGAGGAGGACCTGAAGCTGGCTGCCCTGGTCAAGCACCTAAAGGTGCTGATCCGCGAGGGCTACAACCCGATCGTCTTCTGCCGCTACATCCCCACCGCTGAGTACGTCGCCGAGCACCTCGACGGCAATCTCGGCAAGAGGACCGTCGTCCGGCACGTCACCGGCACCCTCTCCCCGCAGCGGCGCCTGCAGCACATCGAGGAGCTGGCCGAGGAGAGCGCCGACGCCCCTCGCGTCCTGGTCGCCACGGACTGCCTGTCGGAGGGCGTCAACCTGCAGCACCACTTCGATGCCGTCGTCCACTACGACCTGGCGTGGAACCCGACCCGCCACGACCAGCGCGAGGGCCGCGTCGACCGCTACGGCCAGAAGCGCGACGTCGTCAAGGTCATCACCCTGTACGGCAACGACAACGGCATCGACGGCAAGGTCCTCGAAGTCCTGATCAAAAAGCACCGCCAGATCCGCAAGGACCTCGGCATCTCCGTCTCCGTCCCGGACGCCGCCTCCGCCGGGGTCACCGACGCCATCGTCGAATGGCTGCTCATGCGCAAGCAACAGCCCGACCAGGAGGCGCTGTTCGGGCTGGAGGAGCTCGACCGCAAGTCCGAGACCCTGGAAGCGGAGTGGAACTCGGCCGCCGAGCGCGAACGCACCTCCCGCTCCCGCTTCGCCCAGCGCTCCATCCACCCGGAGGAGGTGGCCCGCGAGGCCGTCGCCATCCGCGACACGCTGGGCCGGTCGGACGAGGTGCAACATTTCGTACGCAACGCGCTCGACGCGCTGGACGGCGTGATCCGCGAGAACGGCGTCCCTGGCGACTTCACGGCCGACATCAGCGGCACCCCCGCCGGCCTGCGCGACGCGATCGCCCCCGTGTCCGGCGGCGAGCCGAACCGTCCGATCCCCTTCCGGACCACGGCGGCAGTGGCCCGCGGCGAGGCCGCCCTGGTCCGTACCGATCCCGTGGTCGGGGCTCTGGCGGGGTACGTGCTCAACACCGCACTGGAGACCGAGGGCAGGCGTCCGGCCAGGCGCTGCGGGGTGATCCGCACCGAGGCCGTACAGATTCGTACCACGCTGCTGCTGGTCCGCTACCGATTCCACCTCACGCTGCCGTCCCGCTCGGGCGAGAAGCAGCTCGTCGCCGAGGACGCCCGGCTCCTGGCCTTCCAGGGCTCGCCCGCGAACGCACTCTGGCTGCCACCGGAGGAGGCGCTCCAGCTCGTCGACGCCACCGCCGACGTCAACACCGATCCCGTCTTCGGCGAGCGCACCATGACCCGCGTCCTCGACGGCCTGCCCGCCACCGCCGGTCACCTGAGCGAGTACGGCAAGCAGCTCCAAGCCGAGCTGGAGGACTCCCACCGCCGGGTGCGCAGCGCGTCCGGCGAGATCGTCCGAGGTCTGGACGTCGCCGTGCAAGAACCCGCCGACATCCTCGGCGTGTACGTCTACCTGCCCGCCGGAGGGGCCGCCTGATGTCCGCCGTCACCCGCAACCAGGTCTCCTCCGCCGTCCACACGGTCGGAGGTCTACTCCCGGCCGACATGCTGCTGCGCATCTCGGAGGGCAAGGGCGTCCCCGGCTGCCTGCCTGTCGATTACAAGGTCATCGGCTCCCGTACGGTGCGGGACGACGCCGAGCGGCACTGGGAGTACCTCAAGTCGGTCTGGAAGGAACTGCGGGAGAAGCTGCCGGTCGCGCCCGAGGTCGAGACGCCGGCCGACCCGACCGGCCTGGCGATCTCGCAGTGGCTGGTGCCGCTCTTCGCTGAGCTCGGCTTCGGCGAGCTCTCCACCGTAGGTGCCGCTGGCATTCCGTCCGATGACGGCAGTCGCACGTTCGCGATCAGCCACCACTGGCAGCACGTCCCGATGCACCTGGCCGCGTGGGACACCGACCTGGACAGGCACCGCAAGGGCCAGGTCCCGCCGCAGTCTCTCGTCCAGGAGTTCCTCAACCGGACCGAGGCCCACCTGTGGGGGGTCATCACAAACGGGCGGCGGCTGCGCCTGCTGCGCGACTCCAGCGCCCTCGCGACGGCCTCGTACGTGGAGTTCAACTTTGAGGCGATCTTCGACGGCGAGCTGTTCAGCGAGTTCGTGCTGCTCTACCGGCTGCTGCACTACACCCGATTCAGAGTCGAGGACAACGAGGCGCCGTCGGCCTGCTGGCTGGAGAAGTGGCGTGTCGAGGCCATCGTCTCGGGTGTACGTGCCCTGGAGGGCCACCGTGACGGCGTCCAGAAAGCGATCACTGCGCTGGGCACCGGTTTCCTGAAGCACCCTGCCAACGAACGACTTCGGGCCGAGCTGGACGTGGACAAGTTCCACGCCGCGTTGCTCCGGCTCGTCTACCGGCTGATCTTCCTGTTCGTCGCCGAGGACCGCGACGCCCTGCACCCGCTCAATGCGGATCAGCAGGCCCGCGAGCGCTACGAGAAGTACTTCTCCTCCGCCCGCCTTCGCCGCCACGCCCTCCGCCGGCGCGGCACCTCCCACACTGACCTCTACCAGGCGTTAAGGATCGTCCTGCACACCTTGGGCGACGAGAACGGCCATGAGAAACTGGGCCTCCCCGGTCTCGGCGGGCTCTTCGACGACACCGATACGGACGCTCCGCTTCAAGGCACGCTGATCGCTAACGCCCACCTGCTGGAGGCGGTCCGGCACCTGGCCCGCGTCAAGGACGAGGGCTCCTCTAGGTGGCGCACCATCGACTACCGGAACATGGGCGCGGAGGAACTCGGTTCCATCTACGAGTCCCTGCTGGAGCTGATCCCCAAGCACAGCGGGGTCGACCGTACCTTCGAGCTCGTCAACCGCCTCGGCAACGACCGCAAGAAGACCGGCTCCTACTACACGCCCAGCTCGCTGATCGAGACCCTGCTCGACTCCACCCTCGACCCCGTCATTGACGACGCGCAGAAACGCGGCGAGATCAAGGCGTCGGCGGCGGGCGAGCCGGACGCTTCCGATCGCATCGTCACCGAGCTGCTCTCCCTGACCGTCTGCGATCCGGCCTGTGGTTCCGGCCACTTCCTGGTCGCCGCCGCCCGCCGCATCGCCAAGCGAGTCGCCGCCGTCCGCGAGGGCAACCCCGAACCAACGCTGGATGCGGTACGGCACGCGCTGCACGAGGTGATCGCGCGGTGCGTGTACGGGGTGGACCTCAACCCGATGGCGGTCGAGTTGGCCAAGGTCTCGCTCTGGCTGGAAGCCTTGGAGCCGGGCAAGCCGCTCGGTTTTCTGGACGCGCACATAAAGCACGGCAATGGCCTCATCGGCGCGACACCCGCACTGATGCGCGACGGCATCCCGAACAAGGCGTTTAAGGCCGTCGAGGGGGATGACGAGGCGTACGCGAGGTTCCTGACCGCTCAGAACGAGCAAGAACGTGCGGGACAGGGAGGCCTGTTCGATCTGGACACCGAGACGAAGGTGACCAATACGGCGCTGGCCTCCCGCCTGCGTGCCATCTCTGAT
The DNA here is from genome assembly GCF_003236385.1 of Spongiactinospora gelatinilytica. GTDB lineage: Bacteria > Actinomycetota > Actinomycetes > Streptosporangiales > Streptosporangiaceae > Spongiactinospora > Spongiactinospora gelatinilytica. The sequence continues at coordinate 21,497 of NZ_POUA01000043.1, forward strand.
GCGCCTTCGGACACACTCGCTCAGGTCCACCGGCAAGAGGCGGACTACCAGAAGTGGGAGTCGTCACCAGAGCACGTTCAAGCGCGACACCTGGCCGACGCCTGGTGTGCGGCATTCATGTGGCTCAAGGCCAAGGACGCCCCGCCTCCGATCACACACAGCGTCTTCCGCGCGCTGCAGGATCCGAAGCTCAAGGCCGCCTCCCAGAGCACTCACAACGAGATCGTGAAGCTGCGCCTTAAGTACCGATTCTTCCACTGGCACCTGGCATTCCCCGACATCTTCGCTGTCCCTGAACACACCGGCTCGGATGTCGATCCCGCTACCGGCTGGGCAGGCGGCTTCTCCTGCGTGCTGGGCAACCCGCCATGGGACAAGGTCGACTTCGAGGACAAGAAGTACTTCAGCGTCGTCGAACCCTCAATCGCGGCCATGGCCGGCCAGGCACGCCGCACGAAGATCGCCCGGTGGGCGAAGGAACACCCGGAAGCAGGCCAGAAGTACAGGGACGAGCGCCGCAAGGTGAAGTCCACGTTTCTCTTCGCCGCAGCATCCGGAGTCTTCCCGCTCTGCGGCAAGGGCCTCACTGTGAAGGGCGTCAATTCACTCCAGACAGACCAGCTCTTCGCCGAACGGTTTACCTCCATCGTCGCTCCTGACGGGCGGGTCGGGTGCATCGTGCCGACCGCTATCGCAACAGGCGCAGGTGCACAGCACCTGTTCAGCGAGCTTACGCGACAAGGCGCGATCGCATGCCTGTACGACTTCGAGAATCGAAAGCCACTGTTCATCGGCGTGCACGCCAGCTACAAATTCTGCCTGCTGTCATTGGCTGGCCGGAAACAGCGCGAGAGAGCAGCCAAGTTCGCCTTCTTCCTCGAAGACACCAGCGATCTCGACGACGTCGCACGAGTCTTCAAACTCAGTCCGGAGGAAATCACCCTCATAAATCCCAACACTGGCAACGTGCCGATATTCCGCACGCGCCGCGACGCCGACCTAACGGCAGCAATTTACCGGCGTCTTCCAGTTCTCTGGGACGAAACCAAGCGGGACGGAAACATCTGGAGAGTCGTCACGAAAAACCATTTCAACATGACCGACGACTCCGATCTCTTCCGCAGCCGTGAGCGCCTGGAAGCCGAGGGATGGAAGCTCCGCGGCAATATCTTCGTGCGCGGGGAGGAGCGGATGCTGCCGCTATACGAAGCCAAGATGGTCGACTTCTTCAACCATCGTGCAGCCGATGTGATCAGGAGTCCCACGGCCGTCACTCGCCAAAACCAGCCTCGTTATCTGACCAGCAAAGAGCTACGTGATCCAGCACGGCTCGCCATGCCACTGAACTGGATCGCCGAAAGCGGATTTATTGCAACGAGCAGGAATGGCAAAGGCGTGCAGGTGCCGGGTGTTTTGCTGCGCCTTAGCGAACTGAAGTGGGACAGGGACTGGCTGTGCGGCTGGTGTGACGTAACCTCTTCCACCAATGAACGAACCGCTATTCCAGCATTCCTCCCACGGGCAGCGGTCGGTCACACCTACCCCTTGATGCTGCCGCATGTTTCACCCGCCTTGGCAGCCGCCCTCATCGCCGCCCAGAGCTCCTTGGTCTTCGATTTCGTAAGCCGGCAAAAGACCGGTGGCATCCATATGGCTCTCATGACATGGAAGCAGCTTCCGCTTCCCACCCCTCAGTCGCTGGAACCCCACAAGGCTTTTGTTGTTCCTCGCGTCCTCGAACTCGTCTACACCGCTTACGACATGACCGGACTCGCCCGTGACCTCGGCGACTCCGGTGAGCCGTTCCAATGGGACGAAGAGCGTCGCGCCCAGATCCGAGCCGAACTCGACGCCTACTTCTTCCACCTCTATGGCGTCGATCGTTCAGACGTGGACTACATTCTGGAGACCTTCCAGTCGGAGACCGGCGGGCTCAAGAACAACGAGATTGCCAAGCATGGCATTTACCGCACGAAGAAACTCGTCCTGGCCGAGTATGACCGCATGGCAGCAGGCGGCTTAAGTCTTGCCACTCCCCTCATCGAGGGAGAGAACTTCACCTCCGTACTGATCGCGCCGCCCGGCCATGGCCCTCGCCACCCGGCCAGAGACGCTGCGAGGAAGTCATCTGAGAATTAGAATCGAGGGTGAATTCATCGGTCTTGACGCCGTCGATGAACGCTTTCCACCCGTCGCCGCCGAAGAGCAGTCTGGGGTCGTCCGGGCCCCTGCTGTCACGAACGGCGGTCACTCGGGAAGCTCAACCCAACCTCCACGCGGCGTCATTCAGGTCTGTCCGCGCCTCGCTCCCTCAGTCTTTAATGGAGATATCCGCTTAAGGCATTCCCATGTCCTGGGCGCTTCATAGCGATGCCAAATCGAGGCCACGGCATCACGCTGGCGTAGTGCTATGCGCTTGCGCCGGTGAGCCCGAACCGACAACATCAGGTTGCCCATTGGGAAGTCGGCATTCACAGAAGCCCACCAGCCCGACTACGTATTCCGGATCGAGACGACCTGGGCGCCTGGGCCGACTTCAGTGGATGAGCCAGCTGTTCGTGATCACTGCGGCTACCCATCCTGCAGTGCAGGAGGGGCTCCGATCGAAGACGCATTGCCCCCGCATGCGAGCTTCCACGCGTTCGTCTACCTCTTCGGCTTGGCCCGAGCCCCCGTGGCTGAAAATGGGGCGGGCGTAGCCTCGGTCCGGAGAAGACCCGGAATGAGGAGGGGATCCACGAGGTAGGACGAGAAGGATGGGCTCGATCTCCTCGGCCCAATTCCCGAACCAGAGCGGGCTGGGTGACGATGCGCTCGTGGAGTCGGGCGTAGAAGACGCCGCCGGAGGTGTCGAAGAGCGGGTCCCGACACTCGGCATCCGACCGCCGGCACCAAACACCTTGGACGTGCTCGTCCGCTGGCCTACAGCGGCCCCGACTGGGGACGGATGATGCGACGCGAGGCCATGGAACTGAGGGTGTGACGACCTGGCGCGGGTGACCCGGAACCCGAGGGGCTGGCTCAGATCGACCGTCTCACCCTCACCACCAGCGTCCTGGTCGTCTTCGACCACCGTCCCAAAGCCCTCCGTGGAATGAATGAGGCGGCATCTCCTAGGCCATCGCCCCTGATCTGGCCGCCAGTCACCGCCTCGCGAGCGTGAGGGGCGTTCGAACCAGTGAGCGTCTGTCGGGCTGCCCTAGTGTCATCCGCCTGAAATTCGTCGGATAAATCCATATGGTGATTGGTATGGCGCACCCAGGCCCGTCCGCGGTCGAGATCCGCTTATCCGAGACCGAGCGTGCTCGACTGGTCGGCATGTCAGCGGAGCCGTCGAGGGTGGCGGCGCGGGCAAGGATCGTGCCGGCGTGTGCGGAGCCGGGGATCAGCACGGCGCAGGTGGCGCGTGATCTGGGCCTTGCCGCCAGCACGGTGCGCAAGTGGCGTGCGGCTTTCGCCCGGGGCGGGCTGCAGGCACTGGCCGACGAAGTGCGCACGGGCCGGCCCAAGGCGGAGCTGACGGTGTCGCAGGACGAGCGGGCGGTGCTGCAACGGTGGGCGCGGCGGGCCAAACCGCGCAGGTCCTGGCGATGCGCGCGAAGATCGTGCTGGGCTGCGCGGACGGTGAGGACAACAAGCGGGTCGCCGAGCGGTTGCGGGTGCATCCGGACACGGTCTCCAAGTGGCGGCATCGGTTCCTGCGCCTGCGGCTGGACGGGCTGATCGACGAGCGGCGACCTGGCCGCCCGCCGTCGATCGGGCTGGACCAGGTCGAGAAGGTGGTGGTGGCCACGCTGGAGGAGACACCGGCCGGTGCCACGCAGTCACGCGGAAGACCTGCATGTACGAAACTTTACCGCAGCATCACGCCTACGGCTGCAGAGCAGGAGCCCACATGCCCTGACAACATCAGGCGCTCACCTTCAATTGGTGGACACGCTGCTTGGACAGACCCATGACGCGTGCCGTATCCGGCTCCGACCAATGGCTCGTCAGCACTCTCGCGGCTTTGACCGCTAGTTCCGCAGCGCGCTCGGCATGCGCTTCGGCTAGCTCCTTCTCGCGATTGTATTCCGCCACCACTCCCGCCACCTCCTCGGGGAGATCGAAGACGAAGTTCACGGCGGGAGTTTCCTCCGGCCATGCCCAGGCGTGAATCTCCGCCAAGTCGCGCTCCAGCTGGGACAAGGAGCTTGCCACACCGACCCCTTCAACCTCGCCGCTAGGGCAGCGCGACACCCACCGCCGGTTCTCATACGTGACGACATACGCAATCGTCTTACTCATCGACTCATCCTTTCTACGACCGCCTCCAGCCGCTTGACGGCTTCACGGAAGAACTCCGGGTCGCGATCCGGGTCGGCAGGAATCATGACGGGAACCGAGATGACGCCATCCTTGATCACACGCAGCGCGCACATGTCGCCCTTGAGGTGGTACAGCCAGTCAGCCGTGGCTCCTGCGGCCGCCACGATCGTTGCCACCTCGGCGAGCTGCCGCATGTGTGGGGGAAGGGCCTCAGGCACAGCATGGAGCATACCGCGCTAGGAAGCATCTTCCTAGCACGGTAGGAGCATGCCTCCTAGCGATGCCACCCTACCCGGCAGCAATCCGCCGGGATCGCTGGCTCCGCCGAACGGCTCGGCCATACCCTGGTGCCTCGCCACTCACCTGGGAGGTTCCGCGTGCCGCAGCTCGCCTTCGCCAACAGTTTCTGGGAGAGCTTCGACGGCCTGGAGAAGCTGGTCAAGGCGGGCGTGCGCAAGGCCATGAAAAGGTTCCAGCAGCTCTCCATCGCCGAACTGTACGCCGACAAGGGCCTGCATCTGGAGTCGGTGGTGAACGCGCGAGACCCGCGAATGCGCACCATCCGCATCACCGAGTTCTGGCGGGGCGTGGTCCTGGCCCCCGACGATGGCACCGACACCTTCCTGCTGCTGAACGTCGTGCCGCACGACGAGGCCTACGGGTGGGCGGCCAAGCGGCTCTACACCGTCAACTCCGCCACGCACGCCCTGGAGGTGCGCAACATCGTCGCCATCGAGCAGCTCACCCCGGCCCTGGAGCAGGCGGCGGCCGAGGCGCCGTCGCTGCTGTTCGCGAAGCACTCCGACACCGTGCTGCGCGATCTCGGCGTCGACGACCAGGTGCTGCGCGCCGTACGGACCATCATCGACAAGCCGCAACTGAACGCGTTCGCCTCGCTGCTGCCCGAGGACCAGTTCGAGGTGCTGCAGTATCTCGCGGAGGGATTCTCGCCCCAGGAGGTCTACCAGCAGGTCGTAGCCGAGCGGCGCCCTGCCGACGCGTCTGCCGACGCGGACCAGAGCCTTGAGCGGGCGATCATCAACACCACCACCCGCATCACCCTGGTCAGCAGCGCGGACGAGCTGACCGACGTGCTCAGCAAGCCGTTCGCCGCGTGGCGGGTCTTCCTGCATCCCTCGCAGCGGCGCGTCGCGTACCGTCCGTCCTACAACGGGCCGGCGCAGGTGACGGGCGGCCCGGGAACGGGCAAGACGGTGGTCGCGCTGCACCGGGTCAAGCACCTGCTCAGCCGCTCGCCCGGCAGCCGGATCCTGCTCACGACGTACACCACCGCGCTCGCGGCGGCGCTGCGGGAGAACCTGACGCAGCTCCTGGACGACGAGAAGCAGCTCGCGCGAGTGGATGTCACCACGGTGAACGCCTACGCCTACCGCGTAGTGCGGGCGCTGGCCGGCCGCACGCCGAAGATGATCGGGGACGCCGACGAGCGGCAGATCTGGCGGCGCGTGATCCGGCGGCTGGACCTGCCATGGACCGAGCAGTTCCTGCGCCAGGAGTACCGGCATGTCGTCCTCGCGCAGCGGATCACCTCGCGGGGCGAGTATCTCCAGGCGCCCCGGCGGGGCCGGGGCACGGCGATCGGGCCGCGGCGGCGGCAGCAGATCTGGGATGCGGTCGAGGCGTTCACGGCGGAGCTCCGCGGCGGCGGGGTCAGCACCCACCTGCAGCTCTGCGCGGAAGCGACCCGCCTGCTCGGCGGCTCAGATCTGAGACGGTACGGCTTCGACCACGTCATCGTGGACGAAGCGCAGGACCTGCACCCGGCGCAGTGGCGGGTGCTGCGCGCTGCCGTCCTCGACGGCCCGGACGATCTTTTCATCACGGGCGACCCGCACCAGCGGATCTACGACTCCAAGGTCTCCCTCGGCTCACTCGGCATCTCCGTGGCCGGTCGGAGCGGCCGGCTGCGCATCAACTACCGCAGCACGGCGGAGATCCTGACCTGGTCGACCGGCCTGCTCGACGGGTCGCTCGTCGAGGACCTGGGCGGGCAGGGTAACGAGAACCTGTCCGGCTACCGGTCCCTGCTGCACGGCCAGCGTCCTCGTACGGCCGGTTTCCCGGGCGAGCAGGCCGAGGTCGCAGCGGTCGTGGAGTGCGTGCGGGATTGGCTCGGGCAGGGGGTGCGGCCGAGCGAGATCGCCGTGTGCACCCGTTTCAACATCCTGCTGAACAAAATCCACGACCGGCTGGTGGCCGAGGGCATCCCGGCGGTCAAGGTCAAGGACCAGCCGTCGGCGAAGGCCGAGGGGATTCGCCTGGCGACCATGCATGCCATGAAGGGGCTGGAGTTCCGCTGCGTGGCGGTGGCGGGGGTGACCGCCAGCGCGGTGCCGTTCGCCAAGGAGATCACACCGGCGGAGGTGGACCGGCTCCAGCACGGGAGTGACATGCTGCGAGAGCGCTGCGTCCTCTTCGTCGCCTGCACGAGGGCCCGCGAGGCGCTCTACGTGTCGTGGAGCGGCGCGCCCAGTCCGTTCGTCTCACAGCAGTCTCTGCAGTAGACCTAGAACACCTGTACGACTTTTCTGGTTACTCACCCTACTGAAGGGTATGATGAAAACTGCGTCAACAGAGCAACGCTTCGATCTGGGATCTGAGCGGGCTGGTTCAGGAAGGGCTTGATAGTCATGGGCGAGCGCCCTGTCATGGTGACACTCGCCGAGATCGCGCGCATCGCAGGGGTCGGACGGGCCGCCGTCAGCAATTGGCGAAGACGGCATCACACCTTCCCCTCCCCTGTCAACGGTACGGACACCAGCCCACAGTTCTCCCTGGTCCAGGTCGAGGAGTGGCTGCGTGAGCACGACAAGCTCGGATCATCCACCGGTTCACTCGAACGCCTCTGGCCGGCTTTCGAGGCTCTGGGCGATCGTGATCGCATGGGGCGGGTCATCGCCGAGTTCGGCGCCCGGCTGCGAGACGCGCCTCACCGCGAGCTCGATCCAGGCGAAGAGCATCTGGTCGAGCAGGCTCTTGAGCTCTCCCTGCATGAAGGCGGCCGCGAGACTTTTCAATACCTCCTCGACCGGTGGCTCGGCACGCATATCCGTCAGATCACCACTACACCGGCTCCGCTCGCCTCGTTCATGGCTGAAGTGGCGGCCCAGGCCAGACCGGGAAAGATCAGCACACAGCTCGATCCTGCCTGCGGTGCCGGCGGACTACTCCTGGCCGGCGCGGAACGCTGGAAGGGCACATGCCGGCTTCTCGGCCATGAGCGAGATCCCGTTCTCGCCATGCTGGCGAGATCCAGATTGTCGCTGCTGGCCGAGACGCCCGAAATCGACCTCAGAACGACCGACACCTTGCGGAGCGAACCCCCGACCGCCATCGCTGATGTGGTCCTCTGTAATCCGCCTACCAATGAACGCGATTGGGGACACGCGGAACTGGCGACCGATCGGCGATGGCTGTTCGGCCTGCCACCCCGAACCGAGTCCGAACTCGCCTGGGTGCAGCACATCGTCTCCGCGCTGGGCGACGACGGCGTCGCCGTCGTGCTTCTGCCTCCCGCCGTGGCCTCACGCCGCGCGGGCCGTCGCATCAGGGCGGCGATGCTGCGGGCGGGGTCGCTCAGAGCTGTCATCGCCCTGCCCCCGGGTGCGGCTCCCCCCTTCGGGGTCGGCCTGCACCTGTGGATCCTGCAGCCACCGGCCCAGCGCCGGACCACTCCTTCGGTCCTCATGGTGGACACGGCCGACTGCCGGGCCACCTTGTCAGCCGCCCGCGCCCAGGCTATCGACTGGGATGCCGTCCGAGATCGGGTATTCGGCGCGATGGCTGGTAAGGCGCAAGAGAGCAGCATCGAAATACCGGTCCTTGACCTACTGGGCGAGGAGACCGACCTGACTCCCGCACGGCATGCGCCCACCAGCGTGTCGGTATCGGTCGTCAATCATCGCCGTACCTGGCGGCAGTTCGACTCGAGCCTGCAGGAAGCCCAGGATCTGGGGAAGGTCCTGCGCGATCTCGAGGTGGTGCGGGAAGTGGCGGACGCCCACGCTGTCGCGGTCGCCGACCTGGAGCAAGCCGGCACGCTCGCGCTGGCACCAGGGCAGGCGATCCCGGACGGATACATACGGCGAGGTGAACGGCCCGATGACGGGGTTCCGGTGCTCACCGTCGCGGACCTGCGGGAAGGGCAGCCGCCTCAGTTCTGGATCACCGCCGAGGACGTTGAGCAGCTCGAACGGGACAAGGGCGTCACCGTGACATCGTCCAACGACGTGGTGGTGGTCGTTCCGTCGGCCGAGTTCGGCGCATGGGTGGACGTCGCGGCACCCACTGTTCTGGGGCCGCACATCCATCGGCTCCGGCCCGACACCGAGCGTCTCGACCCATGGTTCCTGGCCGCCTGCCTGCGTGCGCACTTCAACGCACGGCAGGCAGGTACACACGCCACCACCACATCGCGAGTGGATCCGCGGCGTCTCCTGGTGCCTCGTCTCCCCATCGAGGAACAGCGCCAATACGGCGACATCCATCGTCGGCTGGTGCGCTTCGAACAGGCCGTCGCGGAGGTGGGCAACGTGGGTGCGACACTGAGCCGGACGCTCACGGAACTTCTGGCCGCCGGGCGGCTCAGAGAGAGCTGAGCATCGTCTCGACCTCATCGTGGTGGCCCCATTCGGCGAGTTCCGCGGCGAACTCGCGACAGCGCCGATGCACTTTGAGTGACGACCGGGACAGGCCGCGAAGCTCGATGATCACCGCCTTCCACATGGTGAACGCCGCCTCGGTGTCGTCCTGCTCCGGCACCAGGCATTCGGCGACGCCGACGCGGGCTTCCAAGAGAAGGTCCACGTCTTTCTCGCCGAGAGGCGTCCGCTCCACGGCGCGGTACAGCCTGCCGGCTCCGGGCCAGTCCCCTTCGAGCCGGGCACGATCCGCGCGGACCAACTGAGCTCGAACGACGAGGCGCTCACGCGGACCCCACGCGACTTCCGCCTCCCTCAGTCGCGCCACCACCCGCTCCACCTGTGGGCCAGGCCGCTGCGCCATCACTTCGCGCTCGGCGGCGTCGAGCAGGTCGTCGAACTCGCGGCGGCTCGGCATGGACCTGCGCTTCACGGAGGGGCGCTGCCGCTGCACGGGCGTCGACGGCGGGGGCACGGGCGGTGATTCGCGGCCCTCCCTGAACGGCAGCGTGGGATCCGGGTGCAACC